>NZ_RXPT01000010.1:0-230272 GCF_003965585.1 Enterobacter sp. WCHEn045836
CAACTTTCGTCGCTTTCGGTAAAAAAATTACTGGGGATCCCTCAACCCACCGGGAGAGGGTTGAGTAAGGGCATCAACCCGCACCGTTATTGCATTTTCATTGTCGCAATCGGCTTGGGCGTGATACCAAACTCTTCTTTCAGCTCACGCTTGCTCTTCATCACCATCTGGCCGTTGGTGTCGATTGTCATGTGCTGCGCATCGGTGTTATTGCGCGCCTGCCACAGCATCACCAGCTGCAGGCTGTTCTCTTTTTGCTCCGGGGTTAAGGCAACGCCATCAGGCCATTTCCCCAGCTCAACGGCAGTGACCAGACGCTGATAAACCTCGAGCGTCATACCGTTAATCATGTCATCAATATTCACTATCTCTCCCTTTCAAAGGAATAATTTGCTGAATCGTTTTTTCAACCTTTGATCTGGTCGCCGTTTTCATCGTCGCTGAAGCTCAGAGAGGCTGAGTTTACGCAGAAACGCTCGCCCGTTGGCTGAGGGCCGTCCGGGAAGACATGCCCCAGGTGCGCATCGCAGTTGCCGCAGCGAATTTCGGTACGGACCATCCCGTGCGAGGAGTCAGTCAGGTAGCGGATCGCGTCATCGCTCACCGGCTCGTAAAAGCTCGGCCAGCCGCAGCCAGAATCGTATTTCGTTTGTGAGTTGAACAGGGGGGCATCACAGACCAGGCAATGGTACACGCCATCGCGTTTGTTATGCAGCAAACGCCCGGTGAATGGCGGCTCCGTGCCGTGATTCTGCGTCACGTAAAATTGCATTTCTGTGAGGTTTTTTTTCAAATCGTCAGGGTTACGTTGGTTCGACATATGCTTACATCTCGCTGTAGAAACAGACATCTTTTAACCCGGATTCTAACAAAACATTAACACCCTTGCGTGCACTTTTGTTCTAAACTTATGTGTCGCGAAAAGGCGGTCAGGCAATTGTGATCATGTTCACATATTTATCCTGCGAGGCCTTTAAAATTCCGGGCGCAGCCCCCATGTGGTTGTTAGCTCAAAGGGAAAGTGAGGCGAGTCAGTCGCACAAACGTTAGTCACAGGATTGATTTGTCGCAATGATTGACACGATTCCGCTTGACGCTGCGTAAGGTTTTTGTAATTTTACAGGCAACCTTTTATTCACTAACAAATAGCTGGTGGAATATATGACTATCAAAGTAGGTATCAACGGTTTTGGCCGTATCGGCCGTATTGTTTTCCGTGCTGCTCAGAAACGTTCTGACATCGAAATCGTTGGTATCAACGATCTCCTGGACGCTGAATACATGGCGTACATGCTGAAGTACGACTCAACTCACGGTCGTTTCGACGGCACCGTTGAAGTGAAAGACGGCCACCTGGTTGTTAATGGCAAAACCATCCGCGTTACTGCTGAGAAAGACCCAGCTAACCTGAAATGGAACGAAATCGGTGTTGACGTTGTTGCTGAAGCAACCGGTATCTTCCTGACCGACGAAACTGCGCGTAAACACATCACCGCGGGTGCAAAAAAAGTTGTTCTGACTGGTCCTTCTAAAGACAACACCCCAATGTTCGTTCGTGGTGCTAACTTCGAAACTTACGCTGGCCAGGATATCGTTTCTAACGCATCCTGCACCACCAACTGCCTGGCACCGCTGGCTAAAGTTATCAACGACAACTTCGGCATCATCGAAGGTCTGATGACTACCGTTCACGCGACCACCGCTACTCAGAAAACCGTTGACGGCCCGTCTCACAAAGACTGGCGTGGCGGCCGTGGCGCGGCTCAGAACATCATCCCATCCTCTACCGGTGCTGCTAAAGCTGTAGGTAAAGTACTGCCAGAACTGAATGGCAAACTGACTGGTATGGCGTTCCGCGTTCCAACTCCTAACGTATCCGTTGTTGACCTGACCGTTCGTCTGGAAAAAGCTGCTTCTTACGAAGAAATTAAGAAAGCAATCAAAGCTGCTTCCGAAGGCGCAATGAAAGGCGTTCTGGGTTACACCGAAGACGACGTTGTATCTACCGATTTCAACGGCGAAGTATGCACTTCCGTGTTCGATGCTAAAGCGGGTATCGCACTGAACGACAACTTCGTTAAACTGGTATCCTGGTACGACAACGAAACCGGCTACTCTAACAAAGTACTGGACCTGATCGCTCACATCTCCAAATAAACTGGAATGAGTGCTTGATCCAAAAAGGCGACTTCGGTCGCCTTTTTTATTGTTTTAAGACAGAGGATTGCTTAATGACTCATAAAATTTTTGCACTTCCGGTAGTCGAACAACTTACCCCTGTGCTCTCCCGTCGCCAGATTGATGGCGCTGATGTTATCGTCGTTGACCACCCGCGTGTTAAGGCCTCCGTTGCGCTGAACGGCGCTCACCTGCTCTCCTGGAAACCGGAAGGTGAAACGGAAGTGCTGTGGCTGAGCGATGCGACCTCTTTCAAAAAAGGGGCGGCGATCCGCGGCGGCGTGCCGATCTGCTGGCCGTGGTTTGGCCCGTCAGCGCAGCCGGGTCTGCCTTCTCATGGTTTTGCCCGCAACCAGCAGTGGACCCTGAAAGCGCATAACGAAGATGATAACGGTGCCGTGCTGACCTTTGAGCTGCAAGCCAATGACGAGACCCGAGCGCTGTGGCCACACGAATTCACTCTGTACGCCCGCTTTAAGCTGGGGAAAACCTGCGAAATTGAGCTGGAAGCACACGGCGAGTTTGAAACCACGTCCGCCCTGCACTCCTATTTCAACGTGGGTGACATCAGCGCCGTTAACGTCAGCGGCCTTGGCGATACCTATATCGACAAAGTGGACAACGCCAAAGAAGGGAAACTCAGCGACGGCGTACAGACCTTCCCTGACCGCACCGACCGCGTATACCTGCATCCGGAAGCGTGCAACGTGATCCACGACAGTGCCCTCAACCGTGGCATCGAAGTGGTTCACCATCATCACAGCAACGTGGTGGGCTGGAACCCTGGCCCGGCGCTCTCTGTAAGCATGGCGGACGTGCCTGACGACGGTTACAAAACGTTTGTCTGCGTCGAGACCGCCTGTGTAACAACACCGCAAAAAGCCAGCGAAGAAAAACCGTCTCGCTTAGGGCAGACTATTCGCATTGTGAAGCGCTAAAGGCTTCGACACGGTGTTGTGTTTTACTGCACCAAAGCAATGCAAACGGGGCGCAAGCGCCCCGTTATAATGCAAAGAATGCACTGATTTAATGCACAATCAGAACTTGTAGGTCACACCGACAGAGAAAATGCCCGCCCAGGACTTGTCGACCATCGGGCTATCTTTCACTTCGTCGCTCAGACGCTCGTAACGGCCAGTACCGTATACGTTCCAGTCCCCGAGGAAGTTGTAGCTCGCGGTCAGCTCCAGGTACGGATCCCAGCCATCATCGGCGCTGTAGCTCTTCAGACCGCTACGACGGGACTCATTCTTAGAGACGCCATAGTAGTAGTCGTTGTAGTTCTTACTGTTGTACTGCACACCGATACCTGGCGTCAGCGTTAACGCACCGTTGGTGTAGCGATAGAGCCAGGCCAGATCCCAGATAAAGCCGTTGCTGTTATCCAGCGTATCCCCCGCCAACGCGGTACGCAGGAAACCATACTCGGTGTTATGCACATAAGAGAGACCCGCCATCATGGTGCTCTTACGCTTGTCGAGCTGACGCAGGGCGTGGCTGTCGCTATCACCGGGTTTGAAGTGCGTCGGATCGTAGTAAGCCATAATAGAGAGCTTATCTGCCGTATCGTTCCACAGATAGTAGCCGCCGCCCAGGCCACGGAACCAGAAGTTATCGCCTTCATAGGTGACAACCGGAACGGGATAAACATCACGATCATACTGTTTGTACGGGCTGTTAATGACACCCACGCCCGCACCAACCGTCCACTGGCTTTCCGCCTGTGCGGTGCTAACTGCGGTCGCGGCGAGTACGCCCAATGCCAGAAGTTTGAGTTTGGTCACAATCCATTCTTTCCTGTAGTCAAATAATCAGCGGGTGAAGTGTAACCGCCAGACCCGTACTTCCTCAAATTTTTTGCCTGCTAATCAGTTTGATTAACCCGTTATTTTTCATTTTTCAGATGACAGGTCGTTTTCATTTATGTGACCACAGGGTGAAAAATGCCCTTATGACTTATAACGACAATGGAAATTTTTGGATGAGTTATTGATATGTCATTGAAATTAGATTTTATCAGCATGCAAGTTTTGCAAATGCCATCTACGCTTTAATTTAAGAAGAGTTTTCCTGAACGCCCCGCGGTACTTAGCGTCTGACCTGGCACACAGGTTGCTGCTCTGGCAGTGAGGTGCGAGAGATTCTCTTCCGGGAGCCTCCACTACTCATACGAACGGCTCTTATCCTGTGCTAAAAAACGAAAGGACGGCATGCCATGAATATATTCGATCACTATCGCCAGCGCTATGAAGCTGCCAAGGACGAAGAGTTCACACTGCAGGAGTTTCTTACCATCTGTCGGCAAGATCGCAGTGCCTATGCCAACGCGGCAGAACGGCTATTGATGGCTATTGGTGAGCCAAACATGGTTGATACTGCCCAGGAACCACGGCTTTCCCGTCTCTTTTCGAATCGGGTGGTCGCCCGATACCCGGCGTTTGAAGAGTTCTATGGCATGGAAGATGCCATCGAGCAAATCGTCTCCTACCTGAAACATGCTGCTCAGGGTCTGGAAGAGAAGAAACAGATCCTCTATTTACTCGGCCCGGTGGGTGGCGGTAAATCGTCACTGGCTGAACGGCTGAAATCGCTGATGCAGCGTGTGCCTATCTATGTACTGAGTGCCAACGGTGAACGCAGCCCGGTGAACGACCATCCGCTGTGCCTGTTTAACCCGCAGGAAGATGCACAAATTCTGGATAAAGAGTATGGCATTCCGCGTCGTTATCTCGGCACCATCATGTCGCCATGGGCGGCGAAACGCCTGCATGAGTTTGGCGGTGACATTACCAAATTCCGTGTTGTGAAAGTGTGGCCATCCATACTGGAACAGATCGCTATTGCCAAAACGGAACCGGGTGATGAGAACAACCAGGACATTTCGGCACTGGTCGGTAAAGTCGATATCCGTAAGCTGGAAAACTACGCCCAGAATGACCCGGATGCCTACGGCTACTCTGGTGCACTGTGCCGGGCAAACCAGGGGATTATGGAGTTCGTCGAGATGTTTAAAGCACCTATTAAAGTGCTGCATCCGCTGCTGACAGCCACCCAGGAAGGGAACTACAACGGGACGGAAGGTATCTCTGCCCTGCCGTTCAACGGCATCATCCTGGCGCACTCAAACGAATCCGAGTGGGTCTCCTTCCGTAATAATAAAAACAATGAGGCGTTCCTTGACCGTGTGTACATCGTCAAAGTGCCTTATTGCCTGCGGATCTCCGAAGAGATCAAAATTTACGAAAAACTGCTTAACCACAGTGAGCTGGTGCATGCGCCATGCGCGCCGGGCACTCTGGAAACGCTGTCGCGCTTCTCCATCCTGTCACGTCTGAAAGAGCCGGAAAACTCCAGCATCTACTCGAAAATGCGAGTGTATGACGGTGAGAGCCTCAAAGATACCGACCCGAAAGCGAAGTCGTATCAGGAGTACCGTGACTACGCGGGTGTCGACGAGGGCATGAACGGTCTGTCCACGCGTTTCGCATTTAAGATCCTCTCCCGCGTGTTTAACTTCGACCATGCGGAAGTGGCAGCCAACCCGGTTCATCTGTTCTACGTGCTGGAGCAGCAGATCGAACGCGAGCAGTTCCCGCAGGAGCAGGCTGAACGTTATCTTGAGTTCCTGAAAGGTTATCTGATCCCGAAATATGCCGAGTTCATTGGCAAAGAGATCCAGACGGCCTACCTGGAATCCTATTCAGAATACGGCCAGAACATCTTTGACCGTTACGTCACCTACGCTGACTTCTGGATCCAGGATCAGGAGTACCGCGACCCGGATACCGGGCAGCTGTTTGACCGGGAATCCCTGAATGCGGAGCTGGAAAAAATTGAGAAGCCTGCCGGGATCAGCAACCCGAAAGACTTCCGTAATGAGATTGTGAACTTTGTACTGCGTGCGAGAGCGCATAACAACGGTCGTAATCCGAACTGGACCAGCTACGAGAAACTGCGCACGGTCATCGAGAAGAAAATGTTCTCCAATACCGAAGAGCTGTTACCGGTGATTTCGTTTAACACCAAAACCTCAACTGACGAGCAGAAGAAACACGACGATTTTGTCGACCGTATGATGGAAAAAGGCTATACCCGCAAACAGGTTCGTTTGCTGTGCGAATGGTATCTGCGCGTACGGAAATCGTCTTAAAACAAGTGCCCGGTGTCGCTTAACGTTCACCGGGCCAACAAAATGCAAGTTGGCAAATGCAGTACGGGGGGCATATGACCTGGTTTATTGACCGGCGTCTGAACGGCAAAAACAAGAGCACGGTGAACCGCCAGCGCTTCTTGCGCCGTTATAAAGCGCAAATTAAACAGTCGATCTCCGAGGCCATCAACAAACGCTCGGTGACCGACGTCGACAGCGGCGAGTCTGTCTCCATCCCCACCGATGACATCAGCGAACCGATGTTTCATCAGGGGCGTGGCGGGCTGCGCCATCGCGTCCACCCAGGTAATGACCACTTCGTTCAGAACGACAGAATCGAGCGTCCACAAGGGGGTGGCGGCGGTTCAGGAAGCGGTCAGGGACAGGCCAGTCAGGACGGTGAAGGTCAGGATGAGTTCGTCTTCCAGATCTCGAAAGATGAGTATCTCGACCTGCTCTTTGAAGATTTGGCGCTGCCTAATCTGAAAAAGAATCAGCACCGTCAGCTTAACGAATACAAAACCCATCGCGCCGGCTATACCGCGAACGGCGTACCGGCCAATATCAGCGTCGTACGTTCGCTGCAAAACTCGCTGGCGCGGCGCACGGCCATGACGGCAGGTAAACGGCGTGAACTGCGCGAGCTGGAGAGCTGCCTGAAGGTCGTGGAAAATACCGAACCGGCGCAACTGCTGGAAGAGGAGCGCCTGCGTAAAGAGATTGCTGAGCTGAGGGCGAAGATCGAGCGGGTACCGTTTATCGATACCTTCGACCTGCGCTATAAAAACTACGAAAAACGGCCGGAGCCTTCGAGCCAGGCTGTCATGTTCTGTCTGATGGACGTCTCCGGTTCAATGGACCAGGCCACTAAGGATATGGCGAAGCGTTTTTACATTCTGCTCTATCTATTCCTGAGCAGAACATACAAAAACGTGGAAGTGGTCTACATTCGCCACCACACCCAGGCGAAAGAGGTGGATGAACATGAGTTCTTCTACTCGCAGGAGACCGGTGGCACCATCGTGTCTAGCGCCCTGAAGCTAATGGATGAGGTAGTGAAAGAGCGTTACGATCCGGCGCAGTGGAACATCTATGCTGCGCAGGCGTCCGATGGTGATAACTGGGCGGATGACTCGCCGTTGTGTCACGACATTCTGGCGAAAAAAATTCTGCCGGTGGTGCGCTACTACAGCTATATCGAAATCACGCGTCGTGCCCACCAGACGCTGTGGCGTGAATATGAACATCTGCAATCGATGTTCGATAACTTCGCCATGCAGCACATCCGTGACCAGGATGATATCTATCCGGTGTTCCGGGAACTTTTCCACAAGCAATCGGCCACCAGCAACGCCTGACCCCACAGCCAGCGACACGCTGGCTGTTTTCTTCCCCCTTCGTTCATCCCCTTCGCGAAAGGATCTGTGCTACTGTTGGACACTGCGTATTGGCAGATAACAGGTACACTCACTATGTCTGATGATGTTAAGGGTACGGCTACCCACCAGCAACTCATTACGCTGTTAACCCAGCAAGGTGCGCGGTTTCGTGTGATGGAGCACGAGGCCGTGGGGAAATGTGAAGCGGTGAGCGAAATCCGTGGAACCGATCTCGGGCAAGGCGCAAAAGCGCTGGTCTGCAAAGTGAAGGGAAACGGTGTAAAAAAACACGTTCTGGCGATCCTGGCCGCTGACCAGCAGGCCGACCTGAGCCAGCTTGCCAGCCATTTCGGCGGATTAAAAGCCTCTCTCGCCAGCCCGGCCGAAGTCGATAACCTGACGGCCTGCGTGTTTGGCGCTATCCCGCCGTTCAGCTTCCATCCCGATCTGACCCTGGTCGCCGACCCGCTCCTCTTCGAGCGTTTTGACGAAATCGCCTTCAACGCCGGTCTGCTGGAAAAATCCGTGATTATGGATACCCAGGATTACCTGCGCATTGCCCGTCCTGAACTGGTGGCGTTCCGTAAGGCATGAGCGTGATGGCTGACGCCTCTGTCAGCCTCTCTTTTCCAGAAACAGAATCGACGCGATCAGAATAACGGCAATAGCGAAAAACGATGAGGAGATAATCAGCGTTTCAACAAACATGTGATCGTTCATCTTAGCAACCCTTTGCGATGCCTGATGCCGTTTTATCCCCTGCAAATGACACGGATATGACAGTGACACGTATTTTTTTTAAAACACTGTCGTCAGCCGTTTTTCCGCGTAAAGTAAGCAGGCTTACTATTCTGGCAAGGACTCCTCATGTTTGATCCTACTCTGCTCATTCTTCTGGCACTCGCTGCACTCGGCTTTATCAGCCACAACACCACCGTCGCCATCTCGATTCTGGTGTTAATCATTGTGCGCGTAACGCCGTTAAACACTTTTTTCCCGTGGATAGAAAAACAAGGCCTCACGATCGGGATAATCATTCTGACCATTGGGGTAATGGCCCCTATTGCCAGCGGCACGCTTCCGGCTTCAACGCTGCTGCACTCGTTTGTGAACTGGAAATCGCTGGTGGCTATCGCGGTGGGGATTTTCGTGTCATGGCTGGGTGGTCGTGGCGTCACGTTGATGAGCAGCCAGCCCTCCCTGGTGGCTGGTCTGCTGGTGGGTACGGTGCTTGGCGTGGCGCTCTTTCGCGGCGTTCCGGTGGGCCCGTTGATTGCCGCCGGGCTGGTTTCGCTGTTTATTGGGAAGTCGTAGTCAGACTGGCAATATAGCGTGCGGGCGTTTGCCCCAGCCCCTTTTTAAACATCGTAATAAAGGCAGTGGTGGAGTCATAACCGAGTGACTGCGCCACCTGCTGAACTGACTTCCCGCCAATCAGCAGCTGCAACGCCACAATCAACTGCAGCTGATGACGCCAGCGGCGAAAGCTTAAGCCCGTCTCTTTGACCACCAGCCGTGCCAGGTTGCGCTCGCTCATGGCAAAGTGGCGCGCCCATTGCGCCAGCGTCTGCCACGCGGCGGGCTCTTCCGCCATCTTTTCGCTCATCAACCGAATTTTTGGATGAGGGGAAACGGGCAGCTGTAAATGCTCCTGACGCTGGAGCGGCAGTTCATCAAACAGCACATCCATCAGACGCAAGGTGGTGGCAAGCGGCAGTTGCTCACGTGTTTTCCCCGCCAGCGACAGAATCAGCTCCCGCACCAGCGGCGATATTTTCAGCGTACAGCACCGGTCTGGCAGACTGACGGCGCCAGGTTCAATAAACAAAAAACAGAGCTGGGCACCTGGCGTCGCTTTGTTGCTGTGGGGCATCTGCCCAGGGATCCACACGGCATACTGGGGCGGTACCATCAGCATGGCATTTTCTACCTCACAGGTGATTGCGCCACCCAGCGCCAGAATCAGCTGCCCTTTGCGGTGCTGGTGCCGCGGAATATGTTGTTCCTGCGCCACCACGCGGATGCGAAAGGCGACCGCCGCATCGAATTGGCTATCGGGATCGTAGCCGTCCAGTCCCAGACCGTTCATCAGGTTGTCCGATATTAGCGATAAACTGTCATTTTAGCCTGATTTCAACCGCGACGAAAATCGGTATTGTGTGCGCTCGCCTGAACGTATGAGAACACAATGACTACTGCTACTCGCAACGGCGCGCTGCTGATCGCAGGCATCCTGATGATTGCCACGACGCTTCGCGTCACCTTTACCGGAGCAGCGCCGCTGCTCGACACTATTCGCCTTGAATATGGATTAACCACCGCGCAGACCGGTCTATTAACTACCCTGCCGCTGTTAGCGTTTGCCCTTATCTCGCCGCTCGCCGCGGGCGTGGCGCGGCGTATCGGCATGGAGCGCAGCCTGTTTATTGCCCTGCTGCTGATATGCGCCGGCATTGTCGTGCGCTCCCTGCCCTCCGCAGCCCTGCTGTTTACCGGCACGGCGGTGATCGGCTGTGGTATCGCGCTCGGGAATGTGCTGTTACCTGGATTAATCAAACGTGATTTCCCCGGCCAGGTTGCCCGACTTACCGGAGCCTATTCCCTGACGATGGGGGTTTCGGCGGCGTGCGGTTCGGCGCTGATTGTACCGCTTGCTCAGGGCGCGGCAGGCTGGCAGGGCGCACTGCTGATGCTGATGATCTTTCCCCTGCTGGCGCTGCTGCTCTGGCTACCGCAGTGGCGGCAGAAACAGGTCGCCACGGTGACCGGCGCCGGGGCGCTACACAACCGCGCCATCTGGCGCTCTGCCCTCGCCTGGCAGGTAACGCTCTTTCTCGGCATCAACTCGCTGATTTACTACGTCATCATCGGCTGGTTGCCCGCGATATTACTCAGCCACGGCTACAGCGAAACGCAGGCAGGCTCCATGCACGGGCTGTTACAGCTGGCGACTGCCATTCCGGGCCTTGCCGTGCCGCTGATCCTGCATCGTCTGAACGATCAGCGCGGGATTGCCGGCGCAGTAGCGCTGATGTGTGCAGTCAGTGCGGCAGGTTTCTGGTTTGCGCCGGATTGGGCGGTCGTGTGGACGCTGGTGTTTGGCTTTGGCACCGGAGCAACGATGATCCTCGGTCTGACGTTCATCGGCCTGCGCGCCAGCTCTGCCCATCAGGCGGCGGCGCTGTCCGGTATGGCGCAGTCAATTGGTTATCTGCTGGCAGCCTGCGGGCCCCCGCTGATGGGGAAAGTTCACGATACCGCCGGTGACTGGCAGATCCCGCTTCTGGCCTGCGCGCTGGCCTCGGTGGTAATGGCCATCTGCGGCATGCTTGCCGGGCGCGACCGGGAGATCACGCCCCGTTAAAAACAGAGGCAGACCTGACGGTCTGCCGTTTTCTTACCCACGCGCCGCACGCAGCATCGCCTGTACCAGCACTACCGGACGCCCCGCCAGCGCAGCACGCTCGTGCTGGAATAACGTAATCACGAAGAACGGATGGGTGACCAGCTCTGCGGCACGGATTTCCCCCTGCTCGTCCCAGCCCGTCACGCGCATATCACCGCTCTCCAGCTCCTGCGCAAATTCCGGCGATACGCCGTAGTTGCAGTGATATCCCTCTTCAATTTCCGGCTTGCCGTAGGCTTTCGCAATCAGCGTGTTGTTACGCAGCTCAATCGCATCGGTTTTTTCCACCAGAGAGCAGGTCAGCGGCGCAATCACCATCGAGCCTTCGGTGTCCGTTTCGGCGTGCGCCGCATCGCTCCAGCCGAGCACGTTACGTGCGTACTCAATTAGCGCATGCTGGAAACCACCGCAGGTGCCGAGGAACGGAATGCTGTTTTCACGCGCATAGCGTGCGGCGATAAAAGCGGCTTCGGTATTTTTGTAGGGGCTTGCAGGAACCAGCCAGATGGCATCGTAACCCACCAGATCTTCAGGACTGGTCAGCTCCGTCGTCGCAAGCCAGTCATAATCAGCGGTGAGATCCAGCACTGCAGCAGCATCATCAATGGCCAGCGGGATCGCCTGGTGCGCAATCACATCGGGATTGTAATCGCCAACCAGCGCAATGCGCAGCGTCGTTTTAACCGGGAGGTGTTCCATGAAAGGTTCCTTATGCCAGAGTATTATCAGATAACATAAGGAACCTCAGACTACCGATCTTCTGCAATAATCACAATACCTTAAATTGGGAGGGTGAAATGATGATTCAATGCAAGCGCGTCTATGAACAGGCTGCCCCCGAGGATGGTTATCGGGTGCTGGTGGACAGGCTGTGGCCGCGGGGGGTGAAAAAAGCAGACCTCGTGCACGATGAATGGTGCAAAGCGCTTACGCCTTCAGACGGATTGCGCAAGGCTTTCCATAGCGAAACCATTGATTTCACCACCTTCAGCCAGGCGTATCGGGAAGAGCTGGCACAACATAAAGACGAGGGATTGCGTCTGGCGACGCTGGCAAAACAGCAGACCTTAACCCTTCTCTACGGCGCAAAAAATACCGAACAGAATCACGCTAAGGTCCTGGCAGACTGGCTGCGCCATCTGTAATTAGTCGATCGTTAACTCATCCACAATGTGAGGCGCCTCATCCGGAGTGAGCGGCAGTAAATGTTCAGCGCGCACAAATGCAAAACCGTGCTGATTATCGAAGGCGTAGACATCGCCCGTCACCAGCCAGAGCGCGCGATCCGCTGTAGCAGGCAGCTGCGTCATTACGCCATTGACCGGGTTAACAAAACGCTGGCCGGGCTGGCAAAGGCCAAACAACTCGACTGATTTACCCACATTGCGACGGCCAGAGGCCGTGCGGGCACCAATGATCAACGCCATGCTGCCCGGTTTAAGCTGAAACATACTTCTCTCACGATAAAGATGGCCAGAAACTGGCTAAGAATAATCCTAAAGAGAAGTGTATCGCAATAACTGCGCCGCTGTCACCTGGCGGGTTGCGGGTGATCGCGACGATAGAGCTCCCATTCGTCAATCACTTCGCCACCGGGTAATTTGCACTCGGTGCGCACGCCCTGCGGGCTCTGGATTGGGATCTGCTCTCCGCCTTTTTCCAGACAATAGACCGAGGCTGGGTTAGCCATTCCAGCAATGTGCGGCGGTTGCGGGGCATCCGGTGGAGGCGTTTGTGTGGTGCAGGCGGCCAGTGGTAACGCCAGGGCCAAAAGCAGAAATCTCATCGTGTTGATCCTTTTCACATCATCAGATCTAAAGGGTAACGGGTCGCCGCCGCTTTCTCCATGATTTCTCCATTTTAACTGCACTTTTCAACACTATAGTGAGGCGTGTTCTCGATATGACCAGAGAACATCATTCCGTAATCAAGATGTCTTTGCCCCGTTCTCAACAACGGGGCTTTTTTTCCCGCTGCCTGTCTCCGCTGAATATGTAAAATTTTTACCATTCATGTTTTACTATGGCTGAAGCCGAAATTTTCAGCATAACATGCAGATGCAGACGTCTTCTGTATGGGAGTCTACCTACGTCATGTCGGATATTATCCTTGCCCGAGTTTCTGAAACTCTCTCCACTGAGCAAACCCTTGAAAGTCTCGTTCGACAGCTGCTGGAGATGCTGGAACTGGTGACCGAAATGGAGTCGACCTACCTGACGAAGGTCGATCTCAATGCGCGCCTGCAGCATATTTTATATGCCCGGAACAGTAAGCAGATGCAGATCCCGGAGGGACTGAGCGTTCCCTGGGGCGACACGCTGTGCAAACGTGCGCTGGACAGTGACACGCTTTTCAGTAACGCGGTGCCCGAGCGCTGGGCAGATTGCGACGCCGCGAAAGCACTCGGCATTACCACTTACGTGAGCGTACCAGTGCAGCTTGCTGATGGTTCCCTTTACGGTACGCTCTGCGCAACCAGCACGCAAAAGAAGCAGCTTAGCGAACGCGGTGAACAGGTTCTGAAACTGTTTGCCGGATTGATTGCCCAGTCCATTCAGAAAGAGTCGCTGGTTTCCCAGCTTCGTGAAGCGAATGCGGCACTCATCGCCTATTCCTACACCGATGCCCTCACCGGTTTACCCAACCGCCGCGCCATCTTTAAAGATCTCAACACCCTGTTTTCCCTGGGCCGCCACCTTAAGCGCAACGTGATTATCGCCTTTATCGATCTGGATGATTTTAAACTGATTAACGACCGGTACGGGCATGAAACAGGCGATCAATTCCTGATTGAAGTGGGCAAGCGCCTGTCAGAAGAAAAAACCGATGACGAAATTATCGGCCGGCTGGGCGGCGATGAGTTTTTGGTAGCCTGCCTGAGTCAGACAGAAAATCAGGCTGATCACACCCAGATTAACCAGCTTAAAACGCGCCTTCGGGCCCGCATCGCCGGCTACTACGGGCTGGACAGTGTGAACATTGTTTACCCCGGTGCAAGTCTGGGAATTATCGACGTCGATCCTGCCGGGACGGATGAGGACAGCGCGTTACGCGCCGCGGATGTCGCGATGTATCAGGATAAAAAGGGAAAAAGCAAAACCCGCTTTCTCGATCTGGATTAACCCCGTACACTCTACGGCATTCTGAAAACCAAAACAGGTGATGGCATGAGAATAGGGATCCTCTTCCCGGTCGTTATTTTTATAACGGCGGTGGTTTTTTTAGCATGGTTTTTTGTCGGTGGTTACGCGGCGCCAGGGGCATAAATGAGAAAAACAACACTCATTATGCTGATTGTCGCCATCGTTGCTGTCGCTGGAACGCAATTTGGCTGGTGGTAACACCGCAACGTAAAAAGGCCGCCATCTGGCAGCCTTTTTTAACGCTTATCAGATTTAGCTTTTGATTTTTCTGTAGATAAACAGAACAACCAGCGCACCGATCACCGCGACAGCAAAACTGCCGAAGTTGAAGCCATCGACCTTGCCGAACCCGAACAACGTACTGATCCAGCCGCCGACTACCGCGCCGACAATACCCAGTATCACGGTGACGATAAAACCACCGCCATCTTTGCCCGGCATGATCCACTTCGCCAGAATACCCGCAATAAGCCCAAAGATAATCCAGGATAAAATTCCCATAACTTTCCTCTCTGTATGGTTTTTGTCATTAAATCAACGACACAAAAAGGATAGCACAGGATCCGGGAAAGGAAATTTGTGATTAGTATCACAGCGAGAGAGTGCGCATTTATTCTCCAGAAGCGCGCCACATGAAATGTGGGGTTGCATCTTAAGTTGAGAAAGATTATCTTTCTCAACACTGAATAGTTGAGTTAAACACTCAGGTATTCAGTACGACATTGCTCACATTGCTTCCAGTATTTTTTGCCCACTTTTGAGTGGGCTTTTTTTTGCCCGCTTAGACGGCAACAAAAGCGTGCCGGTTTCGCCCTGCACGTTTTGCCTGATAGAGCGCCTGGTCCGCTGCAATAATGAAGTTTTGCTGGCTGCCAGCAATGTCCACGGCACGTGCGGTTGACACCCCAACACTGACGGTCACCCGTCCAAAGGGACTAAAAGCATGCTCAATGTCCAGTGAGAAAACGTTGCCGATCATCGTCTGAGCCAGGCGGATCGCTTCCTGAATATCGGTGTCAGGCAATATCAGCGCAAACTCTTCTCCGCCATAGCGCGCCACCAACTGGTTGTCCCGGGTGAGGCTCTCACGCAGACTATTCCCCAGCAGGGTCAGACAGCGGTCCCCTTCCGGATGGCCGTAGTTATCATTGTATTTTTTGAAATAATCAACATCCACAATGAGGACGGAAATCGGCGTGTCGTTAGCCGCACACGCGGCGATTTCTGAGAGAATTTTTTCATCAAACGTGCGGCGGTTGTAAAGCCCGGTCAGCGCATCTTCTGACGCAATGATCTTAAGCTCTTTGTTATCCCGGGTTTTTCTGGACAGATCCGAATAGAGGAAATAAGAGGCCACGATAAGCGCCACGGTAAAAATAAGAATGAGGACGGCCAACTGCACGGCCTGTTTACGCCAGGGGGAAAGAGCCTCTTCTTTACTGACTGCCACCGTGGTGACCAGCCCGTATCGTTTGTTTTTTTCAAAAGCAAAAATACGTTCGACTTTGTCAAACCGCGAAACGGAACTGGCGATCCCTGAATTTTGTACCTTGAGGTACTTTCTGAAAAGTGGCGAATCAGAAACGATCGCACCAATGTAGTTATTTTTAAAAGGATAGCGAACCAGCAATACGCCAGATTGTGTTGTCAGGCCAATCACACCGGAATGGCCAATATCAATCTGCCCGTAGAGGGCCAGAAAATTTTCGATTCCCAGCGTCACGACGACAACGCCGTTAAAGGCCCCGGTATGCGTTTCTAACCGTCGACTGATCGTAATCACCCATTTACCATTCGTCCTGCTCACCACTGGCTGGCCGATAAAGATCTGCTGATTTTTATTTTCCTTGTGATAGATAAAAAACGATCTGTCAGCCCCTTTTCGTGGCCCGGAAAAATTTCCATACAATGCCGTAAAGATATCTCCATGGACATTGTAGATAACCACATTATTAATCTGGGTAAGCAGATTATCCTGGTTTTCTATTATCCGCTGAATATGGGTCGCCTGCTGCGGGGTCATACCATATATGTCGATCACGTCTGAAATGGTGGTGATAAGCATTTCGCTTTGACGCATGATCCCCTCAGTGTAGACATCTAAGGTATGACTCAGGTTAGCAACGCCGGTATTAATTTGCTGAATTGACTGCTGTCTGGACGTGGTAATTTGGACGGCAAGCGACAGCGAGATGATCAATGAGACAATGATGACGGTAATGGTTGTTGTGTAAAAAGTATTTTTCACATGCACGAGCTTTTCCACCTTATCACGCCTGACGTCCCTGGCTGACAACTCTTGCCACTCTAACAAAGGTCAGGTTAAGAGGAAAATAAATTGCACTTAAGCGTGCGACAGGGAACGGTTATTATTTTATTTATCTAAAATTTGCGTCAGGTACTATTACAGCGATCTACTGAAGGCTGCCATCACACGCGGGCTTGTACGCTGCCCTGCCTGTGTTAAGATTCACCCCATCAGGGAGCTGACAGGATAACCGGAAAATGAAAAAGATCATTGCCGTTGCTATCATATCAACGATTCTGGTCATTCTGTCTCTTTATGCAGTGAATGCGGTTATCGTCAGCCAGCAGCGGGATAAACAGCGTGAAGTCGCCCATACGCTTTTGCACTATTCCGAAGGATTGTCCGAAAGCGTCGCCCTTGCGCTTAAAAATGTTACGGCGCAAGGCTGTGATGAAACCAGCCTTGATGGCTATCGAAAGATTAAACTCGATAGCCCCTATTTTGCCGATATCGGTTTTGTTGAAAACGGCAAAGTTGCCTGTACTGCCTTTTGGGGAAAACTTGCCACTCCCGTCCCCGTTCCGGCAGAACTTCATAAAACGCCACGAGGGTTCCTGCTGGCGCAGTTTTCGAAAAAAGATTTTTTCACCGGCAACGCAGCCATTTATAATAATGTTATTATTTTCACCTCCCGTTATGCCTACGACAAATTTACACCGGTTACGGCAAACTACTCCCTGAGTGCGACGACCAAAGATTTCGGGCGAACATTTTTCCTGGTCACACCTGAATCCGTAAAACAGAACTGGTTGCATTCAACACTCTTTACCTTAACCCTCACACAGTGCAGTGCCCGTTGGGATTTATGTGTCATTGTGAAGCATCACGATGCGGGCCTGGCCTCGTTACCCATCGTGGTGTTTATTCTTCTGACGGCCATTTTGTCGTTTATCTGGACGGCGATAACGCTGTTTTTCATGCGTATTTACGAAGATCGCTTTTCTCTGGAGCGAACGCTGGTTAAAGCGGTAAAAACCAATACCATCAGCGTCAATTACCAGCCGATTATACGTATTGAGGATCACAAAATTGTTGGTGTTGAAGTGCTGTCGAGATGGCGTGATTACAATCAGGCAGATGTCTCCCCGGAATTGTTTATCCCTTTAATTAAGAAAATCGGTCTGTACCGGCAGTATTATATTAATATCATTGCCAAATCACTGTCTGAAATCGCGCCGCTTGCCATTAAACATCAGCTAATGATCTCCCTTAACGTGGGGCGAACAGAGATTGAAGATGGCCTGTTTATTCAGGTGTTGCGTCGTGAATGCTCACGGAATAATATCCCGCTGTCTTTAATAAAAGTTGAGCTTTCAGAAAAAGCAGTGTCCAGTGCGGATATTCTGGAAGGATTTTGCCTTGAGCTTAAGTCCCTGGGCGTGAGGATCTCGATAGACGATTTTGGGGTACAAAACTCAAATCTGGACAGGCTCTCCCTGCTGGAATATGACGAGATTAAAATCGACAAGTCACTGGTTGACGGTATCACTGAACATTATAAGCAGAATATTTTTGCGATTTTTTGCGATGCCCTCGCCCGACTGAATAAAACGCTTGTTTTTGAAGGGGTGGAGAGCGAAACACAATATCGCTTTATTGCGGACAGGTATCCGGACGCCCTGATTCAGGGGTGGTATTTCTCAAAATCACTCGCCCGGAGTGAGCTGGCCAAAAAACTGACGTGTACCGTACGGCAACCTGAGCCTTAGGATGCAATCATACCCGGCGTGACCGGTGTGGAGTACATCCAGTTATAATTGACCAGCCGGAGATCAAGCGAGCCGCAGACGTCGCCAAAGCGCAGCGATTGCCGTGCCCGGAAAAATGCCCTCAGGGGCTCTGGCATATAATCAGCCTGATAGCGTAGCAGTGTGGTATGCCAGAAAGGCGCGGGTAGCGGTGTCTTATCATGACGTAACCGCAGTTCATCTTGCCAGTGCGTTGTTAACAGCATTTCGCAAAATGCCTTTCGTTGTGCCGGGGCGGGAGAATCGGGTAGTCCGGCAAGAAGAAACTGGCCCGGCAACGCCACCAGCCGGAGCGCTCTGATGGTGATGACCTGCCCCGCAAACGGTGACCACGCGTCGAGGAGCTGATGCGTTTTCACCGGCAAACGTGCGTTCTTCTCATAAAGAGGCAACGTCAACGGAACAAAGGTAAAATGGAAACCCGGGCGCGGCTGGAGATCGGCCAGCGGATCCTGACAGGTAAGCGACTGCAGTTCCCGGAATAAAACATCAACAGACTCTGCGATTTCCGGCTGGAACCCCGTCGCCAGTGCGAAACTGCCCGACGCGTAACAGGGAGCTCTTCGCGAACCGATACCGTCCTGCGTTTCCCACATCGCCAGCGTTTTGGCGTTGGTTTCAGGGTAAAGTCTTTCCAGATCGGGGTTTTCCATTTATCACCCAAAACATATTCGTCACAATCAGACGGTAGATTACCGTGAAATACACTTTTATTGGGTCAACACTGTGAAAATGCCCTTTTTGTTTCCCCTGGTACTCTTTTGCCTGGTGTTTATTTTTGCCCTGTTTATCGGTAAACCCTCTTCACCTGGGTTGCGAAAAAAATGCATGTGGTCCGATAGCGTAATGCTGAGCTGTCTGGCAAAGCATCAGCATACCGGAGCCTGAAGCGGGCTACTCGTTGCCCCATTGATTGAGGAAGTTCGCAATATCATCGATGCGTGCCGCGCGGATCCCGGCTTCACTGGCCATCTCCTGCTGGGCTTCCTCGCTGATCTCCTCGTTGTTGCTTAAACGAGTGAGGAGCAGCTGGAAATAGTGCGCCAGCGCGTCATGCTCTGACTTACTGACTGGCTCCGCGGTTTCCGTCGAATACTCATCGACGATGTCATAATATTTAAGCGGGATATCGTTGTTCATAAACAGTCTCTTGTCTGCCATTTAGCGGGTGATGCACCGAGTATATCGGACGCGTCACGTTGACCATAGTGTTGGCTCAGACAAGCATCGCAAGTAAGGCAGCGAGCGCCGGTATAGCCTGAACATACAGGATTTTTCGACTGGCAGTCGCTGCCCCAAACATTCCGGCAATGAACACGCAGCTCAGGAAAAAGACGGTCACATGGACGCCGCGTTCACCGAGCCAGAGTCCCCAGAGCAGCCCCGCCGCCAGAAAACCGTTATACAGCCCCTGATTCGCGGCCAGTACGCGGGTTTCACGCGCAAAGTCGGGGGTTAGATTAAAGGCCTTCTGACCTGTTTTTGTGTTCCACAGGAACATCTCCAGCACCAGAATATAGAGATGGATTAACGCAACAATAACGATCAGTGTAGTTGCTAACATTGGGCAGTCTCTCACAGTCAGTGGCAAAATAAATGCCGTCCCGGCAGACGGCATTTTGTATTAACGAACCAGGTGCAGGAAGTGGAGATGTTTTTCGTACTGGTCAAGTATGTCATTGATAAGCTGTTCCTGATTCCAGCCCATCACATCATAATTCTGACCGCCCTCTTTCAGATACACTTCTGCACGATAATAGCGGTGTTGCTCTGCCTGTTGCTCATCATTATCCATTGCGGCAAGAGCAAAAGTTGGCGAATTATAGCCGCGAAGCCTTACTTCATAAATAAAGTTCAGCTCATTGCCCAAATCAACCTCAAGCCGAAGACGATCGTCAGTCGCATCATTGATGTGACTCAGCGTCCCCTGCTTGTTTAGCTCTTCCTGAACCAACGTCATGGCAGGCTGGATAACGTCGTCCATAAAGCGTTTCACCAGAGAACGTTTCGGCAGATAGGCGATATTGCGCAACCTTCTCTGCCACGGAATAGGGTTACGGGCTGCCGTCGGCGCAATCGTTGCCATACTCAGGCTTTCCCGTTTGGTCAAATCCCGACGCAGGGCTTTTAACAGTCCGTATATTGAGATCAATAAGATCACTGAGAAGGGTAATGCACTCGCAATTGTCACGGTTTGCAGCGCACTCAGTCCACCCGCAATCAGCAGTGCGATAGCCACAATCCCCATGAGCGAGGCCCAGAAAATTCGCTGCCAGACAGGCGTGTGAGCGACGCCACCCGATGCCAGCGTATCAACAACCATCGCCCCGGAGTCAGCCGAGGTGACAAAGAAGACAATGACCATCGCCATTGCAATAAATGACAACACTGAGGAAAACGGGAAATGTTCAAGGAAATTAAACAGGGCCAGCGCGACATCCTGCTGGACGGTATTTGCCAGGTCAGTTGCTCCCTGATTCATGATGAGATAAATGGCGCTGTTACCAAACACCGTCATCCACATGAGGGTAAAACCTGCGGGAACAAACAGCACGCCCGTAACAAACTCACGAATTGTCCTGCCACGGGATACGCGCGCGATGAACATACCGACAAATGGCGACCAGGAAAGCCACCATCCCCAATACAATAACGTCCAGCCACCAAGCCAGTTGCTTGATTTCGGTTCATAGGCGTAAAGGTTAAACGTTTTACTCACTAATTCCGAAAGATAACCGCCAGTATTTTCCACGAATGATTTCAGTAAAAGCACTGTTGGTCCAAGACATAACACGAGCGCCAGGAGCAAAACCGCCAGGCCCAGGTTGAGCTCAGACAGGATACGTATTCCTTTGTCCAGACCGGATACCACTGAAATCGTCGCTAACCCGGTGATCACTACAATCAGAATGACCTGCACCGTTTCATTAATGGGCACCCCGAAAAGATGGTTCAAACCAGCATTAACCTGCAAAACACCGTAACCGAGCGATGTCGCAACACCAAAGACAGTCCCTATCACGGCAAAAATATCGACTGCATGGCCGACAGGACCGTAGATGCGATCGCCAATGATGGGATAGAGTGCGGAACGAAGCGTTAAAGGCAGACCGTGACGGTAGCTGAAGAATGCCAGAATCAGCGCCACAATGGCATAGATGGCCCATGCATGCAGTCCCCAGTGAAAGAACGTCAGGCGCATGGCTTCTTTCGCTGCAGCAACGGTTTCAGGGGTGCCGACGGGTGGCGACAGGTAATGCATCACTGGTTCGGCAACGCCAAAGAACATCAGGCCGATGCCCATCCCTGCTGAAAAAAGCATCGCAAACCAGGAATGGTAGCTGAAGTCAGGCTGGGCATGGTCCGGCCCCAGCTTGATATCACCGTAACGAGAAAGACCGAGGAAAGTGACACTCAGTAAAATCAGGGCGACAGCAAGAATGTAGAACCAACTGGCATTCGTGAAGATCTGTTGCTGCAGGAGTTTGAATTTTTTGTCGGCCATCTCCGGAAATACTGCGGCAAAGGCGACAAGAAGGAAAATTAACAAAGCAGATGTAAAGAATACCGCTTTGTTAATCTGGCTTGTAGACTTCTTTGGGATAGGATCATTTCCACTCATAATTAATTTATTCCATTATCGTAGACCGCTTCAGATGAGAGGCGTTACCTCTCGTAGGGTAGCAAAAATCAACAGAACCTGGGGATAATAATCTGAATGAGTGTCGTTTAGACTTATGAAGTTCTCCGCGTAATCAATAAAGCTTGCGGGGTGGGCAGCGGGATTTACCGATTTGCAAAGTTCCGGCAGCATGTACCAGATCCGCTAACGTACGTACCTGCATTTTATCCATCACCCTGCGTCGATGGACCTTCACCGTAATTTCTGTTATCCCCAGCTCTGAGGCGATTTGTTTATTTTGCAAGCCATTAATTGCCATCTCAAAAATCTGTTTCTCACGTCGTGTCAACGCCTGGTAATTTTTGCACAGTTCAAATAACCGTTGCTGTTCCAGAAAATGGTTTGTCGCGTCGATCAGTACCTCATTCACCACGCGCAAAAGTTGTTCAGGTTCGACCGGTTTGGTCAAAAAATCCCGGGCGCCTGCTTTCATTGCCCGAACGCAGGAAGGGATTGCGCTGCTCTTCGTCAGAATGAGTACCGGTATAGCGCATCCACGGGCTTTCAGTGCATCCATCACGCCAAAGCCATTCATACGAGGAAGGTTTAATTCAAGGATTAAGCATGAAGGGTGATCAACGATGGGAAAGGATAAAAATTCTTCGGCATTACTGAAGTCAAACGTCTGATAGCCCGCGACGGTTAAAAACTGAACAACAAGCGACCGGTATGCATCATCATCATCGATAACATAAATAACCTCTTCCATTTCATTTTCTCCTGATTAAATCTTTCAGGGACATAATACGAACAGTTGCGTCCATTCCCAAAGTATTTATGACTGCTAACGTCATGCCGGATATCTTTTCCACATCGACAGCAGGTAAAACCAAACACGCCAACCATTCGTCAACCGTCAGGCTTATTGACCGCGAGTAGTATTAGGACAATCCGAAAAAACTGAACTTTCACAGCGTTCGCTTTCGAGTGGGAATCTGTCAGCGCCACACTTTTATATTCAGAGGACAACATGATATTGACGGATGGCCAGCCCATTCATCAGATCAATCACGCCGTTGATAAGCCAACAATAGCCGCTCATTCGCAGCCAGAATTTGAAGGGGTCGTTGTCAAAAGCCGCTTTCTGAAACTTCCGGGGGACATCCCCATCATGGTGCTAAAAGCGCGCCGGAAAGCAGTTTCATCGCTATATCCGCAAATATTTGCAATCTGTGAAATAGTTTTTCCCGGGCTTTCAAGAAGCACAGATGCAGTTTCAATACGAACCCGCGTAATGAAGTCTTTCGGACTTTCCTGGATGAGCGTTTTCATTTTACGGTTCAGCGTGCGGGTCGTCATATTCAGAGCTGCAGCAAGTTGCTTTACCGTCATTGCAGGGTTCTGATAACGAAGCAGACTCTCTGCTTTAGTCAGTAGAGGATGTCTTGAGTTGAGAAAACCTGCGGGCGCATAGATTTGCTGTGACAAAGGCTGGCTGTCAGCAACGGCCATGTCAGCTGTCAATTTTGCCAGCTCATTACCAGCATGTTTGCGTACGAGGTATATAACCAGATCGACCCATGAAAGCGGGCCGCCCGCGGTTATTACATTGTCCTGTTCGGCCAGGGTTTTTCCCCATATGGGTTTTGCAAGTGGATAGCGTTCAGCGAAAGTTGGATATAACCACCACGTAGTGGTGCAGATCCGTCCGTTGAGTAAACCCGCCTCTCCCAGTACAAAACCGCCCGCACATGCTGAGGCAATACAGCTTCCCTCTGAATACTTAACTTTCAACCACTCGGCTGCACTCGATACAGCTGCTCTGTCAGCCGGAAATCTTTGCTCATCCAACTGCATACCGCTGGCAATGATCAGCTCGAAGTTGTCAGGTTCATTAAATGAGCCATCACTTTCAATGATTCGTCCCTGAACGTCCCTGACGGGCTGCCCATCCGCGGTAATCGTCCTGACGTCAAAAAATGGATTAGCCCTGGATATTTCAGGACTCACTGTAGGGTTTAGCCTGATCACCTGATTCGCCAGCCAAAACATATCAGCCAGCCCTGCCAGCGCCGAACGCATGTTGCCCGGAAGCGCAAGTAACGCAACTCGCATTTTAACCCCAGTGTCAAAGAATGTCTTATTTCGCATGTTACCTGTCATTAATGACACTTCATACCCCCCTGTCAGCATGATTACACTGCCTGAAACTGAGAAATACGGGAAATAGAGTTATGCGTAAGCAAAATTTAATGTCGGTCGCGCTGCGAAAAGGAGTATTTGCTTTGTGTCTTTTATTTATGAGCAACCCGCCGCTTATGGCACAGGATTCGGGTGTAAAAAATATCGTGCTGGTTCACGGTGCCTTTGGTGACGGATCGAACTGGTCAGCCGTCATCGCTCTCCTGCAGGACCGGGGCTACCACGTTACTGCTGTTCAGAATCCCCTGACATCCTTACGAGAGGATGTGGCTGCAACAGAGCGTGTACTTGAGCGTCAAAATGGTAACGTACTGCTCGTTGGCCATTCATGGGCAGGGGCGGTGATCACCCAGGCTGGTAATGCGAATAACGTAAAGGGGCTCGTCTATTTGTCCGCCCTTGTTCCGGACAGCAATCAGTCTGTTTCTGACGCACTTGCGCACTTCAATGCCCCCATGAAAGGTATGGAAGCCGATAAAAACGGCCTCATCTGGCTTGATAAGCCAGAGTTGTTTCATCAGGTTATGGCTAATGAGCTAAGCATGAAACAGAGCCTTCTGATTTCTGCGGTGCAACAGCCTATCGCCGCTGCCGCTTTTAACGAAAAAGTGAATGCGGCAGCCTGGAGAGAGAAACCCTCCTGGTATCTCATCACAGAAAACGACAACGCACTGAACCCGTTAGTACAGGCAAGTTTTGCCCATGAAGCAGGCGCACATATCACACGAATTCACTCAGATCATCTATCCATGATTTCTCATCCCAAAGAGGTTGCAGCACTGATTGAAAATGCTGCGCAGAGTATCCACTGACCCTTACACAACAGGACGATATGCAATGAAAATTCTCCATCTTGATTCAAGTATCAATTATGAATTTTCAGTAACCCGACAGTTGTCGGCTGAAACAGTGAAACAACTGATGGCAACCAGTCAGGGGAATCAACTGACTTACCGGGATCTTGTAAAAGACGAAATCAGCCATCTCACCGGGGAAATCGCTGCAGAATTCAGACCTGTTACCGGACGACCTGCAACTACAACTCGCCTGGACTCTGAGCGAGAATTATCAAATGCTCTGGTCTCTGAGTTTCTTGAAAGCGAGGTGATTGTTATCGGAGCGCCAATGTACAACTTTTCCGTTCCCAGCCAATTAAAAGCCTGGATGGACAGAATCGCGCAGCCAGGGAAAACCTTCAACTACACCCCAACAGGCCCTGTTGGTCTTGCAGGGGAAAAAAGAGTCATCATAGCCTCAGCCCGGGGTGGTTTTTATGCCGGTACGGCATTTGAAGAAATGGACTTTCAGGAGCAATTTCTGCGTAAGTTTCTGGGCTTCCTGGGCATCTCAAATGTTGTGTTTGTCCGGGCTGAAGGCGCATCTAAAGGGGAGGATGTAAAGCTCAGAGAACTATCCCGTGCTTTCTCTTTAATACCACAAGCCATTAATAACGTTTCTGCCGCTAAGGAATAAACCATGTTGCACGCCGTCACGCTGAGTTACCTGACACAACCTGATGCGATTTCTGATCATCTTGAAGCACATAAACAATGGCTGCTGAGGGGGTTTGATGAAGGAGCAATTCTTTTTGCCGGCCCGCTCAGCAATGGTACTGGCGGCTTCATTCTTTTTCAGGGGGATAACATCAGCGATATTCATAACTTTCTTCAGGATGACCCCTTTATAATTCATAACATTGCAGATGCAGAAGTAATGAGTATCGAGCCGGCGTTATGCGCGCCGGGATTCCCAAAAAAATGGGCGGAGAAAGCTCGTTTCATCTGACCATTACTCACTCTAAAGCGTCCTGAAACCTATGAAATGAGTCTGTTTCATGGTTTTCGAGGACGCTTTTATTTGTCATTGAACAGCGCACCATTAAAGATAAATCATAGTAGGCTTTTTTAATTTGACTCAGTTTTGAGGCTGCACTTAATTAGCTTCCATCTAATTTTTTCATTCCAAACACCCTCCGGAAATATACATAAATAATTTTAAACATCTCGATATGGACCAGTAATATAAATCCCTGCATAAACAAATAGTTGATAACTGTCAGAGAAAAAAATTCAGTAATGATAACCGCTGATGCAGCCCCCATCAATCCGAACCTGATAGACAAGAAATAAGAAAGCACCAGACTTAAAACCAATATAAATATAGTCTTCCATAATAAAAACCTATACCCAGAAAACTTAATTATTATTTTTGATGAAGCCATGCCAAGTGTAGATAATAATGTTGAGAAACATAACAAAATGCAGGGTGCTATTGACTCCTTATAAGATTCCCCGTATAGATAGAGAATTGCAAAGTTTACTAAAAATGTAATCACCAACATTACTGGAATCGATAATAAAATAATATTTAAATGTAATTTAGCCCCTACTCTAATTATTTTTTGATTATTTTTCTCTCGAAAAACAGACGGAAGACAAGAAGTCAACAACGATAATAAGATAAAACTCCAACTCGTTGCAATGCTTTGAGAAACTGAATAAATACCGACATCATGATTACCATATAAAAAAGAGATTATAAGCACATTCAACCTTGGATAGATTGATGAAATGATTGAAGGGATAACAAGAATGCTTCCAGCATAACTCAGATGGAATAATCTTTTTTTTAGCACGTTATACTTAACTGTTACCATCCCTTTATATTGTTTTCTAAATACATATGATTTTAGAAAATAAGGAATAGCACTTATCATTATAAGAGGTAATCCAAAATAGATAATCGGCACTTTATATCTAACCATTAATGCTCTGGCTAATAAGCCGAAAATAAGTCCAACTACGTTTGCAATAGCATTAACTCTAGAGTTCAGCAGTGACTCATTAAAGCTTGTATAAGTATCAATAGTGTAAAAATAATACGCCGTACAGATTGACAGCACTAATGTCATACCTGTTAAATCCATTCTCACATTTAAAAACATTATGCAAACGCTTGCAAAAAAGATAAATATTATACTTCTCAACATAAATATAGGCATCATTAATTGTATGCCGCTAATCAAGTTTATGCTTATTCTTTTATAGAAAATACTATCGCTGCCAAACACCCCAATAACCTGAACAATTTGAAAAATAGCAGTTGCAATTGCTATTTGACCAATTACCACAGGCCCCAGATATTTAGCCACCAAAGCATTTATAAAGAAAAGACCCACTACGCCGATTGTTTTTTCTGCAATCATCCACAAGAAATTCTTTTGAGTTTTGCTTAACACTTACTCAACCTCATATAAATATTTATTTCTCTTCATCATCTCTATAAAGTAAATCTATGAATTGAGTTACATCCATACTGTTTTTATTCGATCGAATAAAATAAAAAACAACTGCTATTAGTATCAATAAGGCTATGCATAACAATAGAAACAACATATCGAGTCCCCGTTTTGATACTCAACCCAACTTAAAAATGAGATGATTCTTTAAGTGTTAAGCATCAATTTATATAGAATTAAAGAGTTGTTTTGAGCAATACCAATAAATAGTAAACAGTCGTATATCATTCCTATATAAAAATTAATCCCCACGTAAATCATTAACTCAAAAAATCACGCTCAAATAACATAAAGCCATCTCCGAATCGACTATTAATAATGATAGGTTGATAAAATTTTACGAGCTCAGCACTTACTTATTTTTGATGATCTGGTCTATAAAAATTAAATTATGTATAATTACACAAACACATATTTAAATTTAAACTTGCCATCTTCTAAAAAGGTTATATGATTACCTAACATCAAACTTTAAGAATGAAAATAGTAGCAGAGGCTTCACACCATGTTTAACCATATCTTAGAGATTGTTGAAGGATCTAACAAGTTTATGCGCATTTATGCGTCAAATGGACAACGAATAAACTTCACGCTTAATAATAAACCACACGTATACTTTCTCACAGAAGGAAGAGTAGACATTTATAGAAAAGCAGACGATATTTTAATTTTCACTGTATATGCGCCCTATATTTTAGGGATAATCTTTATGTTCGAAAAGGATGATTACCATTACTTTCGAGCTTCAACGGATGCAACTTTCACAGCAATTTCAACTGTGGAATTGGATTGTTTGGCTGATAGTAATAACTTGTGGAAACATTTTTTCTTAATGACTTGTGAAATCACTTTAAACTTTTTCAAAAGAGACCAAAGATTTTCATCAAAAAATGCCTACGATATTATAAAAAACAATTTAGAAGCCATATGGGAATTACCAGAGAATGAAAGATCTCAAATTTCAGTTTTCAAGTTCATTTTATCCAGAAGCTCAATTTCTCGTAGTTCCTTAAATAAAGTCTTAAAAGATTTGAATGATGGTGGATATATTAATATTCACAGAGGAAAGTTACTAAATATCAAAAACCTACCATTAAAATACTAATCATTTAGGAGGCAGAAATATCTTTCGCCATAATGGTGTTGTTTCTGATGCAATTCTTTTGTTTTCATTGATGCGATAATTAGCATAAAAACAATAAATTGAAAATGGAATCAATACCATTATCGATAAAATAGATATTATATTATACGTGTTCATACAACCCTTCTTTTGTTGCCAAAGCATACATATACAATTCATGCCTATTTTTCAAGTTTAATTTTTGCAAAATATTACGCCTATGAGAGCTGATTGTCTTTTTTGTTATATTAAGCATAATAGCAATTTTGTCATCTGTTGCTCCCTCCGAAAATAAAGTTAACAGCAGGGTCTCTTTCGATGATAGTTTTTTAAAATAAAGCGCACTGTGAAGATAATCTTGGTTTGTTAAATCATTAAAACACTCTATATATTTATCCAAATCATAATTACATGGCAAAATCAACGTTTTTTCCGGTCTATATTTTGAAACAGCGTAACAATGTAAGAAATTATCTGTGATGATTATATCTTGAGTATGATACTTATGATAAAAAATAAGAGCTGGAAGCTTAGTGGTTTGCTCAACGTTATATGTATAAGATTCAAATACTTTAGAATCGTAAATGAGCTCCCTGATGCCGTAATATAAAAAATAGTTATCAGTAATAACATATATTCTTATTATTTTTTTTGATATCATTTCATTCACCTTGAACGTCAGAACAAATATCCTATCCCAATGATGAAAGTATCTATTCCTTTGTTATCAACAAGACCCAATTCATATCCTGTATTTAATTGAATATTGTCTGTTAAGTTGTAAAACAAACCAGCACCAAAAGCTGCCCCATAAATCTCATGACTTTGATCAGGTTTCATTTTTGAACCACAAGAAATACCAGCAAGCCCATATAAATTTATATCTTGTGTGATATTAATAGCAAGCCCAGGCATAATTGATGCATATTTGTTTTTCAAATAAGAGTCCCCGGAACCGCTGGTGTTCTGTATATAAGAACCTGATGCGACCAGTGCAAAATTACCCATATCGTGTTTAAACATCACATTCATGCCATGCATCTTTTCGGCCCCACTCTCTTTGCCTGCAGCATAGTTTATAGACATTGAATTACTGGCAGATACCGGCATGGTAAAAGCGCCAAAAAAAAGAAAAGCAGCTGCTAGATTAAATTTATGCATAGTTCCTCCAATAATTTCTCTTAAATATACAGAGATAAAATTGTGTTACCAGCATATAAATACACATGCAAAAGTTTTAATTGCACAACAAAATGTTTATTTTTATATATTGACTAAGGGTACTAACACGAACCAGTCATTCCTGGATAAAGGATTTTGAGGAAATGAAATTCGGAATTGTTTATTTTTGATAAGTGGGAAGTGAAATGCGAATACAGTTTTTATATCTACAGTAGCGAATACACCCTGCCCTAAATTGTTGTGGCAGATGCAGAGAGAACAGGAAATAACATCTGCTTAAGAAAGGGTTTTGATAAGTTATTGATAAAAATACGAAAAACAACAATAAAAACGGGAACCAACTGGCTCCCGTTCGTTACTAACCCAGCGAGTGGATTACATATTCGCGATAATCGCGTCGCCAAACTCTGAACATTTCAGCAGTTTAGCGCCTTCCATCAGACGTTCGAAGTCATAGGTAACGGTTTTGGCGTTGATCGCGCCTTCCATACCTTTAACGATCAGGTCTGCGGCTTCGAACCATTCCATATGACGCAGCATCATTTCTGCGGACAGGATGATAGAGCCTGGGTTCACTTTGTCCTGACCTGCGTATTTTGGTGCAGTACCGTGGGTGGCTTCGAACAGGGCGCACTCGTCACCGATGTTCGCGCCTGGGGCGATACCGATACCGCCAACCTGTGCTGCCAGGGCGTCAGAGATGTAGTCACCGTTCAGGTTCATACAGGCGATCACGTCGTATTCCGCTGGACGCAGCAGGATCTGCTGCAGGAACGCATCGGCGATCACATCTTTAATGATGATCTCTTTGCCGGTGTTCGGGTTCTTGATCTTCTGCCATGGGCCGCCGTCGATCAGCTCACCGCCGAACTCTTCTTGCGCCAACTGGTAACCCCAGTCTTTGAACGCGCCTTCGGTGAACTTCATGATGTTGCCTTTGTGAACCAGGGTCACAGAGTCTCGGTCGTTGGTGATCGCGTATTCAATTGCCGCGCGCACCAGACGTTTGGTCCCTTCTTCGGAGCACGGCTTGATGCCGATACCACAATGCTCAGGGAAGCGAATTTTCTTCACGCCCATCTCTTCGCGCAGGAATTTAATCACTTTTTCTGCGTCAGCAGAGTCGGCTTTCCATTCGATACCCGCGTAGATGTCTTCTGAGTTTTCGCGGAAGATAACCATATCGGTCAGTTCAGGATGCTTAACCGGGCTTGGGGTGCCCTGATAGTAACGAACCGGACGCAGACATACGTACAGGTCCAGCTCCTGACGCAGTGCCACGTTCAGAGAACGGATACCGCCGCCAACTGGCGTCGTCAGTGGGCCTTTAATAGCAACGCGGTAGTCGCGGATCAGGTCCAGCGTTTCGGCTGGCAGCCAGACGTCCTGGCCATAAACTTGAGTAGATTTTTCACCGGTGTAAATTTCCATCCAGGAAATTTTACGCTCGCCTTTGTAGGCTTTCTCAACAGCGGCATCAACCACTTTCAGCATTGCCGGGGTAACGTCTACACCGATACCATCACCTTCGATGAATGGAATGATCGGATTGTGAGGAACGTTAATCTTGCCGTTTTGCAGGGTGATCTTTTTACCTTCCGCCGGAACAACTACTTTGCTTTCCATTAACCTCTCCTTCGAGCGCTTCTGGTTGTTACTGATCTTATGTTAATAAATTGTAATGAGCCCTTCGATAGTACCTGATTGTCCGACGCCATGAAAGGTCTTCGTTATTAGGCTATAATGCGGCAATTGATAACGCCTGAAAATACCATGAAGAAAACTTCTTTTACAAAACACCGGGTTGAGCGATTCAGCTCGCGACAAGCCGCCAGAAGACCGCAGGAAAGCCAGCCAAAGCGGGTCATTTTGTTCAATAAACCCTACGATGTTTTGCCGCAATTTACCGATGAAGCCGGGCGCAGCACGCTCAAGGATTACATCCCCGTTCAGGGTGTCTATGCCGCCGGTCGTCTGGATCGTGACAGCGAGGGGCTGCTGGTTTTAACCAACGATGGCGCCTTACAGGCGAAACTCACACAGCCGGGAAAACGCACCGGCAAAATTTACTACGTGCAGGTGGAAGGCGAGCCGGATGAAGCGGCGCTCGCGGCATTACGCAACGGCGTGACGTTAAACGATGGCCCCACCCTGCCCGCAGGAATTGAACGCGTGAATGAACCGGAGTGGCTGTGGCCGCGCAACCCGCCCATTCGCGAGCGCAAATCTATTCCTACCAGCTGGCTCAAAATCACCCTTTATGAAGGCCGCAACCGACAGGTTCGGCGCATGACCGCCCACGTGGGCTTCCCTACCCTGCGCCTGATTCGCTATGCCATGGGCAGCTACACGCTGGATGCCCTGGCTAACGGTGAATGGCGGGACGTTGCCCCTTAAGGAGTCACTATGTTTAAACCTCATGTTACGGTCGCCTGTGTGGTTCATGCACAGGGGAAATTCCTGGTGGTGGAAGAGAGCATCAACGGTAAAGCATTGTGGAATCAACCTGCCGGGCATCTCGAAGCAAACGAGACGCTGCTGCAGGCCGCGAAGCGCGAGCTGTGGGAAGAGACGGGTATCCGTGCCGAACCGCAACATTTTATCCGCATGCACCAGTGGATTGCCCCCGACCACACGCCGTTCCTGCGATTTTTATTTGCCGTTGAGCTTAGCGAAACGTGCGCCACTGAACCGCACGATGACGATATCGATCGCTGCCTGTGGGTCAGCGCCGACGAGATCCTGAACGCGCCAAACCTGCGCTCACCGCTGGTTTCCGAAAGCATCCGCTGCTGGCAGTCAGGCGCACGCTTGCCGCTGGAGGTCATCGGAGAATTTAACTGGCCGTTTACAGAGGGTGTCAATGGTGGGGGGGCGTGATAGAATACGCCGCCTTGAAGTTCAATGTCGTGAGTATTCCATGTCAGATAACAGCCAGAAAAAAGTGATCGTCGGCATGTCCGGCGGTGTCGATTCCTCCGTTTCCGCCTACCTGTTGCAACAACAGGGCTATAAGGTGGAGGGCCTGTTCATGAAGAACTGGGAGGAAGATGATGGCGAGGAATATTGCACTGCCGCTGCGGATCTCGCCGATGCGCAGGCCGTGTGCGACAAGCTCGGCATTGAACTGCACACCGTTAACTTTGCCGCAGAATACTGGGATAACGTGTTTGAGCTTTTCCTGGAAGAGTACAAAGCGGGCCGTACCCCAAACCCGGATATTCTGTGCAACAAAGAGATCAAATTTAAAGCCTTCCTCGAATTCGCGGCGGAAGATCTGGGCGCAGACTATATTGCGACCGGTCACTACGTGCGTCGCGCCGATGTGAACGGCAAAAGCCAGCTGCTGCGCGGTCTGGACGGTAATAAAGATCAGAGCTATTTCCTTTATACGCTAAGCCATGAACAGATTGCACAAAGCCTGTCCCCGGTTGGCGAGCTGGAAAAGCCGGAAGTCCGTAAAATCGCTGAAGCGCTGGATCTGATCACCGCGAAGAAAAAAGACTCCACCGGTATCTGCTTTATTGGCGAGCGCAAATTCCGCGATTTCCTTGGTCGCTACCTGCCTGCGCAGCCGGGCAAAATTGTCACCGTCGATGGCGACGAAATTGGCCAGCATCAGGGGCTGATGTACCACACCCTCGGCCAGCGTAAAGGCCTGGGCATTGGCGGTACCAAAGACGGTAGCGAAGATCCGTGGTATGTGGTCGACAAAGATGTCGAAAACAATATTCTGATCGTCGCTCAGGGGCACGACCATCCGCGTCTGATGTCCGTTGGCCTTATCGCACAACAGTTGCACTGGGTCGATCGTGAACCACTCAAAGGTACGCTGCGCTGCACGGTAAAAACGCGCTACCGTCAGACGGACATCCCGTGCACCCTTACCGCGCTGGATGACGATCGCATTGACGTGCGTTTTGACGAGCCGGTTGCAGCCGTTACCCCGGGCCAGTCCGCCGTCTTCTACAGCGGTGAAATCTGCCTGGGCGGTGGGATCATTGAACAGCGCCTGCCGCTGACCGCTGTTTAACCCGATTGCACACATAAAGGAGACCGTGTGGCGAAGAACTATTATGACATCACCCTGGCCCTGGCAGGAATTTGCCAGTCAGCCCGTCTGGTGCAACAGCTGGCGCATCAGGGTCATTGCGACGCTGACGCGCTGCACGTTTCGCTCAACAGCGTTATCGATCTCAACCCCGGTTCAACCCTGGGTGTCTTCGGTGGCAGCGAAACCAATCTTCGTCTCGGTCTTGAAACCTTGCTTGGCGTGCTTAACGCCAGCAGCCGTCAGGGCTTAAACGCGGAGCTCACCCGCTATACGTTAAGCCTGATGGTGCTGGAACGTAAACTGAGTGCGGCAAAAGGCGCGCTGGATACGCTGGGCGACCGCATTGCCGGATTGCAGCGTCAGCTCGACCATTTTGATCTGCAGTCTGAAACGCTGCTGAGCGCCATGGCCGGTATTTATGTCGATGTTATCAGCCCACTCGGCCCACGCATTCAGGTCACCGGTTCACCTGCCGTACTGCAAAGCCCACAGGTTCAGGCAAAAGTGCGCGCCTCGCTGCTGGCCGGTATCCGTGCCGCCGTGCTGTGGCATCAGGTTGGCGGTGGCCGCCTGCAGTTAATGTTTTCTCGTAATCGCCTGACGACTCAGGCAAAACAAATTCTTGCTCATTGTTAACCTCCCGGAGTTGCGAATTATGGAATTATCCTCACTGACCGCCGTATCCCCTGTCGATGGACGCTACGGCGATAAAGTCAGCGCGCTGCGCGGGATCTTCAGCGAATATGGCCTGCTGAAGTTCCGTGTTCAGGTTGAAGTACGCTGGCTGCAAAAGCTGGCCGCCCAGGCAGCAATCAAGGAAGTTCCTGCTTTTGACGCCCAGGCAAACGATTACCTTGATAAAATCGTTGCTGACTTTAATGAAGAAGATGCTGCACGCATCAAGACCATTGAACGTACCACCAACCACGACGTAAAGGCGGTTGAGTACTTCCTGAAAGAGAAAGTGGCGAGCGTCCCTGCGCTGCATGCGGTGTCTGAATTCATTCACTTCGCCTGTACATCTGAAGACATCAATAACTTGTCTCACGCGCTGATGCTCTCCACCGCGCGCAAAGAGGTGGTTCTGCCTTACTGGCGTAAAATCATTGACGCGGTGAAAGCCTTGTCTGCGGAATACCGTGATATTCCTCTGCTCTCCCGTACTCACGGCCAGCCAGCCACCCCGTCCACGATGGGTAAAGAGATGGCTAACGTGGCGTACCGTATGGAGCGTCAGTACCGTCAGCTGGAGCAGGTTGAAATCCTGGGCAAAATTAACGGGGCGGTGGGCAACTACAACGCCCATATCGCCGCCTACCCGGAAGTGGACTGGCATCAGTTCAGTGAAGAGTTCGTAACCTCTCTGGGTATTCAGTGGAACCCGTACACCACTCAGATTGAGCCACACGACTATATCGCTGAGCTGTTTGACTGCATCGCTCGCTTCAACACCATCCTGATCGACTTCGATCGTGACGTGTGGGGTTATATCGCGCTCAACCACTTCAAACAAAAAACCATCGCCGGTGAAATCGGCTCTTCAACCATGCCGCACAAAGTGAACCCGATTGACTTCGAAAACTCCGAAGGCAACCTGGGTCTGGCCAACGCCGTACTGCAGCATATGGCGAGCAAACTGCCGGTTTCCCGCTGGCAGCGCGACCTGACCGACTCCACCGTTCTGCGTAACCTGGGCGTGGGTATTGGCTATGCGCTGATCGCCTATCAGTCGACCCTGAAAGGGGTGAGCAAACTGGAAGTGAACCGCGATCGTCTGCTGGACGAACTGGATCACAACTGGGAAGTGCTGGCCGAGCCGATCCAGACCGTGATGCGTCGTTATGGCATCGAAAAACCGTACGAAAAACTGAAAGAACTTACCCGCGGTAAACGTGTCGATGCGGAAGGTATGAAGCAGTTTATCGATAGCCTTGCATTGCCGGAAGCGGAGAAAACCCGCCTGAAGGAGATGACACCGGCGAATTACATTGGCCGTGCCATCACCATGGTCGACGAGCTGAAGTAATCCTCTCCTCCCCCTTTTCGCCCGAAAAGGGGGCTGCTTTTTCCCCGGTTTACTCAATGTTTATCTCCACAACAACATAATCAGCGTTAAACTATTCATACTATCAACTCTGGGAGAAAGATGATGCGCGTACTGGTTGTTGAGGATAACGCATTGCTACGTCATCACCTGAAGGTACAGCTTCAGGAGATGGGACATCAGGTGGACGATGCTGAAGATGCAAAAGAAGCCGATTATTATCTCAATGAACACCTGCCGGATATCGCCATCGTTGACCTCGGGTTACCTGACGAAGACGGGCTGTCGTTAATTCGCCGCTGGCGCAGCCATGACGTCTCCCTTCCGGTACTGGTACTGACCGCCCGTGAAGGCTGGCAGGACAAAGTTGAAGTGCTCAGCGCGGGTGCCGATGATTACGTCACCAAACCGTTTCATATTGAAGAAGTGGCCGCGCGTATGCAGGCGCTGTTACGCCGCAACAGCGGACTGGCCTCACAGGTTATTTCCCTTCCGCCATTCCAGGTGGATCTCTCTCGCCGTGAATTCTCCATCAACAACGAAGTGATCAAGCTGACGGCCTTCGAATACACCATCATGGAAACGCTGATCCGTAATAACGGCAAAGTGGTCAGCAAAGATTCCTTAATGCTCCAGCTTTATCCGGATGCCGAACTGCGTGAGAGCCACACCATTGATGTGCTGATGGGACGTTTGCGTAAGAAAATCCAGGCGCAGTACCCGCAGGATGTGATCACTACCGTACGTGGTCAGGGCTACCTGTTCGAATTACGCTAAATGAAACGAATTTTGCGGCACTTTCTGCCCCTTTCGCTGCGGGTTCGCTTTTTGCTGGCCACGGCAGCCGTTGTGCTGGTGCTATCGCTCTCTTATGGCATGGTGGCGCTGGTCGGTTATAGCGTCAGCTTTGACAAAACAACGTTTCGACTGTTGCGCGGTGAAAGTAACCTGTTTTATACCCTGGCCAGATGGGAAAACAATAAGATCACCGTCGAAATGCCGGAAAACCTGAACCAGCAAAGCCCGACGATGGCACTGATTTACAATGAAAAAGGGAAACTGCTCTGGGCGCAGCGTGATGTGCCATGGCTGGTGAAACGTATTCGTCCGGAATGGCTGAAAACCAATGGATTTCATGAAATCGAAGCCGACCTGAATACCACCAGCACCTTGCTGCGAGAAGATCGCTCTCTGCAGAAAAAGCTCAATGAGATCCGCGCCGATGACGCCGAGACGGAGATGACCCACTCCGTCGCCATCAATCTTTATCCCGCCACCACCAATATGCCTCAGCTCACCATCGTGGTGGTGGATACCATCCCCGTCGAGCTTAAACGCTCTTATCGGGTCTGGGGCTGGTTCGTGTATGTACTGGCCGCCAATTTGCTGCTGGTCATACCGCTGCTGTGGATTGCCGCCTGGTGGAGTTTGCGACCGATAGAATCACTGGCGAAAGAGGTCCGCGAGCTGGAGGAGCATCACCGTGAGAAGCTCAACCCGGAGACCACGCGCGAGTTAACGAGCCTGGTGCGTAACCTCAACCGTCTGCTGAAAAGTGAACGCGAACGCTACGATAAATACCGCACCACGCTGACTGATCTCACTCACAGCCTGAAGACCCCGCTGGCCGTGATGCAAAGCACCCTGCGCTCCATGCGCAGTTCCAGGATGAGCGTCGATGAAGCCGAGCCGGTAATGCTGGAGCAAATCAGCCGTATTTCGCAGCAAATTGGCTATTATCTCCATCGCGCCAGTATGCGTGCCGGCAGCGCCCTGTTGAGCCGGGAACTGCATCCTGTGGCACCGCTACTGGATAACCTGACCTCTGCGCTGAATAAGGTGTATCAGCGTAAAGGGGTGAACATCAGTCTCGATATCTCTCCTGAAATCAGTTTCGTCGGCGAAAAGAATGATTTCATGGAGGTGATGGGTAACCTGCTCGATAACGCCTGTAAATATTGTCTGGAGTTCGTGGAGGTTTCCGCCCGTCAGACGGACAACGAGTTGCACATTATTGTTGAGGATGATGGCCCGGGGATCCCGCGTAACAAACGTGACGTGGTGTTTGATCGCGGTCAGCGTGCGGATACACTGCGTCCCGGCCAGGGTGTAGGGTTATCAGTCGCTCGTGAGATTGTCGACCAGTACGATGGCAAAATCGAAACCGGTGAAAGTTTGCTTGGCGGTGCCAGAATGGAAGTGATTTTTGGCCGTCAGCAGCCCACATCGAACGATAGTTAGCCCGTTATGTGAAAAAAGCGCGGATCTCGCACCCAGGCTCCTGCGCTTCCGTTATAATCCGACTCAGTAAGAGCCTGCGGAATAAAAAAATATGGATTATCACTTAGCACTGAACTGGCCCGAGTTTATTGAACGTTACTGGCAGAAACGCCCGGTGGTTCTTAAGCGCGGGTTCAGCAATTTTGTCGACCCTATCTCGCCTGACGAACTGGCCGGCCTGGCCATGGAAAACGAAGTCGACAGCCGTCTGGTGAGCCACCAGGATGGAAAATGGCAGGTCAGCCATGGTCCTTTCGAAAGCTACGATCACCTCGGTGAAAATAACTGGTCATTGCTGGTGCAGGCAGTCAACCACTGGCACGAGCCGACGGCAGCCTTAATGCGCCCGTTCCGCGCCCTGCCCGACTGGCGAATGGACGATCTGATGATCTCCTTCTCCGTGCCAGGGGGCGGCGTTGGCCCGCATCTGGATCAGTACGATGTGTTTATCATTCAGGGGACCGGCCGCCGCCGCTGGCGCGTGGGTGAAAAAGTGCCAATGAAACAGCACTGCCCGCATCCTGACCTGCTTCAGGTAGATCCGTTTGACGGGATCATCGACGAAGAGCTGGAGCCGGGTGATATTCTTTATATCCCGCCGGGATTCCCGCATGAAGGCTACTCGCTGGAAAACTCCCTCAACTACTCCGTCGGGTTCCGCGCGCCAAGCGGTCGTGAGATGATCAGCGGTTTTGCCGATTACGTTCTGCAACGCGAGCTGGGCAGCCATCGCTACAGCGATCCGGATGTGCCTTCCCGCGAGCATCCGGCAGACATTCTGCCAGCAGAGCTGGATAAGCTGCGCGGCATGATGCTGGATCTGATCAACGAGCCGGAACATTTCAGACAGTGGTTTGGTGAGTTTATCAGCCAGTCACGTCACGAGCTGGATGTGGCTCCTCCGGAGCCGCCATACCAGGCCGACGAGATTTATGATGCGCTGCAGCAGGGTGACAAGCTGGTTCGCCTCGGTGGGTTACGCGTGCTGCGCATCGGTGAAGATGTCTTCGTCAACGGCGAGAAGCTGGATTCTCCGCATCGCCCGGCGCTGGAAGCCATCGCCAGCCATCTGGTACTGACTGCCGATACCTTTGGCGACGCCCTGGAAGATCCCTCTTTCCTCGCCATGCTTGCCGCGCTGGTCAACAGCGGGTATTGGTTCTTTGAGGACTGAGTTGTAATGTATTGCCGGGTGGCGCTTCGCTTACCCAGCCTACCTGTTCCCGTAGGCCCGGTAAGCGAAGCGCCACCGGGCGATGTCTTAACGCTTCGCGGTTAACTCCGCAATCCGCACAATCACCTTCACCGCTTTTTCCATCCCTTCCAGCGTCACAAACTCATGCTTACCGTGGTAGTTGTATCCTCCGGTAAAGAGATTCGGGCACGGCAATCCCATGAAGGACAGTTGCGAACCGTCGGTGCCGCCGCGAATCGGCTTCAGCACCGGTTCAATATCACAGTCACGCATGGCCTGCTGGGCGATATCCAGGATATGCGGATGTTCCATCACCTTCTCGCGCATATTGTAGTAGCTGTCTTCAATAATCAGCTCAATATAGCAGTCCGGGTGCAGCCCCTTACCCACCTTCTTCGCGATTTCCATCATCTTACGCTTGCGTGCTTCGAACGCTTTACGGTCAAAGTCACGCACGATGTAGTGCATCTGCGCGCTGTCCACCGTGCCTTTGATGCTGGTCAGGTGATAAAAACCTTCATAACCTTCGGTCTGCTCCGGGCTCTCATCCGCCGGGACTTCCGCATGAATACGGGACGCCAGCGACAGCGCATTCACCATCACACCTTTGGCGGAGCCGGGATGGACATTGTTACCCACAATTTTGATGGTCACGGACGCGGCATTGAAGTTTTCAAATTCCAGTTCGCCCACGCCACCGCCGTCAACGGTATAGGCCCACTGCGCGTTAAAGGCCTCGACATCAAAATGTTTCGCCCCCTTGCCCACCTCTTCATCCGGCGTAAAGGCCACACGGATATCACCGTGTGGAATATTTTTTCCTTTCAGCACCGCCAGTGCCGTCATGATCTCCGCGATACCCGCTTTGTCATCCGCCCCCAGCAGCGTTTTGCCATCCGTGGTGATCAGCGTCTGCCCCAGCAGCTGGTGCAGCACCGGGAACATCACCGGCGAGAGCACTTCGTCACCAATTCCCAGCGCAATGTCACCGCCACGGTAGTTTTCCACAATCTGCGGATTAACATGTTTACCGCTAAAATCCGGAGAGGTGTCGACATGGGAGATAAAGCCAATCGCCGGAATATCGCCGGAGACGTTGGCAGGCAGCGTGCCCATCACAGTGCCTTTTTCGCTCAGGGTGACATTGACCAGCCCCATGGCCTCAAGCTGCTCTTTGAGCAGATGTAATAACTTCCACTGGCCTTCGGTGCTTGGCACCTGGCGGACACCCGGTTTAGATTGGGTATCCAGCGAAACGTACTGTAAAAAACGCTCAAGTAATTTATCCATGCAGTCACCCTCACTTTTTGTGACAACATTATCAATAAGCATCAAAACGCAAATATTGCGTCAGGTCACTTTTATCCCGCAAACGAGAATATATTACGTTTATATCGTTGTACGTCAGTAAATGTAGCTTATGAATCAGTGACAAGGATTGGCGATTCCCGTGGTTTGCCGTAGAATGTCCGCCCTCATTACGAGTCACCAAGGTGGTTACACACAAACCCCGCTTCGGTCTGCTGCCCGGAGCGTCTATATGGGACAGCGCAAAAATTGAATACTCAATCCCGTTCACGTTCACCGCTGGTGCAACTGGAACGAATTCGTAAAAGTTTTGATGGAAAAGATGTCATTTCCGACCTCAACCTGACCATCAATGATGGTGAGTTCCTCACGCTGCTTGGCCCTTCTGGCTGCGGCAAGACAACCGTACTGCGCCTTATCGCCGGGCTGGAAAGCGTCGATAGCGGCCATATCCACCTTGAAAAGCAGGACATTACTCAGGTCCCCGCCGAAGATCGTCACGTTAATACCGTCTTTCAGAGCTATGCTTTATTCCCGCACATGACCGTGTTTGAAAACGTCGCGTTTGGCCTGCGGATGCAAAAAACACCGACCAGCGAGATCCCGCCGCGCGTAACAGAAGCGCTGCGAATGGTTCAGTTGGAGGAGTTTGCTCAGCGCAAACCGCATCAGCTGTCTGGTGGCCAACAGCAACGTGTGGCCATCGCCCGTGCGGTGGTCAACAAACCGCGTCTGCTTCTGCTGGATGAGTCCCTCTCCGCGCTGGACTACAAACTGCGCAAGCAGATGCAGAACGAGCTTAAGGCCCTGCAGCGTAAGCTGGGCATTACCTTCGTCTTTGTCACTCACGACCAGGAAGAGGCTCTCACCATGTCCGACCGTATCGTGGTGATGCGCGATGGCAAAATCGAGCAGGACGGCGCGCCGCGTGAAATCTACGAAGAGCCGAAAAACCTGTTTGTGGCCAGCTTCATTGGCGAGATCAATATCTTCAACGCCACGGTTATCGAGCGTCTGGATGAGCAGCGCGTTCGGGCGAATGTCGAAGGCCGCGAGTGCAATATCACCGTTAACTTTGCCGTTGAGAAGGGACAAAAGCTCAACGTGCTGTTACGCCCGGAAGATCTGCGCGTCGAGGAGATCCACGGCAATGCGCAAGCCGAAGGATTGATCGGCTATATCCGCGAGCGAAATTACAAGGGGATGACACTGGAATCCGTTGTCGAACTGGAAAACGGTAAGATGGTGATGGTCAGCGAGTTCTTTAACGAGGACGACCCGGACTTCGATCATTCGCTCGATCAAAAAATGGTGATTAACTGGGTAGAAAGCTGGGAGGTTGTGCTGGCTGATGAAGAACACAAGTAAATTCCAGAATGTGGTGATTGCCACGATCGTCGGTTGGCTTGTGTTGTTTGTCTTTCTACCCAACCTGATGATCATTGCCACCAGCTTCCTGACCCGCGACGATGCCCACTTCGTGGCGCTGGTCTTTACGCTGGATAACTACTCGCGCCTGCTCGATCCGCTCTATTTTGATGTGCTGCTGCACTCGCTGAATATGGCGTTGATCGCCACCGTTGCCTGCCTGGTGCTGGGGTATCCCTTCGCGTGGTTCCTGGCGCGTCTGCCGCAAAAAATCCGCCCGCTGCTGCTCTTTTTACTGATTGTGCCCTTCTGGACCAACTCATTAATCCGCATCTACGGGCTGAAAATCTTCCTCAGCACCAAAGGCTATCTTAACGAGTTTCTGCTGTGGCTGGGGGTGATTGATACGCCAATCCGCATCATGTTTACGCCTGGCGCAGTCATTATCGGTCTGGTTTATATCCTGCTGCCGTTTATGGTGATGCCGCTCTACTCCAGCATTGAGAAGCTGGACAAACCGCTGCTGGAAGCGGCGAAAGATCTGGGGGCGAATAAGCTGCAGACCTTTATCCGCATTATCATTCCGCTGACGATGCCCGGCATTATCGCGGGCTGTCTGCTGGTGATGCTCCCGGCCATGGGCTTGTTCTATGTTTCTGACCTGATGGGCGGCGCGAAAAACCTGCTGATCGGCAATGTGATTAAGAGCCAGTTCCTGAACATTCGCGACTGGCCATTCGGCTCCGCCACCAGCATTACGCTGACGGTGGTGATGGGTCTGATGCTGCTGGTTTACTGGCGCGCTTCGCGATTGCTGAATAAGAAGGTGGAACTCGAATGATCGGTCGACTGCTTCGCGGCGGTTTTATGACCGCCATTTATGCTTACCTGTATATCCCGATTATCATTTTGATCGTGAACTCGTTTAACAGCTCACGCTTCGGGATCAACTGGCAGGGCTTTACCACCAATTGGTACAGCCTGCTGATGAACAACGACAGCCTGCTGCAGGCCGCGCAGCACTCATTAACCATGGCGATTTTTTCCGCAACCTTCGCCACGCTGATTGGTTCGCTCACCGCCGTGGCGCTGTACCGCTATCGCTTTCGCGGCAAACCGTTCGTCAGCGGCATGCTGTTTGTGGTGATGATGTCACCGGATATCGTCATGGCGATTTCTCTGCTGGTGCTGTTTATGCTGCTGGGTGTCCAGCTCGGCTTCTGGTCGCTGCTGTTTTCCCATATCACCTTCTGCCTGCCGTTTGTGGTGGTGACGGTCTATGCACGCCTGAAAGGCTTTGATGTGCGTATGCTGGAGGCCGCAAAAGATCTCGGCGCCAGCGAGATGACCATTTTGCGCAAAATTATCCTGCCGCTGGCCATGCCCGCCGTCGCGGCCGGGTGGCTGCTCAGCTTCACCCTGTCGATGGATGACGTTGTGGTCTCCTCTTTCGTGACCGGGCCGAGCTATGAAATTCTGCCGTTGAAAATCTATTCGATGGTGAAAGTCGGCGTCTCGCCTGAGGTGAACGCGCTGGCGACCATACTGTTGGTGTTCTCACTGGTACTGGTGATTGCCAGCCAGATTATTGCTCGTGATAAAACAAAATCTCAGGGGACAATGAAATGAAAAAAATGCTTGCCGCTGCGGCACTGGTGCTCGGAATGGGCGTCGCGCACGCTGATGACAGCAAAACACTCTACTTCTATAACTGGACTGAGTATGTGCCGCCGGGTCTGCTGGAGCAGTTCACCAAAGAGACGGGCATTAAGGTCATCTACTCCACCTACGAGTCCAATGAAACCATGTACGCCAAGCTTAAAACGTACAAGGACGGCGCGTACGATCTGGTGGTGCCCTCGACCTACTTCGTCGACAAGATGCGTAAAGAGGGCATGATCCAGAAGATCGACAAGTCGAAGCTGACCAACTTCAACAACCTCGATCCGCAGATGCTCAACAAACCGTTCGATCCGAACAACGACTACTCCATTCCGTACATCTGGGGTGCGACCGCCATCGGCGTTAACAGCGAAGCAATCGATCCTAAAACCGTGACCCAGTGGGCCGATCTGTGGAAGCCTGAATACAAAGGCAGCCTGCTGTTAACCGACGATGCCCGTGAAGTGTTCCAGGTGGCGCTGCGCAAGCTGGGTTACTCGGGCAACACAACGGACCCGAAAGAGATTGAGGCGGCCTATAATGAGCTGAAAAAACTGATGCCTAACGTGGCGGCGTTCAACTCCGATAACCCGGCGAACCCGTATATGGAAGGTGAAGTGAATCTGGGCATGGTGTGGAACGGCTCTGCCTGGGTTGCCCGTCAGGCCGGTACGCCGCTGGAGGTTGTCTGGCCAAAAGAAGGCGGCATCTTCTGGATGGACAGCCTGGCTATTCCTGCGAATGCGAAAAACGTTGACGGTGCCCTGAAGCTCATTAACTTCCTGTTACGCCCGGACGTGGCGAAGCAGGTTGCAGAGACCATCGGCTACCCGACGCCAAACCTGGCCGCCCGTAAGCTGTTAAAGCCTGACGTGGCCAACGATAAGTCGCTCTATCCGGATGCCGACACCATCAGTAAAGGTGAATGGCAAAACGACGTCGGCGATGCGAGCCGCCTTTATGAAGAGTATTACCAGAAATTAAAAGCCGGCCGATAAGCGCCGCAGCCTGGCTCCTCACGTCGCCACGTCGTGAGGAGCGTTAACCCGCCGCATTTTCCCCCGCCCAGATCGTCGCCGTTCTCATGGCATCGACGACCTCGTCATCCGACAGTCCCAGCCCCTTAGCCATCCTGGCCGCCTCACCCCACTCCTGCTGTTCATAGTAGCGACACAGCGCCACCATGTCGGCTAACATGCCTTCCTGATGACACAGGGCATGGCTGACAGCCTGCGGCACCGCAATTTGCTTCATCAACTCCGCCATTGGCAATTCAAGCAGGGTATCGAGCAGAGAGAACAGGCCACACATAAACGCATTCTCCGCCAGCCCCGGCTCATGCATCTTCTCTGCAATCAGCTCACAGAATTTACCCCGCATCATGCTCAGAGGATAAAGTTCGTCGACGGTGTCATTGCCGGCAGTGGCCAGCACCACCACCGCAACAAAGCGTCGCAGCTGATTTTCCCCGAGATAGCGGAGCACTTCGCTGAGCGTTAATTTGCTAAAATTGCAGACACCGACGTGTTTAAACGCCGTATGTTTCATATAACGCATGATTTTATAGGACAACGTGAGGTCGGTTTTTATTAACGACTCAATTATCCGAAAATCAGGTTTATTCCGCCCCACTTCCATCTGCAGGCGGAAAATCGCCAGTTGATTTTGCGATAAGCGCTTATATTTAATCACTTCAGGACGGCAGAAAAAGTAACCCTGAAAAAGCGAAAAACCTGCCTCGCGATAGTGTTTGAATTCCTCTTTAGTCTCAACTTTTTCAGCGAGATACTTTATATGGCGGGTCAGGTCTTTACGCGCTTTTAGATAATCCTGAATTTGCGCTAAGGTATAATTCCTGACATCAAATTTGAGAATAGAAATATAGGGCAAAAAGCGATCCCATTCCGGCGCGAGGGTGAAATCATCAAGCGCAAAGCGATACCCGTGCGCACTCATCTCTTTAACGGCCTGCAATAACGCCTCACCGGGAACCGCATCTTCAAGGATCTCGATAACGACGCTCTCCTTGTCCAGCGCTTCACCGCTGCGATCGATGACCATTCTGGACGGAAAGTTGATAAACGACGTCTGTGCCCCGGCGATACGCCGGGACGGGACACATAAAAAATGGTCGGAGATCATTCTGGATGTTGCAAATTCTGCCGATACATCCGGAAAACGGTTTGCCATCCCATCCCTGAAAAGCAGTTCATAAGCCACCGTATTCATATCCGGGTTAAAAATGGGTTGTCTCGCAATAAATCCGTACATATCCCATCCTCCTTATCGACGTTATATTTATTAGCATCCTCTTTCTACACTACGATAACGAGCATTATTAAGCACTATTTTGATTGAATGCACAAAATAATAGCATCCACACTAATTAACAGGACTTATATTTTGTTCCGTAATCACCGTTAATGGTAATTTCAGCGGACGCATGCATAAACGAAAAAGGCACCCGTTTAACAGGTGCCTTATCACATTATTGCTATTACAGACCTTTCAGCAGCTTATCAACAAACTCCGGTACGACCTCGCTTGCCAACCCGTAATGTTTCTCTTCAAACTCACTTCCCACCTGGCTCGGCTCAAGGTTCAGCTCTACGGTATGTGCGCCGTGCAGGCGCGCTTCGTGAACAAACCCCGCCGCCGGATAGACATGCCCTGACGTACCGATGGCGATAAACACATCCGCCATCGCCAGCGCGCTGTATATCTCATCCATCCCCAGCGGCATTTCGCCAAACCAGACCACATGCGGACGCAGACGCGCAGGGAACTGGCAGCAGTGACATTTATCCTCAGGCAGGACGTCCTCTTTCCAGTCCAGCACCTGGCCGCTCCATGCACAGCGCACCTTCAGTAGCTCGCCGTGCATGTGGATGATGTTTTTGTTGCCGGCTCGCTCGTGCAGGTTATCGATATTCTGCGTAACCAGCAGAAAACGATCCCCCAGCGCCTCCTCCAGCTTCGCCAGCGCCAGGTGCGCCGGATTAGGCGCTATTTCTGGCTGCTGAAGCTGACGACGGCGGGCATTGTAAAATGCCTGCACAAGATCCGGGTCACGGGCGAAGCCTTCTGGTGTCGCCACATCCTCCACACGGTGCTCTTCCCACAACCCGTCCGCGGCGCGGAAGGTTCGAATACCGGACTCGGCAGAGATCCCCGCCCCGGTCAGCACCACCACTCTGGGTTTATCCATCGCTTCTGGCATCATTCTGTCTCTGAAAAAGATCCGCTGGCGCAAGCGCTCACGTAAGCGGCGTTTATTTTTGCGAAAACGGCTGAGTCGACCCTGGCGACGCGACAGCATAGTAACCTCGTAAACTAGTCGGTGAGATGAAGGAATGCGGCTCCGCGCATGCCTCCTGCGTCCCCGTGCCGTGCGCGTTCGATACGCGGCACGCGGGCGACTGGCAACAGATGTCGGGGCAGACGCCCCGACAGCTGTTCCGTTATCGCGGTAAAGTTTGATAACCCGCCCCCAATCACCAGCAGATCCGGATCAACGATGGTCAGGATATTCCCCAGACACACCGCCAGCAGATCGAGATAACGTTCAACGTGCTCTCGCGCCTGCGCATCGCCTTGCTCCCACCGGGTAATGATCTGAGGGGCCTCAAGTTTCTGATGATAGAAGTGTTCGTAAAGCCATGCAAACCCGCGACCTGACAGGTAGTTCTCAATACAGCCATGCTGACCACAGCCACAGCGGGTAAGCGGGAAATCACGTCCCACGACCTCAAGCGCATCCACCGGCAAACGGATATGACCAAACTCTCCGGTGATATAGCTGCGGCCGGTGATGGGCTTGCCGTTGATGACAATTCCCCCGCCGACGCCGGTGCCGAGGATCAGTCCCATCACCAGAGGATATTGACGGAATTCATCATCCCAGGCTTCAGAGAGCGCAAAGCAGTTGGCATCGTTGTCTAAACGCACGTCGCGTTCAAGGAGAGCAGAGAGATCGGCGCGCAGCGGTTTGCCGCTGGCAGCAGGAACATTAGCGGCATACAGCGTGCCATCGTCGGTTTCAGGCATACCTGGAATACCAATGCCGACGCTGCCTTTCACACCAAAGCGTTCATCGGCCTGCGCCACCAGCGCGGCAATGGCGGTTAAAAATGCATCGTAGCTTTCGCGCGGCGTGGGAACGCGGGTTTCCCACTGCAGTTTGAGATCGTTATCAAACGCGCCGAGCGCAATTTTGGTGCCGCCAATATCAAATCCGTAATACATAACGCATTCCTCTTTTAACCTGGCGGCCCGTAAGCCGCTAGATCATGACGTAATTACTGGCCACTTAATACCCTCGCCGGATCAATTCGGCTTGCGCGACGCGCCGGATACCAGCTTGCCAGCAGACTCAGTAAAAGTGCTGTAACCAGCACATAAATAACGTCCAGCCAGTGCAATTCAGACGGCAGGAAGTCAATAAAATAGATATCACCCGACAGGAACTGGTGGCCGATCAGCGTCTCAATCCCGTTGATGATTGGCGTGAGCTGTAACGACACCACGACGCCAATCACCACCCCGCACAGGCTACCGAACAGCCCCGCCAGCAGACCATACCAGACGAAGATGGCGCGAATAAGACCGTCCTTTGCCCCAAGGGTACGCAGAACCGCGATGTCGCCACTCTTGTCTTTGACCGCCATTACCAGCGTCGAGACGATATTAAAGCACGCCACGCCAATCACCAGCACCATTGCCAGATACATGATGGCGCGGATCATCTGGATATCACGATACATATACCCGTAAGTGCCGATCCAGCTTTTGATGTAGACATAGTTATTGGTCACGCTGCCCGCATCACGCACCAGTTTATTGGCGTTGAAGACGTCGTTGACCTTAATGGCGATGCCCGTCACGCTGTCGCCCATGTCCAGATACTGGCGCGCGTCTTCCAGCGGCACCATTGCGAAGCTGTGGTCAAGCTGTCCGCTCAGTTGCAGGATCCCGGTAACGTGCAGACGCACGCGCTTAGGCTGCTGTAATTTATGGTCAGCGCTGGCGTTCGGGATCATGATCGACACCCAGTCGCCCTGCTTCACTTTCAGCGCGTCGGCCACACCTTTGCCCATGATGATCTGTTGCTCACCGGCCTTAAAGTTCGCCCACGCGCCGTTCTGCACATATTTCGGCAGCGCGCTCAGGCGTTCTTCCTGGACAGGATTCACCCCTTTCACCTGGATGGCGCGCAGGTTAACACCGCTTTCCACCAGCCCTGTGAAGTTAATGTAAGGTGCAGCGGCGGCAATACCCGGCACGTTTTCCACTTTGCTGAGGGCATCACGCCAGTTGTTCCACGGCTGATTAACCGGTTCGATTTCGCCGTGCGGCACAACGGCCAGAATACGGTTATTCAACTCACGCTCAAAACCGTTCATGGCGCTTAACCCTACGATCAACACCGCCACGCCGAGCGCAATACCGATGGTGGAGATCACCGAGATAAGGGAGACCATCCCGCCGCGACGGCGGCCGCGACTGAAACGTAGCCCGATGAGTAACGATAACGGTGAGGCCATTACTCCGCTCCCATCAGAGTCAGTTCAGCGTTCAAATGACCGTCACGCATCTCAAGCTGGCGTCCCATCCGTTTTGCCAGTTGCAAATCGTGGGTCACCACCAGAAACGCCGTCCCCTGTGAGGCATTCAGCTCACCCAGAAGCTGGAAAATACTGTCAGCATTGCGCGCATCCAGGTTGCCGGTTGGTTCATCCGCCAGCACCAGACGCGGGTTGTTCACCAGCGCACGGGCAATTGCCACACGCTGACGCTCGCCACCGGACAGCTCAGACGGACGGTGGTCACCGCGATGCCCCAGGCCTACGGCTTTCAGCATGTCGCTGGCGCGGGCATTAATTTCTGCCGGTTTCTTTTTACCAATCAGCAAAGGCATCGCCACGTTTTCCAGCGCCGTGAAATCCGGCAGCAGATGGTGGAACTGGTAGATAAAGCCCAGCTCACGGTTACGCAGCTCCGCTTTTGCCGCAGAAGACATTTTGCTCATCGGCTGGCCAGAGAAAATCACGTCGCCACTCGTCGGCGTATCCAGCCCGCCCAGCAGGTGTAATAAGGTACTTTTGCCGGAACCGGAGCTGCCGACAATCGCCATCATCTCGCCTTCGCCCACGCTGAAGCTCACATTGTGCAGCACATCGGTCTGTACAGAGCCTTCCTGATAGCGTTTGGACAGGTTGTCGCATTGCAACAGGATCTTATTCATAACGTAAAGCCTCAGCGGGTTGAGTGGCGGCAGCGCGCCAGGAAGGATAGAGCGTAGAAAGCAGCGCAATGGCCATCGCGGCCAGCGCAATACCGACCACCTGCAGCGGTTCGATAGCAACCGGCAGCGCCGCGCCATCAAGCAGCGCGCCGATGATCGGCATTAAGTTATTCAACTGACTGGCCAGCAGCGCCCCGAGAACGGCCCCGAGTAACGCGCCAATGATCCCGGCGCTGGCCCCCTGCACCATAAAGACGGCCATAATCTGGCGCGGCGTCAGCCCCTGGGTTTGCAGGATGGCAACTTCGCCCTGCTTTTCCATTACCATCAGACCAAGCGAGGTGATGATGTTAAATGCCGCGACCGCGACGATCAGGCTTAGCAGCAGGCCCATCATATTTTTTTCCATACGCACGGCCTGGAACAGTTCGCCTTTACGCTCGCGCCAGTCCTGCCATTTTGTGCCTTCCGGCAAGGTTTGCTGGCTGAGGGTATCGACCTTCAGCGGTGCGTCGAGCCACAGACGCCAGCCGGTAATATTGCCCACCGGATAACGCATCAGTCGCGAAGCATCCTGGATATTCATGAGCATCTGGTAGCCGTCAACTTCGCTGTTGGCGGCAAACGTGCCAATCACAGTGAACAGACGCTGGCTGGGTAGACGTCCCATCGGCGTAAACTGGCTGGCAGACGGCACCATCACACGCAGCTGGTCGCCACGGTTCACACCAAGCTGCCCGGCAAGCTGCTCGCCGAGGATCACGTTGTATTTGCCCGCTTCCAGATCGCTTTGCTTCACGTTGACCAGATACGGCGTGAGCGGATCTTTTTGCGCCGGGTCAATCCCCAGCATGACGCCCACCGCCACGCTGCGGGCGCTTTGCAGAACGACATCGCCCGTTGTCACCGGTGCAACGCGCGTGACACCCTGTAACTTCGCCGCACTTTCCGGCAGCTGTTGCGGGTTAACGGAGCCGTTGGTTGAAGAGAGAATGGCCTGCGGCATCAGCCCCAGGATGTTGTTTTGCAGCTCGCGCTCAAAGCCGTTCATGACGGAAAGCACCGTCACCAGTGCCATCACGCCAAGCGTAATGCCAATAGTCGAAAGCCAGGAGACAAAACGACCGAAACGGTCCGCGGCGCGCCCACGCATGTAGCGTAAGCCTATGAAGAGTGCGACAGGTTGATACATGAAGTCCGTCTGTTTGCTGATAGCAGACCCACGAGTATATAAGCGAATCCGTTAAGCGTAAATGACTGAAACCGTAAGCTTTGGTAATCATTTTTCTGAAAAATTCAGATAAATCAGAATGCTACTCGTCGAATTATCGCGCCTCACCCTCCACCTTTTCCGAAAAACTACCTGATACAGACTGTTTCCCGTTACATCCCGGCTTCGTTTAACAACAATTGCTCGTTCGTTTATGGCAATAAGGTAGTTGCGAACAATGAAGCAAAAAGCATTATGGATTAACCAGATAAAGGGGCTGTGTATCTGCCTGGTGGTGATCTATCATTCGGTTATCACATTTTATCCCCATCTGACGGGGCTACAACATCCGCTGTCCGGTCTTCTCGCTAAATGCAGGGTCTATTTCAATCTTTATCTCGCGCCCTTCCGTATGCCGGTATTTTTCTTCATTTCCGGTTATCTGATCCGTCGATACATTGACGAGGTGAACTGGCGCACCAGTTTTGACAAACGGATCTGGAGCATTGTCTGGGTACTGGCGCTGTGGGGAGTACTGCAATGGCAGGCGCTGAGTCATCTGAACGCCTGGCTGGCCCCCGAGCGTGAGCTGGCCACATCCTCGAACGCCGCGTATGCCGATTCACTTTCCGGGTTTGCGCTGGGGATGCTCACGGCCAGCACCAGCCTGTGGTATCTGTACGCTCTGGTGGTCTATTTCACGCTATGTAAACTGCTGAGCCGCTGGAAACTGCCCGTGCTGGGACTGCTGGCACTGGCCAGCATCGCGATTAATTTCCTGCCGCTGCCGTGGTGGGGAATGAACAGCGTGGTGCGCAACATGATCTACTACAGTCTTGGCGCGTGGTATGGCGCAGAGCTGATGGCATGGATGAAGGGGCTGAACCTGCGCCGAACCTGGCTGGCGTTGGGCGCTTTTGTTGCCGTCTCCGTGGTACTGTGGTTTGCTAACGTTCCGCTGCTGCTTTCCCTGCTGTCGATCGTGCTGATCATGAAGCTTTTCTACAGCCTCGAGCTGCGTTATGCCGTTCACCCCAGCAACCTGCTTAACGTCATCGGCTCAAACACCATCGCTATCTACACCACGCACCGCATCCTGATAGAGGCCTTCAGCCTGTTCCTGATCGGTGAGATGAATGCTGCCTACTGGCCGGTATGGGCCGAGCTTGCCTTGATCCTGGTCTACCCGTTTGCCAGCCTGCTGATCTGCACCCTCGCCGGGCTTGGCGTACGCAAAATATCGACGGCACTGTTTGGCGATCTGTTCTTCTCTCCCCCTTCCGCGAGCACACTGTCTCCGGCAACCCGATAATACCGCCCTCGCCCCCGTCCGGGGGCGAATCTTCCCGCGTTGCAGTTCAGATTTGCTTATGCAAAACGATCGAGGATAATAAAGACATTGCGTATCAGTGATATGCCCCAATACTGTGGGTATATCCACAAGAGACTCTGACATAGCCATGCCTGAACACTATCGTTATTCCCTGCCTGTCAAAGCGGGCGACCAGCGCCAGCTGGGCGAACTCACTGGCGCGGCTTGCGCCACGCTGGTGGCAGAAATCGCTGAGCGACATCCTGGTCCGGTGGTGCTGGTCGCCCCGGATATGCAAAATGCGCTGCGACTGCATGATGAAATTCGCCAGTTCACCGATAACCTGGTCTTCAGTCTGGCCGACTGGGAAACACTGCCGTATGACAGTTTCTCCCCGCATCAGGAGATCATCTCCTCGCGCCTGTCGACCCTCTATCAGTTACCGACCATGCAGCGTGGCGTGCTGATCGTTCCGGTCAACACCCTGATGCAGCGCGTCTGTCCTCACAGCTATTTGCACGGCCATGCGCTGGTCATGAAAAAAGGTCAGCGTCTGTCGCGTGACGATTTGCGCGCGCAGCTGGACAGCGCCGGATACCGTCATGTCGATCAGGTTATGGAGCACGGGGAATACGCCACGCGAGGTGCGTTGCTCGATCTGTACCCGATGGGCAGCGACCAACCGTATCGACTGGACTTCTTCGACGATGAGATCGACAGCCTGCGCGTATTCGACGCCGACACGCAGCGCACGCTGGAAGAAGTGGAAGCCATCAATTTATTACCCGCCCATGAATTCCCGACGGACAAAACCGCTATCGAGCTGTTCCGTAGCCAGTGGCGCGACAAGTTCGACGTCAAGCGCGACGCTGAGCATATCTATCAGCAGGTCAGCAAAGGTACGCTTCCTGCCGGGATCGAATACTGGCAGCCGCTGTTCTTTAACGAGCCACTGCCCGCCCTGTTTAGCTACTTCCCGGCAAATACGCTGATTGTCAACACCGGTGATATCGACGCCAGCGCCAGCCGCTTTGAGAGCGAAACCCGCGCGCGCTTTGAAAACCGGGGCGTGGACCCGATGCGTCCGCTGCTGCCACCGGAGACGCTGTGGCTGCGCACCGACGAGCTTAACGCCGAACTCAAGCGCTGGCCGCGCGTACAGCTGAAAACCGATACGCTTGCCGATAAAGCTGCCAATACCAATCTTGCATTCCAGAAGCTGCCAGATTTAGCCGTTCAGGCACAGCAGAAATCCCCGCTGGAGAGTCTCCGCAAGTTCCTCGACGCCTTTACCGGCCCGGTGGTCTTCTCCGTTGAGAGTGAAGGCCGCCGTGAAGCGCTGGGTGAATTGCTGGGGCGGATTAAAGTTGCCCCGAAACGCATTTTGCGCCTGAGCGAAGCTACGGGGACGGGGCGTTACCTGATGATCGGTGCCGCCGAGCACGGGTTTATCGATACCCTCAACAACGTGGCATTAATCTGTGAAAGTGACCTGCTGGGTGAACGTGTTGCGCGTCGCCGTCAGGACAGCCGTCGCACCATTAACCCGGATACACTGATCCGCAACCTGGCGGAACTCCATCCGGGCCAACCGATTGTGCACCTTGAACATGGCGTGGGCCGTTATCAGGGGATGACGACGCTGGAAGCCGGTGGCATTAAAGGTGAATACCTGATGCTGACCTACGCCAACGACGCCAAACTCTACGTGCCGGTCTCATCCCTGCATCTGATCAGCCGCTACGCCGGAGGTGCAGAAGAGAATGCACCATTGCATAAACTGGGCGGTGACGCCTGGGCACGCGCCCGGCAGAAAGCGGCGGAAAAAGTGCGTGATGTCGCAGCCGAGCTGCTGGATATCTATGCCCAGCGTGCGGCCAAAGAGGGCTTTGCCTTTAAGCATGATAAAGAGCAGTACCAGCTGTTCTGTGACAGCTTCCCGTTTGAAACCACGCCGGATCAGGCCCAGGCCATCAATGCCGTGTTAAGCGACATGTGTCAGCCGCTGGCGATGGACAGACTGGTCTGTGGCGATGTCGGCTTCGGGAAAACCGAAGTGGCCATGCGTGCCGCTTTCCTCGCCGTCGAGAATAACAAGCAGGTGGCGGTGCTGGTACCCACTACCCTGCTCGCGCAGCAGCACTTCGATAACTTCCGCGACCGCTTTGCCAACTGGCCGGTACGCATCGAGATGCTGTCTCGTTTTCGCAGTACCAAAGAGCAAACGCAGATCCTTGAGCAGGCCAGCGAGGGTAAGATCGATATCCTGATCGGCACCCACAAACTGCTGCAGAGTGACGTGAAATGGAAAGATCTGGGACTGCTGATTGTCGATGAAGAGCACCGTTTTGGCGTGCGGCATAAAGAGCGCATCAAAGCGATGCGTGCCGACGTTGATATCCTGACCCTGACCGCGACGCCAATTCCGCGAACCCTGAACATGGCGATGAGCGGCATGCGCGATCTCTCGATTATCGCCACGCCGCCGGCGCGTCGTCTGGCCGTGAAAACCTTTGTCCGCGAATACGATAATCTGGTGGTACGTGAGGCCATTCTGCGTGAGGTGCTGCGCGGCGGTCAGGTCTATTACCTCTATAACGATGTGGAAAATATCCAGAAAGCGGCAGACAGGCTGGCAGAGCTGGTGCCGGAGGCGCGTATCGCCATCGGTCACGGGCAAATGCGCGAGCGCGAGCTGGAACGGGTGATGAACGACTTCCACCACCAGCGTTTTAATGTTCTGGTGTGTACGACCATCATTGAGACCGGGATTGATATCCCGACGGCCAACACCATCATTATTGAACGCGCGGATCATTTCGGTCTGGCACAGCTTCATCAGCTGCGTGGCCGCGTCGGGCGTTCGCACCATCAGGCCTATGCCTGGCTGCTGACGCCGCATCCGAAAGCGATGACCACCGATGCGCAAAAACGCCTGGAAGCGATCGCCTCGCTGGAAGATCTGGGGGCAGGCTTTGCCCTCGCCACCCACGACCTGGAGATCCGCGGTGCGGGTGAACTGCTGGGTGAAGATCAGAGTGGCTCGATGGAAACCATCGGTTTCTCGCTCTACATGGAGCTGCTCGAGAACGCGGTTGATGCCCTGAAGGCCGGGCGTGAACCGTCACTGGAAGATCTCACCAGCCAGCAAACCGAGGTTGAGTTACGCATGCCGTCCCTGCTGCCGGATGATTTCATTCCGGATGTGAATACCCGCCTGTCGTTCTACAAGCGTATTGCCAGTGCGAAAAATGAAAACGAACTGGAAGAGATCAAAGTTGAGCTTATCGACCGCTTTGGTCTGCTGCCAGATGCCGCAAGAAACTTGCTGGATATCGCGCGACTGCGTCAGCAGGCGCAGAAGCTGGGCATCCGTAAGCTTGAAGGCAACGAGAAAGGCGGCGTGATTGAGTTTGCCGAGAAAAACCACGTTAACCCTACGTGGCTCATCGGTTTACTGCAAAAGCAGCCGCAGCATTTCCGCCTGGATGGGCCAACGCGTCTGAAATTTACGCAGGAGCTGACGGAGCGTAAAACCCGTATGGACTGGGTACGTAACTTTATGCGTCAGCTGGAAGAGAACGCGATCCCATAATCTGCTCTGCCTCCGGTTGCGCCATGCTACCGGGGGCAACAATTTACAAACTCTTTTCACTTCACCCGATCTTCCCGACAGACCCCTTCGCCATAATTATTATTAACCCGTTATAAAACAATAACCTTATCATTTGTATGGATTATAGTGATGATGACTTATTCGCGTTTTACTCGCTGGATAACCGTGTTTGCGCTGGCCGCAACGGTCGCGGTCGCACTTCCCGCTCGCGCAAACACCTGGCCACTCCCGCCGCCAGGCAGCAAGGTTGTCGGGGAAAACCGTTTTCATGTGGTTGAAAACAATGGTGGATCGCTTGAAGCGATTGCCAAAAAATATAACGTCGGCTTTCTGGCCTTACTGCAGGCCAACCCCGGCGTTGACCCTTATGTTCCGCGCGCTGGCAGCGTGTTGACTATCCCGCTGCAGACCATTCTGCCGGATGCGCCGCGCGAGGGGATCGTAATAAATCTTGCCGAACTGCGTCTTTACTATTACCCGCCGGGCAAAAATGAAGTGACCGTCTACCCTATTGGCATTGGTCAGTTAGGCGGCGACACGTTGACCCCAACGATGGTCACCACCGTATCGGATAAGCGCGCAAACCCGACCTGGACGCCAACGGCCAATATTCGTGCCCGCTATAAGGCTCAGGGGATCGATCTGCCCGCCGTCGTACCGGCCGGACCGGATAACCCAATGGGCCACCACGCCATCCGCCTCGCGGCCTATGGCGGCGTTTACCTGTTACATGGAACGAATGCGGATTTTGGTATCGGCATGCGGGTCAGCTCCGGTTGTATTCGTCTGCGTGATGACGATATCAAAACGCTGTACAAGCTGGTTACACCGGGCACCAAAGTGAACATCATTAATACACCAGTCAAGGTGTCTGAGGAGCCAGGCGGCGTGCGACTGGTTGAAATTCACCAGCCGTTATCGAAAAACATTGATGACAATCCGCAGACGCTGCCGATCAACCTGAATGCGGCGATGGTGAGTTTTAAAACCGATGCAAGGACGGATGGCATTGTGATGGAGCGCGCCATGGAGGCACGTTCGGGAATGCCGACAGATGTCTCACGACACCACGATGTCGCCCAACAGGTGATGTAAAACCGAATGTAAAAAAGCCCTGCAGTTGCAGGGCTTTTTTATAGCAGTGGCATAAATGAGGGTTTAGCCAGGCTTATTTGTAAATAACAGCGGTACCGTGAAGGGTGTTAGGACCGGTTACAGAGGTAATGCGGAAAGATTTCGCACCCATCTCATCCGCTTTTTGCGCCAGTTGATCTTCCAGTGAACCCAGGTTAGTCCCGGCGCTGGCGGAGATGGTGCCTACTTTGTGCTGGTCAGCAGGCGTTGACTGGACTTCCACAGCAGCAAAGCTTGCGAAAGAGAGTGAGCTAAGTACAGCAGCGGCGATCAGGGTTTTTACGTTTTTCATGATTTTTACCTTTAGGCAGATGAATTTGGAGGTCGTTATCTATTTAGTTAACGATCGATAGGTAAATGATAGATGTGATCCAGCTCACACGTCAACATATTTTTATAACGACCATTAAATTAATTTTATTTCCGTTATTTTTCATATCCATATGATTAATTTATTTTTCAGAAAACAGCACTGGTGGTGAAATGCGTTTATTTTTATAATGGTTATTCAACAAACCAACAGAGGACCAACGGCAAATGACAACCGATGTCACGAGTTGTGCGAAGAAAAGCCGTGGCCGACCGAAAGTGTTCGACAGGGATGCAGCGCTTGATAAGGCCATGACTCTCTTCTGGCAACATGGGTATGAAGCGACCTCGCTTTCCGATCTGGTAGAAGCCACCGGAGCCAAAGCGCCGACGCTGTATGCGGAATTCACGAATAAAGAGGGGCTGTTCAGGGCAGTGCTGGACAGATACATCTCGCGCTTTGCATCGCGATATGAAGCCCAGCTGTTTTGTGAAGAGAAAACGGTCGAGCAGGCATTGCGTGACTATTTTTCCGCTATCGCCACCTGCTTTACCAGTAAAGAGACACCCGCGGGCTGTTTTATGATTAACACCTCCGCGACGCTTGCGGCCTCCTCGAAAGAGATCGCCAACACGGTGAAATCACGTCATGCCATGCAGGAGGAGACGCTCAGCACCTTCCTGGCCCAGCGCCAGCAACGTGGTGAAATTCCGGCGCATTGCCGCCCTCAGGAATTAGCGCAATATCTGAGCTGTATTTTGCAGGGGATGTCGATAAGCGCCCGTGAAGGGGCAACGCTGGAAAAACTGCAACATATCACTGAGACCACCCTTCGACTGTGGCCTGAACTGCTTAAAATCCAGGGCTAAAAAAAAGCTCCTCAGCCTGAGCGCTTGAGGAGCTAAGTTCAGAGAACATCTTTTTTTACGCTTTGTTATTCAGTACCAGCTGGCCATTTCCATCCAGCGGAATTTGGGTGCCAGGGTCTTTATCCATACGGATTTTGCCCTGCTGGTCACCAATTTTGTACGTCACGTCATAACCCAGCATTTTTTCCGACTTATCATAGACGGTTTTACAGCGCTGCTGAGTGGTGGTGTACGTATCATTATCCTGCATGGCGCCCTGCACCTGGTTACCAGCGTAGCCGCCACCCAGTGCACCGACCACGGTCGCCACATCTTTACCACGCCCGCCACCAAACTGGTGACCTATCACCCCGCCTGCTACCGCACCCAGGACAGAACCGGCAATGCGGTTTTCATCCTGAACCGGACGACGGTGAGTGACAGAGACGTTACGGCATTCCTGACGAGGCGTTTTAACCGTTTCTTTAATGGGGGTTGCAGAAACCACCTGCGCATACTGTGGGCCACGATTCAGTACGTTGAGACTGGCAACGGCAGCCACACCTAACGCAGCAGCGACGCCAATCCCTATACCCGCCAACATTGATTTATTCACGGGACTTCCTCCTTTGTTGCTATTGGTAACAATTTTGCAATGCAGACCACGCTTCGCCAATAAGACAAAGGCTCAAAAAAGTGGCGAACAGGAGAGACACTGGATGTTTAGGAGAACTCTTAAGCACTCAATCTGTGATGAGCAGCATGATATGCTAAAAAATCCCTCCGGAGGGCCCGGAGGGAGAGAAAAATCAGTGCAGCTTCAGACGCGGACGGATCACACGGTTGATTCGGCCCACCAGCATCATCAGCCCGGTTTTGAAGTAGCCGTGCAGCGCAATCTGGTGCATACGGTACAGGGAGATATAGACAAAGCGTGCAATGCGCCCTTCTACCATCATTGAGCCGCGCATCAGGTTCCCCATCAGGCTGCCTACGGTAGAGAAGTTGGACAGTGAAACCAGAGAGCCGTGGTCTTTGTAGACATAGGCCTTCATTGGCTTGCCTTTACGCTGTGCCAGAATATTGTGTAACACCAGGCTTGCCATCTGATGCGCTGCCTGAGCGCGAGGAGGTACGAAACCGCCTTCAGGACGCGCGCATGACGCACAGTCACCAATCGCGAAAATATCCGGATCGCGCGTGGTTTGCAGTGTCGGCTCGGTCACCAGCTGGTTAATACGGTTAGTTTCCAGCCCACCAATGTCTTTCATGAAATCAGGCGCTTTGATACCCGCCGCCCAGACCATCAGATCCGCTTTGATGTACTCGCCATCTTTGGTGTGCAGGCCACCTTCATCTGCGCTGGTCACCATCGTCTGGGTGAGAACACGCACGCCCAGTTTGGTCAGTTCGTTATGTGCCGCACCGGAAATACGTGGAGGCAGCGCAGGCAGAATGCGCTCACCCGCTTCAACCAGCGTCACGTTCAGCGCTTCATTGGTTAACCCTTTGTAGCCGTAGCTGTGCAGCTGTTTTACCGCATTGTGCAGTTCAGCGGACAACTCAACACCCGTCGCGCCACCGCCAACAATGGCGATATTCACCTTGCCATTCGCACCCATGTTACTGGTGTACTTCAGGAACAGGTTGAGCATCTCCTGATGGAAACGACGCGCCTGATGCGGGTTGTCCAGGAAAATGCAGTGCTCTTTTACACCCGGGGTGTTGAAATCATTGGAAGTACTGCCCAGCGCCATGACCAGCGTGTCATAGGCAAGCTTACGCTCCGGGACCAGCAACTCACCTTTGTCGTCACGCAGCTCTGCCAGAGTAATGGTTTTGCTCTCACGGTTGATATCCACCACGGAACCCAGCTGGAACTGGAAATGGTGATTACGCGCATGCGCGAGGTAGCTCAGCGCGTCCACCCCCTCATCCAGGGAACCGGTCGCCACTTCGTGCAGCAACGGCTTCCACAGGTGGCTGTGGTTACGATCCACCAGCGTAATTTTGGCTTTTTTGCCGCGACCCAGCTTCTTACCCAACTGTGTCGCCAGCTCCAGCCCGCCAGCACCACCGCCTACAATCACTATCTTTTTCAATGGCGTAGTCAACGTGACCCCCTCAAATTATTAACCAATTGTTAATTAAAAGTTATAAAAATAACCCTTAATTAACAACAGGTTACAGCACTGAAACCATTCAGGTGCATTGAGAATACCACGTCAGGCGCATTGGTCATACCAAAATTGATGTGCATCAAGTTTTGGTGGCTTAAAAGTAGACAATTCTGCAAAAAAAGAAAGCCCGCCACGCTTTCGCGGCCGGGCCAGGGAGGTCTTTTGCTGTGTCTTAGCCCAGTGTTTTAAAGGCTTTGATACGCTGCAGATGCGGGGAGATGTTTTTAAACTTGTGGGTCTGTTCTTCGTCCCAGACAATTTCATAGTAATGATGCAACAACTCAGCCGCACGGTGGCTGTTGAGCGCCTCATCATTACGCGAAAGGATCACCAGACAGCGATCGCGGTTCTTTTCACGGAAATTGCTGACGCACTTGGTGGCAATATCAACATACTCTTCAGGGCGGTCAATCTTGCCTTCCATGTTCTCGTTCGGGAACAGGTTAGGATTGAATACCACCTGGCGAATATCGCACAGGAACCCAATCCGCTCGGCCCAGTAGCCCCCCAACCCCACGCCGCAAATCAGCGGGCGATCGTCGATGTTGAGCTGCAGCATCTTGTCCACTTCTTTGAGCAGATGCTGCATGTCATGTTTCGGATGGCGCGTGCTGTAGCTGATCAGCCGTACATCCGGATCGATAAACTGCAGTTGCAGTACCTTCTCATGATTACCAGGACTGTTTGAGTCAAAACCGTGTAAATAGATGATCATTGTCTTCTCACCACGCTACGCCTTCCGGGAGGATTTACAGGCTGGCTTTGTGTGCCTGCCAGCGCTCATTCAGTGCTTCAAGCCGGGCGTTAACCGCTTTCCAGCGTGCCGAATCCATCAGCTCCTGACGGCTAAATGAACCTTTATGATACAAATGTGTAACACGCTCTGCATTGATCGGCGACAGGTTATCCAGCACGCTGACTGCGCCTTTACGATTATTGCAGACGAGGATCATATCGCAACCTGCGTCGAGCGACGCCTGCCCACGCTCTGCGTAGCTCCCCATGATCGCCGCCCCTTCCATCGACAAATCGTCAGAGAAGATCACGCCGTTGAAACCGAGCTCCTGCCGCAGGACGGTTTTCAGCCAGTGTGGAGAGCCGCTCGCCGGGCGCGGATCGACGTCACTGTAAATCACATGTGCAGGCATAATGGCATCCAGCTTGTTATCGCTAATCAGCGAGCGGAACACCGACATATCTTTGGCGCGGATTTCCGCCTCCGGACGTGGATCACGTGGGGTCTCTTTGTGCGAATCCGCCGTTACAGCACCATGCCCCGGGAAGTGTTTACCGGTGGTTTTCATTCCCGCATCGTGCATGCCGTCGATAAAGCGGGTTGCCATCTCCAGTGCAATACGGGGATCGCTATGGTACGAGCGCTCGCCAATTGCCGCGCTGATATGTCCCACATCCAGCACCGGAGCAAAACTGATGTCGATGTCCATGGCAATCATCTCGCTGGCCATCAGCCAGCCCGCCTCCTGCGCGAGTTTTCCGCCCTCTTCTGTACCGAGCAATGCCGCGAAAGACTGCGCCGCCGGCAGGCGTGTGAAGCCTTCACGGAAACGCTGCACGCGCCCGCCTTCCTGATCGACGGCCACGACCAGATGATTACGCGACGCCGCGCGGATCTGGCGTACCAGCTCTCGCAGCTGCGCCGGATCGTGATAGTTGCGGGTAAAGAGGATCAGGCCCCCCACCAGCGGGTGCGCCAGAATTTCACGCTCCTCCGCATCCAGTTCAAACCCTTCTACATCCAACATGACTGGACCCACAGCAACCTCTCTTATCCTTTAATGTGTAACTGACGCCAGGCATCATTTGCCAGCGCAATAAATTGTTTGTCTCCGGACTGCTGAAAACGCATTTCAAACCAGCCCGCCATCAGCATGTCAACCCAGGGCCGCCAGCGTCTGACCTGACGCGCCAGTGTTCCCGCGTCCAGGTGCGCTATCCGGGCGTAATCGCTGATAAGCCTTTGGCGCGCAGCATCATCTTCCACCCAGACTGACGCCAGCTCCAGTGCCACATCCCCATCTCCGGCGTACTCCCAGTCGATAAGCCTGATGCCGGCCGATGTATGCACGATATTGCCGGCATGGACATCCATATGTAATGGCGAGAGCCGAAGCGGCTGAGGCTCTCCCGCAGTACGTAACCGTTTAAGCTGCGCAAGCCAGTATGGGGTGCGTCTGTCCGGTGAGGCTCGCTGCCAGTACTGTTCCAGCAATGGGAGCAGTATAATGCGCCACCCCAGACACGGCTGATGGTGCAGACGACAGAGCATCGCAGCAAGCGTTGCGCTTTCGGGCAGCGTATGGCGGATCTCCCCCGCCAGATACTCTACCGCCATCCAGCCCTGCCTGAAAAAGCGCGGCGCGGGCACGAGATCCGCCGGTAGACGCTTCAGGGCACGAAACTGACGGCGAAAATGGGAAACAGGGGCTAAGGGATCGTGATGATGACGCAACACCAGACGCTGCTCGCCCTGCTCCAGAATGCAACTCGCGCCGCCAAGCCCGGAGTGGGCCTGCGGCGCGATAAGACGATACTGCGGAAAATATCGCGTGAGGATCGCTTCACGCGTGCAATCAGAGTTGCGTAACCGCACCTTTACCTGACCAGATAATCTCGCCTGTCTGAACCAGCATCAGCTGCATCTGCAGGGCTGGCGTATTCACGTTACCGGTGGCATTAGAGTACAGCACATACTGCGCACCAACGTTACGGGCAATCCCCATCGCCTTACTGCGCGTACCAAGGCTGTCCTGCGGTGACAGGCCAAGCTGCTGTTTGGCTACCGCCAGCTGCTGCGCCGAAACCAGCGTAAATTTGCCGTTGTTGGCCAGGGCATTGCGCAGGGTTTCAGTCGCTTCTCCGGCGTTTAATGAACCGTTAGTCCGGTTGTTCACGCTATCCACCAGCAGTACGCTACCCGCGGTCACGCCCTGAGCCTGCAGCATTTTACCGACCATCGGCTGCATCGCACCGTTCCAGTCATAATGACGCACGCGCGGTGCAGGCTGTGAGGTCTGATCCTGATGTTCAATCGGACCCGGTTGCGACGGAAGCGTCGGTACAGACGGCACGGTTGGCTGTGGTTGCGTTGGCTGTGTCGGCTGCTCCGTACCCGGTTTCGCCTCTTCCACAGGTGCTGGCTGTTCGGTTCGCGTCACACAGCCTGCGAGGAACAGTGCAAAAGCTGTCACGAGCGCATAACGGCTCATATTTTTAATCAAGGTTCACCTCTTACAGATAAAGATAAAGTCTCACCTTATGCGCACCCAGATAGTTGGCGCTCCCATAGAGCGTTACCGACGATCTGGCCGGAATGGTCACGCTGCGCGGCGCTTCCAGCGGGTGCATTTCAAGACCTCGTACGTCATACCAGAAAAAACGGTAGTGAACCGTCACCGGTTCGTGTCTTTCGTTAAAGAGCGCAGAGGAAGCAGAAGATTTGATTTCACTGATGGTCAACGTGGGTTGTTCTGCCGTGATGCCCGCTGCCAGTACCGAGGACTCCATCACCAGCGTTTGTTCCTCGCTGACGGGAATGGCCGGACGCGCGCTGCACCCCACCATCACCATTGTCATTACCAGCGCTGCAATACGCCCTTTCAACATGTTAAAGACCTTTATGTGCCAGCATCGGCCCCAGAGGACGTCCACCCAGCAGATGCATATGAATATGATAAACTTCCTGCCCACCGTGGCGATTACAGTTCATGATAAGACGGTAACCGTCCTCAGCAATCCCTTCCTGCTCGGCGATTTTCGCGGCCACCGTCAGCATACGGCCTAACGCCACTTCGTGCTCGGTTTTTACGTCATTGACGGTAGGAATCAGAATATTTGGAATGATAAGGATATGTGTCGGAGCCTGAGGGGAAATATCCCTGAAAGCCGTCACCAGCTCATCCTGATAGACGATATCCGAAGGGATTTCGCGGCGGATAATTTTACTGAAAATGGTTTCTTCAGCCATGACCTGTTCCTTTGTTGTTTAATCTGGCGTGGTGCGTCCGCTATTAACATACTCTCTGCATGAGTATGTGGCACAACTGAAGAGTATGAGCGAGTTTCTCCTGTCCTTTCAACCTTCTCCCCGGATTTCTTTCCTGAAAGCGCTTCAGCTGAGTGAAGAGTGACCGCTGGCATGTGTTAACCACCTGAAACATTATTTCATTTCCTTTTGACACATCTGTTTACAGCGTTAATCACAATGCGTATATTTCGCATTTGCATTTTCATGCGCATTTTCAACATAGAAAACGACGTCAGCCCGTTCTCGCGGGACTGCCGCACACACCTTTCACCATTCAGTAAGGGTTTGATGATGTCTTTCATTTATCACACCAGGGATGGGCAACGTCAGCCAGTCGCAACACCTTCGTTGCTGGCTGCCTGTATTGCTATGGCATTGATGCCAGCCGTCAGTTTCGCCGCCTCTGCAACCGAAGATACCGTCGTTGTTGAGGGCGGTCTTGATAACACGCAGGACCCGTCAGGGAGTCAGGATGAAGACTACAGCGTTAAGACCACCACGACGGGGACGAAACTGTTACTGGTTCCCCGGGATATCCCCCAGTCCGTCAGCGTCATCAGCCAGCAGCGTATGGCAGATCAGAACCTGCAATCGATCGGCCAGGTGTTAACCAACACGACCGGCGTTACGGCACAGGTGCAGGACAGCGACCGGACGGTGTTCTACTCTCGCGGCTTCTTCGTCAGTAACTATGCCTACGATGACCTGCCAACCTCCATCAGCGAAGTATGGAACTTTGGTGATACGGCCGCCGATACCGCCATTTACGATCGTATTGAAGTGGTGCGCGGTGCAACCGGCCTGATGTCCGGCACGGGGAACCCCTCCGCCTATGTGAACATGGTTCGTAAGCATGCAGACAGCAATGAATTTAAAGGCAATGTCTCAGCCAGTTACGGTAGCTGGGACAAACAACGCTATGTGCTGGATCTGCAGTCTCCGCTGGTAGAGTCCGGTAAAGTGCGTGGTCGTCTTATCACGGGTTATCAGGACAACGACAGTTTTGTTGATAACTACCACTACCGCAAAAAGTTCCTCTACGGCGTGGTGGATGCGGACGTGACGGACAACACGAGCCTGTCGGTGGGCTATGAATATCAGGAAAGCAACACCGATAACCCAACCTGGGGCGGCCTGCCAACCTGGCACAGTGACGGCAGCAAAACCCATTACAGCCGTAGCCAGACTGTGGCACCTGACTGGGCCTACTCTGATAAAGATAACACCCGCATTTTCGCCAACCTCACCCAACGCTTCGACAACGGCTGGGAAGCCCACATCAACGGTATGCATGCGGACACCCGCTTCGACAGCAAACTGATGTATATGTCCGGCTACCCGGATAAAGAGACCGGTGCAGGCATGGTCGGGTACGGCGGCTGGAACAGGGGTGAACGTAAGCAGGACGCGGTGGATGCCTTCCTGCGCGGTGATTTCGATCTTTTCGGTCGTCAGCATGAGATGATGTTTGGCGGCAGCTTCAGTCGTCAGCGTAACCACTATGACAACACCATGCCGGACGCGCTGTATGGTATGGTTGACGTGGGTAACTTCAAAAACTGGAACGGGAATATCGCCGATCCGCAGTGGACCCCATGGAAGCTCTACAGTCAGGACGATATCCGCCAGTCTTCGGCCTATACTTCCGCCCGCTTCTCACTGGCCGATCCGCTGCACCTGATCCTCGGTGCGCGTTATACCCATTACAACATTCGCTATAACCCGGCAGGCTCACCGGACACACGCCTGGAAAGCAGTAAGGATGATGTGACGCCGTATGCGGGCCTTGTCTACGATATCAATGAAGACTGGTCAACCTACGTCAGCTATACCTCCATCTTCCAGCCTCAGGACAAACGTGACGCCAGCGGTCGCTATCTCGACCCGACAACGGGCAAAAGCTATGAAGCCGGCGTGAAAGCGGACTGGTTCAATACCCGCCTGACCACCTCGCTCGCCCTCTTCCGTATTGAGCAGGATAACGTGGCGAATAACACCTATACCTACATGCCAAGCGGCGAGTCGATCTATGAATCTCTGGACGGCGTGGTCAGTAAAGGGATTGAGTTCGAGCTGAACGGTGCCCTGACCGATAACTGGCAGCTGACCTTCGGCGCGACCCGCTACATTGCCGAAGACAAGCGCGGTAACACGGTAAGCTCCGATCAGCCTCGCACCACAATGAAGCTGTTTACCCGTTATCAACTGCCCATGCTGCCTGCACTGGCGGTAGGCGGCGGGGTGAACTGGCAGAATAAAGTCTGGAACGCGGTGGATGGCGGCCCGGCAGGTCAATCACGGGCAGAACAAGGCAGCTACGCGCTGGTTAACCTGTTTAGCCGGTATCAGGTCACCAACGATTTTGCTGTCCAGGCTAACGTCAACAACCTGTTCGACAAAGAGTACTACGACTACGTCGGCTCTTATGTGGTCTATGGCGCGCCGCTGAACGTCTCGGTGAGCGCGAGCTACGACTTCTGAGTGTTCAGCCGCTACCCGGCATAACAAACGGCAGTAATAAAAAAGGCAGCCATTCGGCTGCCTTAGTCTCCCCAGGTCACAGCTTAGCTGTTGCGGATGTATTCATCCATTTCGGTTTTCAGGTTATCGGATTTGGTCCCGAAGATTGCCTGAACACCAGAACCTGCAACAACCACACCCGCTGCGCCCAGTTTTTTCAGACCCGGCTGGTCTACTTTCGCGACGTCGGCAACGCTCACACGCAGACGAGTGATACACGCGTCCAGGTTAGTGATGTTTTCTTTACCGCCGAACGCTGCAACCAGTGCCGGAGCCATTTCGCTGGTCGCGCCTGCTTTGCTGTCTTCAGTCGCATCTTCACGACCTGGTGTTTTCAGGTCCAGTGCTTTGATCAGCACGCGGAAGATGGTGTAGTAGACAACGGCATAGCACGCACCCACGATTGGGAACAGCCACAGTTTGCTGCTGTTACCGGACAGAACGATGAAGTCGATCAGACCGTGTGAGAAGGACGTACCGTCACGCATACCCAGCAGGATACAGATTGGGAACGCCAGGCCAGCCAGAATCGCGTGGATAACGTACAGGATCGGCGCAACGAACATGAAGGAGAACTCGATTGGCTCGGTGATACCGGTCAGGAACGAGGTCAACGCTGCGGAGATCATGATACCGCCCACTTTTGCACGGTTCTCTGGTTTAGCTGAGTGCCAGATAGCAATTGCCGCAGCTGGCAGACCGTACATTTTGAACAGGAAGCCACCAGACAGTTTACCTGCTGTTGGGTCACCCGCCATGTAACGAGGGATATCACCGTGGAACACCTGGCCCGCTGCGTTGGTGAATTCACCAATCTGCATCTGGAATGGAACGTTCCAGATGTGGTGCAGACCAAATGGCACCAGGCAACGCTCGATGAAGCCGTAGATACCGAACGCGACAACCGGGTTCTGGTAAGCAGCCCACTGAGAGAAGGTCTGGATAGCGGAACCGATTGGTGGCCAGATGAAGGACAGGATCACACCCGTGAAAATCGCTGCCAGACCAGAGATAATCGGAACGAAACGCTTGCCCGCGAAGAAGCCCAGATACTCAGGCAGCTTAATGCGATAGAAGCGGTTAAACATATACGCTGCAATCGCACCGGAGATGATACCGCCCAGAACACCGGTATCCGCCAGGTGTTTCGCTGCGATCTCTTCAGCAGGTAAATGCAGAACCAGCGGTGCAACCACAGCCATGGTTTTCACCATGATGCCGTAGGCAACCACTGCAGCCAGCGCAGAAACGCCGTCGTTATTGGTGAAGCCCAGAGCAACACCGATAGCGAAGATCAGCGGCATGTTAGCAAAGACGGAACCGCCTGCTTCGGCCATCACGTGGGACACTACGGCTGGCAGCCAGCTGAAGTTTGCAGAACCGACACCCAGCAGGATACCTGCGATAGGCAGTACGGATACTGGCAGCATCAGCGATTTACCGACCTTTTGCAGGTTAGCAAATGCATTCTTAAACATAATTGAGAGTGCTCCTGAGTATTTGTGCTTTTTTTACGCTTTCACGCATTGGCCCGGGGGGAGTACCGTGCCGTGGACAGGACATCTAAGCGCCCTTTATTTATTACACAGAGTAAAATAATTCCCTCTGACTTTGTTTGACGGCTATCACGTTTCAGCTTAAGACGGTCGAAAAACTTTCAGTTATTTACAAAAAGCATTTCTGGATGTGTCAAAAAACACCATCACCGCCCCAAATGAGGCGGTGAACTTTACTCGTTTTAACTATTAATTACGAGCCTAAAAAAAACAGGTGTATCAGACAGATTGCAGGCGGGCGGGGTCAATATGGAACAGGGTAGAGAAGTTTTCCGTCGTGACACGGGCCAGTTCTTCGATACTGACGCCCTTCAGAACGGCCATGTATTCAGCCACGTCTCTGGTCATCGCTGGCTGGTTTTCTTTACCACGATGCGGTACCGGTGCCAGATAAGGAGAATCTGTTTCCACCAGAATACGATCGAGCGGCACATAACGCGCGGCATCCCGAAGCTGCTCAGCGTTACGGAACGTCACGATCCCGGAAAACGAGATATAAAACCCTAAATCAAGCAGTTTTCCCGCCGTTTCTCTGTCTTCTGTGAAACAGTGTAGTACGCCACCGCAATCCGTCACGTTTTCTTCCCTGAGGATCGCCAGCGTATCGGCACGCGCGTCACGGGTATGAACGATAACCGGTTTGTTGAGTTCACGCCCGATGCGAATGTGATGACGGAACGACTCCTGCTGCAACGCCTTTGTTTCAGGCGTGTAGTAATAATCGAGCCCGGTTTCCCCCATGGCGACCACGCCCTCTTCCGCCGCCAGGCGGCGCAACTCCTCAACGTCGTACGCCTCGTCCTGATTAAGCGGATGCACGCCACAGGAGAAAACAACGTCAGGGCGGACGCCTACCAGTTCACGCATGGTGCGATAGCCCGGCAGCGTGGTGGCCACGGCAAGGCAAAATTTCACATCGCGGGCGGCGGCTTTTGCCAGCACGTCGTCCACGTCTTTATGCAGGGATTGATAATCCAGGCCATCGAGATGGCAGTGTGAGTCGACTAAAAACATAATGTCTCTCTCAGAGATGGGAAACAGGCGGTGTAACGCCTGGTTGCAGGTAATGTTCGATACGCAATAACTGGTCGGTCAGCACAAGCTCGCGATTGAGACCGGTTACTGTCAAAAGCTGTTCACGGCTCTGGCAAACATCGTGCAGAATTGCGCGCAACGTGGCGCCTGACAGGCGATTCGCCAGAGTATTCACCAGCGGCCAGACATCGGGATTGGTCAGTAGCGTGGCCCCCTGCTGGATCTTGAGCGCATCAAGAAGTAACGCGGCCAGCCAGTGCAGACGCCCGGCAACCTGATCGCTGTTGAGTGCAGGCAACACACTCAGCCAGTCGCGGCTCTCCAGCGCCGATTCTACGGCGCGGCACAGTGCTTCCCGTTGCGACCAGACATCAGGCTGCAGCAGTGCCAGCGCGGCGGCGGGTGCGCCACTGCTGAGACGCAGCGCGGACAACGCGCTATCTGGTGACGTTGTCACCTCTCGTTCCAGCCAGCTCAGCGCCCACGATTCCTGCGGGATCGCAAGGTGATGAAGTCGACAACGACTGCGTAGCGTCGGCAATAATCGTCCCGGATCGCGGCATGACAGGAAGAACCACGTTTTTTCCGGTGGCTCCTCCAGGGTCTTAAGCAGGGCGTTCGCCGCCGCCTCGGTCAGTAGCGCGGCGTCTTTCAGCCAGACGACTTTTGCGCCGCCCAGTCGCGCGTGTTCGTATAATTTTTCACTCACTTCACGCACGGCATCAATACCGAGCGCGCTTTTGCCCTTTTCAGGCTCCAGCGTGTAGTAGTCAGGATGAGTGCCTGCCTGCATCAGCTGGCAGCCACGGCATTTACCGCAGCTTTTATGCCCTTCTGGCTGCTGGCACATCAAAAAACGGGTGATGGCGTAGATCAACGCATCTTCACCCATGCCTGGCAATGCCTGAATCAGTAACGCATGATGCCCCCGTCCGGCCTGATAGCTGGAAATCAGCTGTTCAAAGTGCGGGCGCAACCATGGGTACCATTTCATGCCTGTTGCTCCTGTAGCCATTGTTTGACCGTTTCCTCAATGGAACGGGTCACCTCTTCCAGGGACTGGGTCGCATCGATTGTACGAATGGAATGGTCCTGACTGGCGAGTTCAAGATAACGCGCGCGGGTGCGATTAAAGAAGTCGAGCGACTCTTGCTCAATACGATCCAGCTCACCGCGAGCGCGCGCACGTTTCAGGCCCACTTCCGGCGTCACATCCAGATAGAGCGTCAGATCGGGACGAAAATCGCCCAATACCGCGTCGCGCAGCGTTGCCAGCATCGTCTGGTCAATACCTCGTCCCCCGCCCTGATACGCCTGAGTCGACAGATCGTGACGGTCGCCAATGACCCACTTGCCGGCGGCCAGGGCCGGTTTGATGACCGTTTCAACCAGCTGCACGCGCGCGGCATAGAACATCAGCACTTCGGCTTTGTCAGTGATAACTTCGTCGCCCACGGATTTGATATCCAGCACCAGGCTGCGCAGCTTTTCAGCCAGCTGCGTACCGCCCGGCTCACGGGTAAACACCATGTCCGCAACGCCAAGCGCTTTTAGCGTATCGATCACCACGTTGCGGGCTGTGGTTTTACCGGCGCCTTCGAGTCCCTCAATGACAATGTATTTACTGCGCATTTTTTTCCTTAAGTGCCTTCAGATAGTCCTGAACAGAGCGATTATGGCTGGCAAGGTTGGTGTTAAAGGTATGCCCCCCTTTTCCATCAGCCACAAAGTAGAGATACGGTGTTTTTGCCGGATGCGCGGCCGCCTTAAGCGAGGCTTCGCTCGGCGTGGCAATCGGGCCTGGCGGCAGACCGCTAATAACGTAGGTATTATACGCCGTCGGCGTCTCCAGATCTTTTCGTGTGATCTTGCCGCTGTAGCTCTCACCCATTCCGTAGATCACGGTAGGGTCAGTTTGCAGACGCATGCCAATGCGCAGTCGGTTGATAAAGACCGACGCGACCTGGTCGCGCTCTGAAGCCACCGCGGTCTCCTTCTCGATAATTGAGGCCATGGTGACAAACTGATTTTGATCTTTATACGGCAGGCCATCGGCGCGTCCGTCCCATGCAGCTTCCACCGCCGCGACCATTTTTTTGTGCGCACGCTTCAGGATCGCCACATCGGTTGTTCCCGCCGTATACATCCAGGTGTCCGGCCAGAACCAGCCCTCAACCCACTCCGGATGTTCAAATTCCAGTACCTCGGCAACCGTCTGGTAGCTATCATCTTTTAGCGTATGCTTAATATACGGTGCGTCACGCAGCTGTTTAAGGTAATCACTCAGACGCATACCTTCAACAAAACGCAGCGGGAACTGCGCTTCTTTGCCGCTTTCCAGCAGCTGCAGCATCTCTCTGACGGTCATGCCAGGCGTAAAACGATAGGTGCCGGCTTTGAAATGAGACAGATCAGGTTCAATACGTAATAACCACTGGAACACACGTGGGCGATTGATGATTTTGTCGCGGTAAAGCTGTTCTCCAAGCGCCTGTCGCCAGGTTCCCGCTTTCAGGGTAAATATCGTTTCGTCCTTAATCAGGATCTTACTGTCCGCCAGCTGACGAACTTTCCACACTCCTGCACCGCCAGCGACACCCAGCGCAACGATAAGGAGGAGGACAAAGCGTAACATTTTCTTCATGACTATCTGGTTTGCTCACATATCGGGGCTAAAAACTCAAACAGCTCGCGCGATGGCAAGCAAAATTGACCATAGGCGCGGACAGGTATAACCGGCATCAGTGCGTTGCAAATAACGATTTCATCTGCTGCCTGCAACGCCTCTTCGCGTGCGTTAACTTCGACAACGTAAAAGTCAGAGCGTGCCAGCTGCTGCAAACAAAACTGACGCATAATACCGTTGACTCCCGCCTGTTCCAGCGAAGGCGTGAAAACCGTCTTGCCCTGCCGCCAGAATAAATTAGCCGCACAGCATTCCGTAATGAACCCTTCGCTGTCAAGAACCAGCGCTTCATCGGCTGCCGTCTGCTCAAGATGAGTACGGATTAGCACCTGCTCAAGACGATTGAGATGTTTTATCCCTGCAAGCATAGGGTTTCTTCCCAGTCGTACCGGGCTGAGCGTCAGGGTAACGCCCTCGTCGCGCCAGCGTGGATAATGGGCAGGATACGCAGAAACTGACAGGATCCGGGTGGGATGCTGGCAACTGGCGCCGCTGTAACCGCGTCCACCGCTGCCGCGACTGATAATTGCTTTGAGTACCCCATTGCGTTTTCCGGACGCAAGCTGGCGCATTTCCTGGCGCAATGTGTCCCATTGCGTAAAAGGGATCAGTAACGTCTCGCAGGCTGTTTGCAGACGGCGTATATGCGCGTCCAGCAGACATACGTCACCATCCACAATGCGCGCGGTGGTAAAGCAACCATCACCAAACTGAGTCGCCCTGTCGCTGGCAGGCAGAGAATCTTGCTCAAGGCCATTGATTAAAAACATGGTGGCTCCTTATGCGTGGGCGTTTAGTCTGGCAGGATGTCATGCAGCCGACAAGAAGATTAGCCTTAATAAAAAAGGCCCGGCAAGCGGACCTTTTTTCACAGCCATAGGGTACGCAGATTCAGATCTTTTTGAAGATCAGAGAACCGTTAGTACCGCCGAAGCCGAAGGAGTTACACAGGGTGTACTCCATTCCACTCACCTGGCGCGCTTCGTGAGGAACGAAGTCCAGATCGCAACCGTCATCCGGATTATCCAGGTTGATGGTTGGCGGAACAGCCTGGTCGCGCAGCGCAAGAATAGAGTAAATAGACTCTACTGCCCCCGCCGCACCTAACAGGTGACCGGTCATGGATTTTGTGGAGCTGACCAGTACGCGGCTGGCAGATTCGCCGAAGATAGACTTCACAGCCTGAGCTTCTGCTTTATCGCCTGCTGGTGTAGAAGTACCGTGCGCGTTAACGTAACCGATTTGCGCAGGCGTGATACCTGCATCGCGAATCGCGTTTTCCATGGCCAGCGCAGCGCCTGCGCCATTTTCCGGCGGTGACGTCATGTGATAGGCATCGCTACTCATACCAAAGCCAACGACTTCAGCATAAATTTTCGCACCACGTTTTTTTGCATGTTCGTACTCTTCCAGAACGAGCATACCCGCACCATCACCCAGCACGAAACCGTCACGGTCTTTATCCCACGGACGGCTTGCCGCCTGAGGATTATCGTTGCGGGTAGACAGCGCACGCGCAGCACCAAAGCCACCCACGCCAAGCGGGGTACTGGCTTTTTCAGCACCGCCCGCCACCATAGCATCTGCATCGCCGTACGCAATGATACGCGCGGCCTGGCCGATGTTATGCACGCCAGAGGTACATGCGGTCGCGATAGAAATGCTTGGCCCACGCAGACCGAACATGATGGTCAGGTGACCCGCCACCATATTAACAATCGTGGACGGAACGAAGAACGGGCTGATTTTACGCGGTCCGCCATTCATCAGAGATGTATGGTTTTCCTCAATCAGGCCAAGACCGCCAATCCCGGAGCCGATAGCGGCACCGATACGGCTTGCGTTCTCTTCCGTAATTTCAAGGCCAGAATCCTGCATGGCCTGAACGCCAGCGACAATTCCATATTGAATGAAGGCATCCATCTTGCGCTGTTCTTTACGCGAGATGATCTCTTCACAGTTAAAATCCTTTACTAAGCCAGCAAATTTCGTTGCATAGGCGCTAGTATCGAAATGGTCGATTAGGCTGATGCCGCTCTGACCGGCAAGGAGAGCTTTCCAGGTGGACTCTACGGTATTGCCGACAGGAGACAACATGCCAAGTCCGGTCACAACTACACGACGCTTAGACACGTTTGTCCTCCAGGGAGGGATAAAAAAAGAGATTCGTGGGACTAAAAAAGATAAAACTCAGGCGGTCGAATGACCGCCTGGAGATGTTCACTTACGCCTGGTGGCCGTTGATGTAATCAATGGCAGCCTGAACGGTGGTGATCTTCTCAGCTTCTTCGTCCGGAATCTCAGTATCAAACTCTTCTTCCAGAGCCATTACCAGCTCAACGGTGTCAAGAGAATCTGCGCCCAGGTCTTCAACGAAGGAAGCGGAGTTCACAACTTCTTCCTGCTTAACGCCCAGCTGTTCGCCGATAATTTTCTTAACGCGTTCTTCGATAGTGCTCATACTCTTAAATTTCCTATCAAAACTCGCTTTCGCGATGGTTTTCGTAGTGTATAAAATGTTGAAAAATTTGCAACTAAATCCCGGCAGGTCTTACCACGATTTTACGTTATTTTGAGGCCAATCCCCCCAATAACGCAAATATTTTCGATCGTGATTAAACCATATACATCCCGCCGTTGACGTGGAGGGTCTCACCAGTGATGTAACCCGCTTCGTCAGAGGCTAAAAATGCAACCGCGCTGGCAATTTCTTTAGGGTCGCCTAAGCGGCCCGCTGGAACAGCTGCCAGCGTACCCGCACGCTGCTCATCAGTCAGCGCACGCGTCATGTCCGTTTCAATAAAGCCCGGAGCAACAACGTTTACAGTAATACCGCGGGACGCGACTTCACGCGCCAGCGACTTACTGAAACCAATCAGACCTGCTTTCGCCGCAGCGTAGTTAGCCTGACCAGCATTTCCCATGGTACCAACCACAGAACCGACAGTGATAATACGACCATGACGCTTTTTCATCATAGCGCGCATTACCGCTTTTGACAGACGGAATACAGATGACAGGTTGGTTTCGATAATATCGTTCCACTCGTCGTCTTTCATTCGCATCAACAGGTTATCGCGAGTGATCCCGGCATTATTGACCAGAATATCCACTTCGCCAAACTCTGCGCGAATATTTTCCAGAACAGATTCGATAGATGCAGGCTCAGTCACATTCAGTACCAGACCTTTACCGTTCGCACCCAGATAGTCGCTGATGGCCTTCGCGCCATTCTCGCTGGTTGCTGTACCAATCACTTTCGCGCCGCGCGCGGCCAGTGTTTCAGCAATGGCGCGCCCGATACCGCGGCTTGCGCCAGTGACCAGGGCAATTTTTCCTTCAAAACTCATGGTATTCCTCTTTTATTGCGAGAGTGCCGCTTCAATAGCTTCCGGCTCGTTAATCGCCGAGGCAGTCAGGGTGTCAACAATACGTTTTGTCAGACCGGTCAGGACTTTCCCTGGGCCGACTTCGTACAGGTGCTCAACGCCCTGAGAGGCCATAAACTCAACGGTTTTGGTCCACTGTACCGGGCTATAGAGCTGGCGAACCAGCGCGTCACGGATAGCCTCCGGCGTAGTTTCACATTTCACATCGACGTTGTTCACAACGGAAATCGTCGGTGCGTTAAAGGTAATTTTTTCCAGTTCAACCGCCAGCTTGTCAGCAGCAGGTTTCATCAGCGCACAGTGGGACGGAACACTCACTGGCAGCGGCAGCGCACGTTTCGCGCCCGCGGCTTTACAGGCTGCACCTGCACGTTCAACCGCTTCTTTATGACCGGCGATAACCACCTGACCTGGCGAGTTGAAGTTAACCGGTGAAACCACCTGACCTTCTGCTGATTCTTCACACGCTTTTGCGATGGAAGCATCGTCGAGACCGATGATAGCAGACATGCCGCCCGTGCCTTCTGGCACCGCTTCCTGCATGAATTTACCACGCAGTTCAACCAGGCGTACCGCGTCAGCAAAGGCAATCACACCGGCACAGACCAGCGCAGAGTATTCACCCAGGCTATGGCCCGCGAGCAGGGCTGGCGCTTTACCGCCCTTCTGCTGCCAGACGCGCCACAGCGCAACGGAAGCGGTCAGCAGAGCAGGCTGAGTCTGCCAGGTTTTGTTCAGCTCTTCGGCCGGCCCCTGTTGGGTCAGCGCCCATAAATCATAACCCAGTGCATCGGAAGCTTCACGGAAAGTCTCTTCGATTACCGGATAGTTTGCTGCCATTTCAGACAACATCCCAACGGTTTGAGAGCCCTGCCCCGGGAACACAAAAGCAAATTGCGTCATCTTTTAATCCTTATCCTAGAAACGAACCAGCGCGGAACCCCAGGTGAACCCGCCACCGAAGGCTTCAAGCAAGACCAACTGGCCCCGTTTGATTCGTCCGTCACGTACCGCTTCATCAAAGGCGCACGGTACTGACGCCGCAGAGGTATTGCCGTGGCGATCGAGCGTCACCACAACGTTATCCATCGACATGCCCAGCTTTTTCGCGGTCGCACTGATAATACGCAGGTTCGCCTGATGCGGCACCAGCCAGTCGAGTGCAGTGCGTTCAAGGTTATTGGCTTCCAGCGTTTCATCAACAATGTGTGCCAGCTCCGTCACTGCAACCTTAAACACCTCGTTACCTGCCATGGTCAGGTAGATAGAGTTGTCCGGATTCACACGGTCGGCGTTAGGCAGCGTCAGCAGTTCGCCATAGCTACCGTCAGCATGCAGATGCGTGGAGATGATGCCCGGCTCTTCAGACTGGCCCAGCAGTACGGCACCCGCACCATCACCAAAAATAATGATCGTTCCACGATCGGTTGGATCGCAGGTACGCGCCAGCACGTCAGCCCCGATCACCAGCGCATATTTCACCGCGCCGGATTTTACATACTGATCGGCAATGCTCAATGCATAGGTGAAACCTGCGCAGGCTGCGGCAACGTCAAACGCCGGGCAGCCTTTAATACCGAGCATATTCTGCACCTGGCACGCTGCGCTTGGGAAAGCATGTGTGGCAGATGTCGTGGCGACCACGATCAAACCAATCTGTTCTTTATCGATGCCCGCCATTTCGATAGCACGCTGTGCGGCTTCGTAACCCATGGTGGACACGGTTTCGTCTGGCGCGGCGATACGACGTTCACGGATACCTGTGCGCGTGACAATCCACTCGTCAGACGTATCTACCATTTTTTCCAGATCGGCGTTGGTTCGCACTTGTGTTGGCAGATAGCTGCCGGTACCAATAATCTTCGTATACATGTACGCTCAGTCACTTTTAGCTAATACAGATTCCAGGCGAGCGGCAATCCGCTGAGGGACTTGTCGCTGCACCGCCTGCACTGCCTGTTCAATGGCGACAGTAAATGCTCGCTGATTGGCGGCACCGTGACTCTTGATCACAATGCCGCGCAATCCTAACAGACAGGCGCCATTATACTGGTCGGGGTTGAGGTGACTGAATCGCCGCGTCAGGCTTTTTTGTAACCAACGCTTCAATAAAATCAGCCACCAGGCGCTTTTTTTACCTTCTCCCTGCGATTTGAGGAGAGAAAGGAACATTCGCACAACCCCTTCCATGGTCTTCAACGTCACGTTTCCAGTGAAGCCATCACACACCAGAACATCCGTTTTCCCCGTCAGCAACTCATTGGCTTCGAGATAACCAATATAGTTGATGGAGGGAACCTGTTTAAGCAATTCGGCAGCCTCACGAATGCTGTCCAGGCCTTTGGTCTCTTCTTCACCTATGTTCAGTAACGCAACACGGGGAGTGTTGATCCCGACCACTTCTTCTGCCAGCACCGACCCCATCACGGCAAACTGAGCCAGCATTGTACTATCACAATCGACGTTAGCGCCCAGATCGAGCACCACCGTTTTGCCCTTTTGCTGATGCGGGAGTACCGTCACCAGCGCCGGACGCTCAATGCCCTCAATAGGCTTGAGCAGTAATTTCGACAGCCCCATCAGCGCGCCGGTATTTCCCGCGCTGACGCAGGCCTGCGCACGTCCTTCTTTTACCAGCTCCAGTGCCATTCGCATAGAGCTGCCACGGCTATTGCGAATCGCCTGCGATGGCCGGGCATTACTGGCAATAACTGACTGCGCAGGAATAATCTGCAGACGCGAACGTTGTTCGAAGTCAGCTTTTGCAAGTAATGGCGTGATTGTGTCGGGATTGCCGACTAAAAGAAGTGTGAGTTGCGAATTAGAATTCAGTGCCTGCAATGCTGCAGGCACTGTCACGGAAGGCCCAAAATCTCCTCCCATGACATCTAACGCCAGGGTTAGACGTGTCAAGGTATCGTCGCAGCCTGGTTCGGTAAATTCCCCGTTTGCACGGGGAGTTCCTCACTAAGCCTAATCACGCAAACGCGTGATTACTTAGTGATAACCTTGCGGCCGCGGTAGAAACCGTCAGCGGTGATGTGGTGACGCAGGTGTTTCTCACCAGAAGTCTTGTCTACAGACAGGCTGGTAACTGCAGTCAGCGCGTCATGGGAACGACGCATGCCACGTTTGGAACGGGTTGGTTTATTCTGTTGTACGGCCATGGACCTTACTCCTCAATTACTTACGCTTTAAGCTGGCTAATACGGCAAATGGGTTTGGTTTTTGCGCTTCATCAGGCAGTTCCCCAAAGACCATGTCCGCCTCGGACACTTCACAGTGTTCAGAATCATGCACCGGAACCACTGGCAAGGTGAGGATGATTTCATCTTCAACCAGAGCCAGAAGATCGATTTCACCGAATTCGTTAACCTCAATCGGCTCATACGCTTCCGGGAGTGCCTCAGCCTGTTCGTCAGAACGAACCGGACTGAAACAATACGTTGTGTGAACATGCTGTGTGAACGGTTTCCCGCAACGCTGACATTCGAGCGTTACCGTCACCTTTGCATCACCGGTTAAAACGGCAAGGCGCTGGTTATCGATAGCGAACGACATGGAGCATTCCACATCACTGTCCACACTGACTACGGATTCGGCAATACGCTCAGCCTGATCGGAAGTATAGATACCTTCATAATCGAGGCGTTTTTGAGCCGTACGAACCGGATCAAGAGTCAGGGGTAATTTTACCTTTTGCATAGGGCGCGCATATTAACTTTGTAACGTCATATAGTCAAAGAAAAAGGCAACCAGGGCTGCCTTTTGCCAATTATTCGCACACATTGCGGCCTGTAGTTTAAAATGGCTGGCATCGATACGCTATATCTGGTGATAAAAATATGCCAAATCTCGTTCTCGCTTCCACGTCTCCCTACCGCCGAATATTGCTGGAAAAGCTCGGGATCCCGTTTGAGTGCGCCGCGCCGGACGTTGACGAGACGCCACAACCTGGCGAGTCGCCGCGTCATCTAGTGACCCGTCTGGCGAAAGAAAAAGCCCAGTCGCTTGCCGCACGATACCCTTCGCATTTGATTATAGGCTCCGATCAGGTTTGTGTACTGGATGGCGTCATTACCGGTAAGCCGCACACCGAAGAGAACGCCTGTAAACAGCTTATGCAGGCGCGAGGCAATATTGTTACCTTCTATACCGGTCTCGCACTCTATAACTCCGCCGCGGGCCACCTGCAGACCGAATGTGAGCCGTTTGATGTCCATTTCCGGCACCTGAGTGAGCAAGAAATCATAGATTATGTGCGTCGTGAACGGCCGCTAAACTGTGCGGGCAGTTTTAAAAGTGAAGGTCTTGGGATTGCGCTGTTCGAAAAACTGGAGGGGCGTGATCCGAACACACTGGTGGGCTTGCCGCTGATAGCGCTGTGCCAGATGTTAAGACGCGAAGCGTGTAATCCGCTGACGGCGTGACCTTTGCGGCCTGATACCCTCTCCCACAGGCAGAGGGTGCAAACATTAAAAACGGCGACTTCGTTGCCGTTTAACGTTTACCTTAGCCGCGCAGAACTTTCAGGCAGCGTTTCAACTGCTCATCCAGCGGCGCTTCAATACGTATAGTCTCGCCGGTATTCGGATGGGTAAACTTCAGCGCTGCCGCATGCAGGAACAGACGCGACAGCCCCGTCCCCGCCAGTTGCTTATCAAACTCCCTGTCGCCATAACGGTCGTCAAAAGCAATCGGATGGCCCGCAAACTGGGTATGCACGCGAATCTGGTGGGTACGGCCGGTAACCGGACTACAGCGCACCAGCGTGGCGAACTCATAACGCTCTTCCACTTTAAAGCGTGTCTCAGACGGTTTACCTTCCTGGCTCACACGGACGATTCGCTCACCGCTTTGCAAAATATTTTTCAACAGCGGGGCCTGCACCACTTTAACGTGGGACTGCCACTGACCGCGCACCAGCGCCAGATAATCTTTCTGCATCCCTTTTTCACGTAACTGCTCGTGCAATGAGCGCAGGGCAGAACGTTTTTTGGCGACCAGCAGCACGCCGGAGGTGTCACGATCGAGACGGTGCACCAGTTCGAGGAAACGGGCTTCCGGGCGCAGCGCGCGCAGCCCTTCGATCACGCCGAAACTCAGACCGCTGCCACCGTGTACTGCCGTACCCGACGGTTTATTCAACACCAGGATGTAATCATCTTCATACAGGATCACATCACTCAGGGCGGCCACCTTCTGCAGCTTAGGCGACACGACCTCTTCTTCGCGTTCAGCAACACGCACCGGTGGGATACGTACTTCGTCACCGGCTTCGAGCTTATACTCAGGCTTCACGCGTTTTTTGTTAACCCGCACCTCGCCCTTACGCAGGATGCGGTAAATCATGCTTTTTGGCACACCTTTCAGTTGGGTGCGCAAAAAGTTATCGATACGTTGCCCCGCTTCATCATCGGCGATAGCAACCATTTTTACGGCTGGAGTCTCTGTTTTCATGGTTGGCGATTCTAAATATCGTCAGGCATTAGCGCCACTCATTTTTCTATGCTTATATTTACTTTTATCCGGCCTGCCCCCCGTTTCGCGCAATCGATTTGGTGGTTATTAAACCAATCACCAACCTGAAGTGAAGAAACTGTGAGTAACCGGGTGATAATTGGTAAAAGTCATCTTGCTATAACCCGGCGAGCAGTGGAATAATGAAGCCGTTTTCCGCGTTAAATCCGGGTTTTGTAAGGATATCGACGGAATGACCAATTTTGTCTGACCGATCATCCACGCAGCAATGGCGTAAGACGTATTGATCTTTCAGGCAGTTAGCGGGCTGCGGGTTGCAGTACTTCCCGGTATAAGGATTGTTCTCTGGAGAGTTTTACCCAGGCAATTCCCCTGATAATTGCGCTGTTTTTCCGTATGAAATACAGGCAACCGACACTCTGCGCCTCTTAAGCGAGCGACAACCGTGAGGTTGGCGACGTGAATAGACACGAGGCCATCGGTTCATACCCCGGAAAGCGTCACCTTGCCCGCAGCTTTGTCGTCAATGTAAGAATAACGAGTAAGTTACGATGAAAAGAATGTTAATCAACGCAACTCAGCAAGAAGAGTTGCGTGTCGCCCTTGTGGATGGGCAGCGCCTGTACGATCTGGATATCGAAAGTCCTGGACACGAACAGAAAAAAGCGAACATTTACAAAGGTAAAATCACCCGCATTGAACCCAGTCTTGAAGCTGCATTTGTCGATTACGGTGCTGAGCGTCATGGTTTCCTCCCTCTGAAAGAAATCGCCCGCGAATATTTCCCTGCTAACTACAACTCTCACGGCCGTCCGAATATCAAAGATGTTCTGCGTGAAGGTCAGGAAGTGATCGTTCAGATTGATAAAGAAGAGCGTGGCAACAAAGGTGCCGCACTGACAACCTTTATCAGCCTGGCAGGGAGTTATCTGGTACTGATGCCAAACAACCCGCGTGCGGGTGGCATCTCTCGCCGTATCGAAGGTGATGACCGTACTGAGCTGAAAGAAGCGCTGGCCAGTCTTGAACTGCCGGATGGCATGGGTCTTATCGTGCGTACCGCCGGTGTGGGCAAATCAGCCGAAGCGCTGCAGTGGGACTTAAGTTTCCGTCTGAAGCACTGGGAAGCCATCCAGAAAGCAGCGGAAAGCCGCCCTGCTCCGTTCCTGATCCACCAGGAAAGCAACGTTATCGTGCGTGCATTCCGCGACTATCTGCGTCAGGACATCGGTGAGATTCTGATCGACAACCCGAAAGTGCTTGAGCTGGCTCGCCAGCACATCGCCGCACTGGGCCGTCCGGACTTCACCAGTAAAATCAAACTGTACACCGGTGAAATCCCGCTGTTCAGCCACTATCAGATCGAATCCCAGATTGAGTCCGCCTTCCAGCGTGAAGTGCGTCTGCCATCCGGCGGTTCTATCGTTATCGATACCACGGAAGCGCTGACCGCTATCGACATCAACTCCGCACGTGCAACGCGCGGCGGTGATATCGAAGAGACCGCCTTCAACACCAACCTTGAAGCCGCTGATGAAATCGCCCGCCAGCTCCGCCTGCGCGACCTGGGTGGCCTGATTGTTATCGACTTTATCGACATGACTCCTGTTCGCCACCAGCGTGCGGTTGAAAACCGTCTGCGCGAAGCGGTACGTCAGGATCGTGCGCGTATCCAGATCAGCCATATCTCACGCTTTGGCCTGCTGGAGATGTCCCGTCAGCGTCTTAGCCCATCACTGGGTGAATCCAGCCATCACGTTTGCCCGCGCTGCTCCGGTACCGGGACCGTCCGTGATAACGAATCTCTGTCTCTCTCAATTCTGCGTCTGATTGAAGAAGAAGCGCTGAAAGAGAATACCAAAGAGGTTCACGCCATTGTTCCAGTGCCAATTGCCTCCTACCTGCTGAACGAAAAACGTGCCGCGGTGAGTGCCATTGAAGCGCGTCAGGGCGGCGTTCGCTGCATTATCGTGCCAAATGACCAGATGGAAACCCCGCACTATCACGTGCTGCGTGTCCGTAAGGGTGAAGAGACCAGCACGCTCAGCTACCTGCTGCCGAAGCTGCATGAAGAAGAGATGGCGTTGCCATCCGATGAAGAGCCTGCAGAGCGTAAACTGCCAGAGCAGCCTGCATTAGCGACCTTCATCATGCCAGAAGCACCGCCAGAAAGTGCCCTGGAAAAACCAGCGGCTAAACCGGCGGCGCAAAAACCGGAAGCGGTGGCAAAAGCCGAACCAGCACAACCGGGTCTGCTGAGCCGTTTCTTCGGCGCGCTGAAGAAGATGTTCGCGGGTGAAGAGGTTCAGCCGGAGCAGCCGAAAGAAGAGCCAAAAGCGGCCAAACCTGAGCGTCAGCAGGACCGTCGTAAGCGTCAGAACAACCGCCGCGATCGTAACGAGCGCAATGACCGTAACGAACGCCGTGACAATCGTTCGGACAACAATGAAGGCCGTGAGCAACGCGAAGACAACCGTCGTAACCGTCGCGAGAAACAACAGCAGAACGTTGAAGATCGCGAAATTCGCCAGCAGGCGGGCGATGAGTCTGAGAAGAGCAAACAGCGCGACGAGCAGCAGCCTCGCCGTGAGCGCAACCGTCGCCGTAACGACGAGAAACGCCAGGCCCAGCAGGACGTTAAAAACCTGAATCGCGAAGAGCCTGCTGAACAGCAGGAGACCGAGCAGGAAGAACGTACTCAGGTCATGCCACGTCGTAAGCAGCGTCAACTGACTCAGAAAGTGCGTGTCGGTGCACAGCCAGTGGAAGAGACTGTTGTTGTCGTTCCGCCAGCAGAGGAAAGCGTGCCGAATACCCAGCTGGCGAAAGTGGATCTGCCTGCCGTGGTTGAGAATAACGCCGAGCAGGATGAAAACGGTGAAGGTCGTGATAACGCAGGTATGCCGCGTCGTTCACGTCGCTCTCCTCGTCATCTGCGCGTCAGCGGTCAGCGTCGTCGCCGTTACCGTGACGAGCGCTATCCGACGCAGTCTGCTATGCCGTTAACCGTGGCGTGCGCGTCACCTGAAATGGCATCCGGGAAGGTCTGGATCCGCTATCCTGTTGCCCGTCCGGAGCAGGTTGTTGAAGAGCCGTCTGTCACCGAAGAGGTGATTGCCCCGGTTATCGCCGTTGAAGAAACGGTGACAGAAGCAGCCGTTGCAGTGGAACCTCAGGTGGTTGAACCGCAGGCTGTTGAAGCTGAAGCGCCTCACGCCGTTGACGTTGAAACCACGCATCCGGAAGTGATTGCCGCGCCAGTTGATGCCGCACCGCACTTTATCGCTGAAGAAGACACCGTGGTCGCTGAAGAGGTTGCGGAAGAAGTTGAACCAGCAGCTACTGTTGAAGAAGCTGCAGACGTGGTTGTCGAAACCGTCACTGAAGAAGTGGTTCAGGACGTTGAGATTGAAGCAGAACCCGTTCGTGAAGCCGCTGACGTAAAAGCACCAGAGGTGAAAGCCGAGCCGGTAGCCGTCACGCCAGCCCCTGTTCACGTTGCCACAGCACCCATGACGCGCGCCCCGGCGCCGGATTATGTGCCTGAAGCACCGCGTCACAGCGACTGGGTACGCCCTGCATTCAACTTTGAAGGCAAAGGCGCTGCCGGTGGACACAGTGCAACGCATCAGGCGACTGCACCCGCCACCCGTCCGCAGTCTGTCGAATAACGACACATAGTGTAAAAAGCCGACCTCCGGGTCGGCTTTTTTATTACCCGTTTACCGGCTTTCTCATCCCGGCAATGCCCGGCATCACCTGTTTCATCATCTCCAGAAAACGGCGTAATCGTGCCGGATAGTAGCGCGACCATGGATAAACCAGATGAACCGGCAGCGCCGCAGGTTGCCACTCCGGCAGTAAATGGATCAAGCGCCCTTCCTGAATATCCTCTTGTACCGTCCAGCTTGATACGACGGCAACGCCCAGACCTGTCAGGACCGTATTGCGGGCCACATAGAGGCTGTCGGTGCTCAGTCGCGGCGTAATGCTGATACGTGCTGACTGGCCCGTGCTCTCCTCCTGCAAATCCACATGACGTTGGTAAAACGTATTGATGGCAATCCACGGAAGCACCTGCAGATCCTCCGGCGTTTTAACCGGTGGAAACCGGGCCAGTAATGCTGGCGAGGCCACCACGCAGCGCGGCACCTCTGCCAGCAGCACGGAAACGGTCGCCGGATCAACATCGGCTCCCACGCGAATGGCGCAATCCAGGTTATCGCTCAGGAAATCCACCGACTTGTCATTCAACATCCACTCGACGGAGAGCTGAGGATAACGCTGCAAAAACTCCGTTAACGGTTTCAGAAGCTGATCCTGCCCAAAGGCGTGCGGCGCGCGCACCCGCAGAACACCAACCGGTTCATCTTCTGTCTGGCCGATTTCATCTTCCAGCGCCAGCCAGCTGTCAATGACCCGGCGGGCATGCTGATAGCAGCGTTCGCCGTCGTCGGTAAGTTTGGTCGCATGAGTGGTACGCAACAACAGCCGCGCCCCCAGGAGCGTCTCCAGAGACTGAAGACGGCGACTCACCGTGGCCTGGGTGGTTGCCAGCTGCCTTGCTGCCCCGGATAACGACCCGGCTTCCACAATGCGGACAAACGTCCGCATCAGCTCCACCCTGTCTATACGTTCAACTCGCTTCATATTTTTATCTGTCATACGTTTAACGTATAAGCGTTTTACCACCAGGCCCTCTACCGTCGCAAGGCGCAGTGATAAAAAATAGCCCCACACGATGAATGAGGAACGTCTTATGAACACAACAACTGCTCCCCACGCCGCCAGCCGCTGGGTGATTTTTATGCTGGCCTTAGGGGCTGGCTTTAGCGTGGCATCCATCTATTACGCACAACCTCTGCTGCCACTGATGGGCGCCGATCTTCACCTGAGCATCGAAGGCATGGGGCTGGTCCCGACGCTTACCCAGGCAGGCTATGCGCTCGGCATACTCTTCCTGCTGCCGCTCGGCGATCGTCACGATCGCAGAACGTTGATTCTGATTAAAAGTGCGGCCCTGGCCCTGTTTTTATTGGGCTGTAGCCTGACCGGGCAACTGCACTCGCTGTTACTGGCAAGCCTGCTGATTGGTATGGCGGCGACCATGGCGCAGGATATCGTCCCTGCCGCGGCAATCCTTGCACCGGAAGGCAAACAGGGTAAAACCGTCGGCACGGTAATGACCGGTCTGTTGCTGGGTATTCTGCTCTCCCGGACCGTCAGCGGCGTGGTGGGCGAAGCCTTTGGCTGGCGCGTCATGTACCAGCTGGCAGCGGCAAGCATTGCGTTCGTCGGTGCTGTGATGTGGGCCGTTCTTCCGCGGTTTGCCATCCACTCCACCCTGAGCTATCCCGCGCTGCTGCGTTCTATGGAACACCTATGGCGTCGTTATCCGGCTCTGCGCCGTGCGGCACTGGCTCAGGGTTTTCTGTCGATTGCCTTTAGTGCTTTCTGGTCTACGCTGGCGGTAATGCTGCTCGAACGTTATCACTTAGGGAGTGCGGTAGCGGGTGGATTTGGTATTGCGGGCGCCGCAGGTGCGTTAGCCGCTCCGCTGGCGGGTGGTCTGGCCGATAAACTGGGCGCCGGGAAAGTCACGCAGCTTGGAGCTGTCCTGGTAACCGTCTCATTCGCCCTGATGTTCCTGATGCCGGCGTTGGGTGTTCATGGGCAATTGATGCTTATCGCCCTCTCCGCCGTTGGGTTTGATCTGGGTCTGCAGTCAAGCCTGGTGGCGCACCAGAATCTGGTTTATAGCCTTGAGCCACAGGCCCGTGGACGCCTGAATGCCTTGCTCTTTACGGTGGTTTTCATCGGCATGGCACTGGGTTCCGTGCTGGGCAGTAATATCTATACGCTGGCAGGCTGGACCGGGGTGGTCGCCCTTGCAACGGTGTGTGGGGTCATTGCACTGGTTATCCGCCTGATTGAGAGCGCTCGCGTCACCTCAGCACAGGCAGAAATCGCCTAAAAAAAATGCCCAATCCAGACGGATTGGGCAGTCAAAACATGCCCAGTTTCAAGACATGTTCCAAGAGGTGAAGATGTTATTTATTCAACTGGAACAGAGACATGCCCTGCATGTCGCTAAACGCCTTATAAGAGGCCTGCAAGGCTGCCTGCTGCATAATGTAAGAAGAAATGGCACTGTTCCAGTCAACATCGACCAGATCGCTCATCTGCTGAGTCTGCCCCAGGGCGCGGTCATCACCCAGGTTATCGAGTTTTTCCAGTTCGTTCATCTTGGTACCCACATCCGCGACGACGGTAAGGACATTGTTCTGGGTATTGGTGATGCCGATCTGTGCGTCAGAAATCGCTTTATTCTGCACTTCTGCTGCCGCAGAGTCGTTATCAACAGGAACCTTAAGCGCGGAAATCGCCGTGTCGAGGATCTTGAACATATTCGTCTCGCCGTAACCGCCGCCAGGCAGTTCTTTAGCGTTACTGGTAATACTTTCAAAGATCTGCTGACCGGTGTGGCTAATCACCATGTTACGGGCGGTATCAACCTGCTGAGAAATGGCCTGCGTGCCCCCGTTGTAATCACCGGTCACGGAATCAAACGGTGGCGCTTCGGTCTTATAGCCAGCAAAAATATACCGGCCATTACCATCCGCTGAGTTTGCCAGGTTCATCAGCTGATCGCGAATACCCTGCAAGTCACTCGCCAGTGACAGGCGATCGTCATCACTTAACGTGCCATTTCCTGCGTTGACGAGTTTCTCTTTCGCACTGGTGATCGCCGCGTTAACCTGGCTCAGCACGTTATCTTCCAGAGAGACTTTTTGCGTGGCGAACGTTCTCGCCAGGGCAAACTGGCTATTCTGAGATTGCGACTGTGACAGCACAACCGCCTGCGACGCCGCGATTGGATCGTCCGACGGACGGTTAACACGCTTACCGGTGGACATTTGTTCACCGTAGCTCAGCCACTTGCTCTGGGAATCGGTGATTCCCCGCATGTTCTGGTCGTACATCATCTGGGTGCTAATACGCATTTTTCACCTCAGCCTTAGCGAATATTGATAATTGCATCAAAGAGCGTGCTGGCAGTTTGTAACACCTGCGCATTGGCAAGGTAATACTGCTGATAGCGCTGCAGGTTGCCATACTCTTCGTCAAGATTGACCCCAGAGATGGACTGCTGTTGCTTGGTCAATTGCGTCGCCACATTCGCTTTCGTTTCGCTGCTGGTTTTCAATGCTGCCGTTGAGCTGCCGACCGTACTGACCAGAGAAGCATAAGCATCGTTGAAAGTCTTATTCCCGCCGACTACCTTACTGTTTTGCAGATCGAGCAGTTTTTGGCCATTGCGGTTGTCGCTCTCGCCGCCGTTGCTTGCGGATGCCATAGCCAGTTTGGACTCATCTTTGAACTTGAGCTCCATATTGACGATGACATCAGAAACAGGCTTGACGATGAAGCTGTCTTTGGCGTTCGCGCTACCGGTCACGTTGACGCTCAGGCCATCAAAGGAGAGATTGCCACTTGCGTCCGGGGCCATGGTGAAGCTGGTTTTATCCGAACGGGTGATAGTCCAGTCGGTGCCGTTAAACTGCAGCTTATAATCGGTGGCCTGCACTTTGGTGCTGTCTGCCACAGTGGCCGTCATTGCAGCCGTACCGGTATTGCGGCTGTTGGTTACCACGGCTGGCGAACCAAAGTCGAACAGCTTGCCACCGGCATCGCCATTAGCATCAAACCCGGCTTCATGCTGCTTATTCATCGCGTCCGCAAAGGCCAGTGCCAGCTGGTTCAGGTTATTACGTGCTTTATCCAGGTCTTCGGAGCGGAATGTTAATAAGCCACCCAGAGAACCGGTGGTGATCATTTTCTCAGGGATTTCGATATTGCCGGACACCTCATCGCTGAAGGCGATAGTCGTCCGGGTCGGATCGGCGCTGGATTTCACCGCGGCTAACTGGTTCGCTTTACTCCCCTGCACCAGGGTGTAACCGTTGCCAAACGAGACGTTATAGGTGCCACCGTCCTGAACAGCCACTTCAACACCCACAATTTGGTTCAGCTCACTCACCAGCTGATCGCGCTGATCCAGCAGGTCATTTGGCGATGAACCTGCCCCTACGCCGGTAAGACGGGAAATCTGATCGTTCAGATTCGCAATCTGTTTTGCGTAGTTGTTGATCTGCTCAACGCTTGACGCAATGGCGGTATTGACCTGAGAATCCTGATCGCGAAGATACTGGTCGTTCGTTTTAAACTGATTGACCAGACCATCCGCTTTTCCCAGCACCGTCTGTCTTGCGGCCGGGTCTTCCGCGTTGCTCACCAGCGTTTGCAGGCTTTTAAAGAAATCCTGAAGCGTCGTCGAAAGTGAGTTGGTGGAATCAGAGAGTACATCGTCAATTTTCGACATCTGCTGGTAGCGCGTCGTCAGACCGCTACTCTGCGTTTGCGCGGCGCGCAGCTGGTTGGTGATGAAAGCATCATACTCACGCTGTACCCCGGAGACATACACCCCGTTACCCACCCAGCCACCGCCGGTCAGGGTGCTGTTAGACGCACCCAGCACGGTCGTCTGGCGGGTGTAACCTGCCACGTTATAGCTTGAAATATTATTACTGACGGTATTGAGTGCCGCCTGTGCAGCACTGAGGCCACTCATGGCGCTGTTAATCAAACTGGACATGGAGGTTCCTTTTATTCGTTCAGACACGAGTCCTGATGAAAGTTATCGGCAGCCTCCACCGGGACTTGAGAAGTTTCAGAACAGATTTTCGATATCTGTGCTATAGGCTTTGCTGACTTTCTCGCCCATCGATTTCAGCTGCTGAATCATGCTGGTGAGCTTACGCGCATAGTTCGGGTCGGTAGCATAGCCCGCGTTCTGCAGCGCCTGCGCGCCCTGCTCTGGCGTTGTCGCCTGCGTAACGGCGGTATAACGCGGATTGCGACTCAGCAGGCCCACGTAATCGGACAACGCTTCCAGATAAGAGCTGTAGACGCGGAATTTTGCTTTGATCTTCACCGCCGCACCGTTTTCATATTCGGTGGTGGTGATCTCCGTTGTCGGCCCCTTCCAGCTGGCGTTCGCCTTCACGCCAAAGATGTTAAAGCTCGGCTCGCCGTTTTCCTTACGGATCTGGCGCTGACCCCAACCCGATTCCAGCGCGGCCTGCGCCAGGATCAGGTGGTGTGGCACCCCACTCTGTTCACTGGCAAGACGGGCCGGCAACGAAAGCTGTGCCAGGAAGTCTTTGCTGTCACCGGAGAGCGGCTCATCGCTGCTTACCGTCGCCTTCGGTATCGCTTTACGCACCATTTGCGTCAGCGCCTGGTTCTGATAGCTGGTCACCGTTTGCAGGTCGAACTTCATCGGCACCTGCTGCGGCTCATCTTTCGGCGGGATACCCTGCGCGGCTTCGGTCTGTTTGACGATCATGTCAGCCAGACCGAGGCCTTTACCGGCGGTCATCTGCTGCGCAATCTGTTGGTCATACATGCTGGTATACAGGCGCGTTGAATCACTGCTGAACATGCCGTCTTTTGGCAGGGTTTCTCGCATGCTCTTCAGCATCATCTGTACAAACATCCCTTCCACCTGGCGGGCAACCGGGCGGATATTTGCCGCCGGGTCTTTGCCTGCCTGGGTTTTCAGTTCGTTAAGCGACTGGGCATCCCAGGCCGCGCTGGTCAACAGTTTGCTATCGGTCAGCATCAGATGATTTCCAGTTTGGCGCGCAGACAGCCCGCACTTTGCATGGATTGCAGAATAGACATCAGATCCATCGGCGTTGCCCCCAGGGCATTCAGGGCACGCACCACGCTGTTGAGGTTGGCACTGGAGCGTACGCTCTGCAGCGAGCCCCCGCTCTGACGCAAATCGATCTGGGTTTGCGGCGTTACCACCGTCTGCCCACCACCAAACGGGGTATCCGGCTGGCTGACGTTGGCGGAGCGGTTGACCGTTACCGAGAGGTTACCCTGCGCCACGGCGCAGCTGTCCAGCGACACTTCACGGTTCATCACCACCGAACCGGTACGGGAGTTGATGATCACTTTGGCATCCTGAACAGGGACATTCACTTCCATGTTCTGGATATCGGCCAGCATGCGCACCTGGTTGCTGCCGCCCGTTGAGGTGCGGATCTGCACGGTACGGGCATCCAGCGCTGTCGCACTGCCATAACCACGGCTGCGGTTGATGGTGTCGGCGATTTGCTGCGCCATGGTGAAATCTTCATTGTTCAGCTGCAGGTTGATGGTATTCCCCGCGCCGAACTGGGTCGGCAGTTCACGCTCAATGATTGCACCGTTAGTGATACGCCCGCCGTTCAGTTGGTTGACCTGCACGCTGCTGCCGCCTGCAGAGGCCCCCGCGCCGCCCACCAGAATGTTACCCTGCGCCAGGGCATAAACCTGGCTATCCACCCCTTTCAGCGGAGTCATCAGCAGCGTACCGCCGCGCAGGCTTTTGGCGTTACCCATGGAGGAAACCACCACATCGATGGTCTGCCCCTGACGCGCAAACGCCGGGTAGGAAGCGGTTACCATTACCGCCGCCACGTTTTTCAACTGCATGTTGGTGCCCGCCGGTACGGTGATACCGAGCTGGGACAGCATGTTGTTCAAGCTCTGGGTGGTGAATGGCGTCTGGGTGGTCTGGTCACCCGTGCCATCCAGGCCAACCACCAGACCATAGCCAATGAGGGAGTTTTCACGCACGCCCTGAACGCTGGTGAGATCGCGAATGCGGTCAGCCTGGGCAAATGTTGCCACCAGCATCAGCGCCACGGCGAAGATCGATTTAAACATGGGTCACCTCGCTTACATCGGCGATAAATTAAGGAAGAAGCGCTGCAGCCAGCCCATATTTTGCGCTTCGTTGATATAGCCGTTACCGACGTACTCAATGCGCGCATCCGCCACCTGGGTGGACGGAACGGTGTTGGTGCCGCTGATGGTGCGAGGGTTAACCACACCGGAGAAGCGAATGAATTCAGTGCCCTGGTTAATGGCGATCTGTTTTTCACCCACCACATGTAAATTGCCGTTAACCAGCACCTGGTCAACCGTTACCGTCAGCGTGCCGCTGAAGGTATTGCTGGCGTTCGCGCCACCTTTACCGTTAAAGGTGTTACCGCCAGAGGCCTCAACATCTGCACGCGCATTGCCGAAGAGTCCCTGCAGATAGCGCGGTACGGTATCGAAGCCAAAATTGGTTTTGCCATCGCGGCTGGCATTCGCTGACGAGCTCTTGCTCGCACTGACGTTTTCCTGCAGCACAATGGTCAATGTATCGCCGACGTTACGCGGGCGACGGTCTTCAAACAGCGGCTGATAACCATAGTTGATCGGCTGCGCGGTCTGGAAAATGGAGCCGTTCACCACTGGCGCAGGGCCAGGAACGGGTTGGGCGGTCGTCGCACCCTGGACCAATGGTTTAGACGGGATCCAGGCACATCCGCTAAGGGTGACGGCCAGAACAGTCAGAATCGGATAACGAAACGCCGCGTTTTTTTGCATTGCCTTCATCTTCGAAAACAGGGAGCCGGTGCGGCGTTTACCGCACCGGGCTGCACCTTAGAGTTGCGTCAGTTTCTGCAGCATCTGATCGGTCGTCGACACTGCTTTACTGTTAATTTCATACGCGCGCTGGACCTGGATCATATTCACCAGCTCTTCCGCCACGTTCACGTTCGAGGTTTCCACATAACCCTGATACAACAGCCCCGCCCCGTTCAGGCCCGGGGTGCTCTCATTCGGCGTACCGGAGGATTGCGTTTCGGTGTAGAGGTTCTCACCAATGCTTTCCAGACCGGTATCGTTCATGAAGGTCGTCAGATTGAGCTGCCCAACCTGAACAGGCGCGGCCTGCCCCTGCTGGGTGACGCTCACCACGCCGTCACGTCCGATGGTGATGCTCAGGGCATTCGCCGGGATCGTGATCGCAGGCTGAACCTGGAAACCACCGGCCGTGACCAGCTGGCCGTTCTGATCGACCTGGAACGAGCCGTCACGGGTGTAGGCAGAGGTCCCGTCAGGCAGTTGCACCTGGAAGAAACCCTGGCCTTTGATGGCAACGTCTTTGCTGTTGTTGGTCTGGGACAGGTTGCCCTGGCTGTGCAGGCGTTCGGTGGCGACCGGACGAACACCGGTACCAATCTGCAGACCCGATGGCAGCGTGGTTTGCTCAGAGGACTGCGCACCTGGCTGACGGATGGTTTGATAAAGCAAATCTTCGAAAACGGCACGCTGACGCTTGAAACCATTGGTGCTGACGTTTGCCAGGTTGTTGGCAATCACATCCATATTGGTTTGCTGCGCGTCCAGGCCAGTTTTCGCGATCCATAAAGAACTGATCATAGGGAGTCCTGTTAACTCATAGCCAGAAGTTGATTAGCTTTACCCGCGTTCTCGTCAACGCTGCTAATTATCTTCATCTGCATTTCAAAACGACGGGCGCTGGCGATCATGTCGGTCATGGCTTCGACCGGCTTGACGTTACTGCCTTCCAGAACACCGGACATCACGCGAATGGTCGGGTCGGCCTGGAGCGTGGCGCCACGGGTGGCCTGAGCCGCCTGGGTCAGACGGAACATACCGTCATCACCACGCTGCACCTCTTTGCCGTCCGCTTTGACCAGCTTCAGCCGTCCGACGGGCGCAACGGTATTGGCCGGGTCGCCCGGGTTCAACGCCGAGATGGTGCCGTCTGCGGCAATGGTCAGTTCAGACCCTTCCGGCACCGTCAACGGCCCCGCCTCACCCATCACCGGGTGACCCTGAATCGTCAACTGGCCTGTGGCACTGACCTGGATATTACCGTTGCGGGTATAGCCTTCGCCGCCGTCTGCCGTTTGCACGGCCAGCCAGCCGTCCTGTTGCAGGGCAACGTCCAGCGGGCGAGCGGTGTAATCCATCTGTCCTGGCGTCATGTCAGCGCCAGGGGTCGATGCCGTGACCAGCGTACGCGTCGGCAGGGACAATCCCTCCACCGGCACCGCACGCAGCGCATTGAGCTGTGCGCGGAACCCCGGCGTAGAGGCGTTCGCCAGGTTGCTGGCGGTAACAGCCTGCTGATTGAGCGTCTGACTTGCCGCGCCCATCGCGGTATATATTGCGTGATCCATTGCGCTTTCCTGTTAGCCGCTTAACGCAGGTTAACCAGCGTGTTGAGGATCTGATCCTGGGTCTTGATGGTCTGCGCGTTAGACTGATAGTTACGTTGCGCGACAATCATGTTCACCAGCTCTTTACTCAGGTCGACGTTAGAGGCTTCCAGCGCACCGTTGGTCAGCGTACCGAAGTTACCGGAACCCGCGGTACCCAGCAGCGCGACGCCGGAGGACTGCGTGGCAGACCAGACGTTGTCACCTTCAGACTTCAGACCTTCGTTGTTGGCGAAGTTTGCCAGCACGATCTGGCCCAGAACCTGGGTCTGTTCGTTGGAGTAGTTACCGACCACGGTGCCGTCGTCGTTGATCTGGTAGCTCACCAGGTCGCCCGGTTTAAAACCATTCTGGCTGGTTCCGACGATGTTGTTCGCACCGGTGTTCTGCTGCATGGAGTTCGCAAAGCTCATGGCGAAGGTCGCAGGCGTGGCACCAGGAATGGTCGCGGTAGTCAGGTTGATGTTGCCACCGCCGATCAGCGTACCGTTGTTGTTGAAGGTCAGCGTCGTGGCGAGAGAGGCCGTGCTGCCTGCCACGCTACCGTCCTGGGCATACACTTTCCAGGAGTTAGCCGGGGTCGCATCTTTGACGTAAAACAGGTTCATGTTGTGCGCATTACCCTGGCTGTCAAAGACGGTTACCGTACCTTTTTTGTTGTAAGTATCCGGGTTGGCCGGATCAAAGGCGGTGGTCGGTGCGGTATCGGTGGAGTTGAGGTTAATCTGCTGGGAAGCCGTGGTGGTGGCCTTCGCGGCCATCAGCGTGGTCGGGATATTAATAGGCTGTGGGTTCGCACCGGTCTGAACCGTTGATGGCGTCCCGGCAACCGGATAACCGGTTAATTGCATCCCCTGCATGTTCACCAGGTTACGGTTTTCATCCAGCTTGAACTGGCCGTTACGGCTGTAGAACACCGAGCCGTTAGCATCGACCATACGGAAGAAACCGTTCTGGCTGATGGCAACGTCCAGGCCACGACCGGTATTGGTGGTGGTGCCGTCGGTAAAGTCCTGGGTAATGCCTGCAACTTTTACACCCAGACCCACTTTGGAACCGGCAAACATATCTGCAAATGAAGCAGAACCGGATTTAAAACCATAGGTCGCGGAGTTGGCGATGTTGTTGCCAATGACGTCCAGGTTGGTGGCCGCAGCATTCAGGCCGCTGACCGCTTGAGAAAAGGCCATGACTTACTCCTGATAAGTGTTAAGGCTTAGATAATCTGCCGAACTTCGTCGAGTGTGGTGGTACCAGAAGTACCCAAATCCAGTTTGTTGCCATCGCTACCTTTAATGACGCCCTGGACCAGCGCAAACTGCAGCGGCTGAGCCACCAGCTGGGTAGAGCCATTGCTGGCACTGATCGCCACTTTGTAGGAACCGTTTGGCGCTTTAGTACCGTCTGTCAGGCTGCCATCCCAGGTAAAGGTATGAACGCCCGCCTTCAGTTCGCCGATGTCAATGGTGCGAACCACGGCACCGGTTGAGTCGGTGATCGTCGCGGTCACTTTGTCAGCCGCCTGCTGCAACTCAACGCCAAACGGCGTAGTCGTGGTCGTCGTGTTGCCTTCGGTGGTGCTGGTGCCCGCCAGGATCGTGGTGCCCGGGATCATCACCCCGTGACCAATCAGGTTCGCGGCCTGCAGGGACTGGCTATTATCAATCTGACCGGAAACAGAGCCGAGGGTGGTATTGAGCTTCTCAATGCCGCTGACGGTACTGATCTGCGCAAGCTGCGTGGTCAGTTCGTTGTTCTGCATGGGGTTGGTGGGATCCTGGTTCTTCAGCTGTGCCACCAGCAGCGTCAGAAAGCTGCTTTGCAGATCGGAGGCATTACTCCCTGTCAGGGAGCTGGAACCCGTCGAACTGTTGGCACCACTGACGCCCGAGTTCGTTGGATCATTCACATTAACGGCGATGGACATGCATGTCTCCTTTACTGGCCGAGAGTGAGGGTTTTGAGCATCATGCTCTTCACGGTATTAAGCACTTCGACGTTTGCCTGATAGCTACGTGAAGCGGACATGGAGTTCACCATCTCACCCACCACATCCACGTTTGGCATTTTCACGTAACCGTTCGCGTCCGCCAGCGGGTTGCCAGGCTCATACACCAGCTTGTCCGGTGCCTGGCTCTCCACCACGTCAGAGACTTTCACCCCGCCCGTCGCCGCGCCTGGCGCAGCATCAACCTGGAAGACCACCTGCTTTGCACGATAAGGCTGTCCGTCAGGTCCGGTCACGCTGTCGGCGTTCGCCAGGTTGCTGGCAGCCACGTTCAGGCGTTTGGACTGTGCGGTTAACGCCGAGCCGGCGATATCAAAAATATTCAGCAAGGCCATTTATCCGTTGCCCCCCTGCAGGACGTTCATCATGCCTTTGATTTGTCCGCCGAGTACGGTCAGGCCCATCTGATATTTCAGGCTGTTATCGGCAAACTGTGTACGCTCCCGGTCCATATCCACGGTGTTACCGTCGAGTGAAGGCTGGTCGGGAATGCGATAAAGTAAATCGGTTGTGGGCGCAGTCATCGCCTGAGCAGGAATATGGCGTGAGGAGGTCAGTGCGAGCGCGACACCGCTCCCTTCTGCACGTCCACGCTCCATCACTTTTTTAAGCTCACTGGAAAAATCAATATCGCGCGCCTGATACCCTGGCGTATCGGCGTTCGCGATATTGGCGGCTAAAATCTCCTGCCGCTGGGCGCGTAAATTGAGCGCTTCCTGCTGAAAACGTAATGCGGCGTCGAGTTTATCGAGCATGTCTCCTCCGCTGATGGCAAAATTTCAGTTCACAGCTTAAATCTCACCCCGTCACCCCTATCGACGGAATAAGCGCAAAATGCGTCGCTATTTATTCCGTTGATGCAAAACCACTGCAGGTAGAATCCTCTCCATTCGGGTAACGGTGGAATGTGCGATGCAAACGTTAAAACGCGGCCTGGCGGCTACGATCTTGCTTTTCAGCCCCCTGGTGCAGGCTGAAGGGGTAGAGGATCAACTGACGGCTTTCTTTGCTCAGCAACTGGCGGGCTTTAGCGATGAAGTCAACGTCACCGTCCGCACGCCGCCTAATCTTTACCCCTCCTGCGAACAGCCGTCGTTCAGCGTAACGGGCACCACAAAACTGTGGGGGAACGTGAACGTGCTGGCGCGCTGCCCGGGAGAAAAACGCTATTTACAGGTTGCGGTACAGGCAACGGGCAATTATGTTGTTGCCGCTGTCCCCATCGCACGCGGCAGCGTGTTGCAGGCTAACAGCGTGACCCTGAAACGTGGCCGTCTGGATCAGCTTCCTCCACGCACGATGCTTGAGATTAACCAGGCGCAGGATGCCGTCAGCCTGCGTGATGTCGCGCCAGGCCAGCCGATACAGCTCTCCATGCTGCGTCAGGCATGGCGGGTTAAAGCGGGTCAGCAGGTGATGGTGGTGGCCAACGGCGATGGTTTTCAGATAAACAGTGAAGGGAAGGCATTAAACAATGCCGCAGTGGCGCAAAATGCCCGCGTCAGGATGTCCTCAGGCCAGGTGGTTAGCGGAACCGTCGATTCTGATGGGAATATTCTGATTAACCTATAATCTTTTTAAAGAAATCGCTGCGTCTGCCGATAAATAATCAACTAATGATGATATCAGGCGCCAACGCCGCGAACCCTCGATGAGGACAACACTATGAGCATTGATCGTACATCAGCCCTGAAGCCGGTAGGCGCTGTACAGCCTCGCGAAACGAATGACGCTATGCCGCAGAAAACGCGTCTGGAAAAACCGTCAACGTCTAACAGCACCAGCGTAACCCTGAGCGATGCCCAGGCAAAACTGATGCAGCCAGGCAGCAGCGATATCAATATGGAACGTGTTGAAGCGCTGAAAACGGCTATTCGTAACGGTGAACTGAAAATGGATACCAGCAAAATTGCTGATGCCCTGATTCAGGAAGCACAGAGTTTCTTACAGAGTAACTAACCGTATGAGTCGACTGTCAGAAATACTGGATCACATGACGGTTGTCCTGAACGACCTGAAAACGGTAATGGACGCGGAGCAACAGCACCTCTCTTCCGGTCAAATTAACGGCAGCGCGTTGCAGCGTATTACGGAAGATAAGAGTTCGCTTCTGGCGACGCTGGATTATCTGGAACAGCAGCGTCGCGCTGAGCAAGATCCTAAGCGCAGTGCGAATGACGATATTGTAGAACGCTGGCAGACCATTACAGAAAAAACCCAGCATCTGCGCGATCTCAACCAGCACAACGGCTGGCTGCTGGAAGGACAGATTGAGCGTAATCAGCAAGCGCTTGACGTGTTAAAGCCGCATAAAGAGCCCGGGCTGTATGGTGCGGATGGTCAAACGTCAACGGCTCGTGTTACGGGCGGGAAAAAGATTTCGATTTGAAGCCTGTGCGACAAATCATGCAGTGGGGAGCACCCTAAGGTGAACTCCCCTTTTGGCGTTTATGCCGTACGGCGGGCAAACTCTTTCACTTTAAAGCCCAGTACCGCGAGCGTCGCAAAGTAAGCCACAACCCCGACCCCCACGACGGCCATCAGCCGCATCAGACGGTAAGGCATGGTGCCCTGGGACCATTCCGGCATCACATGCAGCATACCAAGCAACGCCGCAGACATGACCAGCACCGCAACGATCAGACGCACGAGGAAACTCCGCCATCCCGGCTGCGGCGTGAAGATATCCTGCTTACGCAACTGCCAGTACAACAGCCCGGCGTTGAGACAGGCCGCAAGACCAATAGACAAGGCCAGGCCAGCGTGCTTCAGCGGGCCAATAAAGGCCAGGTTCATCAGCTGGGTCATAATCAGCGTCACAATGGCAATTTTCACCGGCGTTTTGATGTTCTGGCGCGAGTAGAACCCGGGCGCCAGCACTTTAACGACGATCAGCCCCATCAACCCGACCGAGTAGGCAATCAGCGCTTGCTGCGTCATGGACGCGTCAAAAGCGGTGAATTTCCCGTACTGGAAGAGTGATACCGTCAGCGGTTTGGCCAGAATACCCAGCGCCACTGCGCTTGGCAGCGCCAGCAGGAAACAGAGACGCAGTCCCCAGTCCATCAGGCGGCAATACTCATCGTGATTGCCGCTGGCAAAACTTTTCGACAGCGACGGCAGCAGGATGGTCCCCAGCGCCACGCCCAGCACCCCGGACGGAAACTCCATCAGACGGTCAGCGTAGTACATCCAGGAAACCGAGCCGGACACGAGGAAAGAGGCAAAGATGGTGTTAATGATAAGCGAGATCTGGCTGACCGAAACCCCGAGAATGGCAGGCCCCATCTGCTTCATTACGCGCATCGCGCCGGCGTCACGGAAATTAATCCGCGGCAGAACCAGCATACCGATTTTCTTCAGGTGTGGCAGCTGATACGCCAGCTGTAACACACCGCCCGCCGTCACCGCCCAGGCCAGCGCCAGCACTGGCGGGTTGAAATGGGGTGCAGCGAACAGCGCAAAGCCAATCATACTGATGTTAAGGAACGTTGGCGCAAAGGCCGGAACGGAGAAGCGGTTCCAGGTATTGAGGATCGCCCCCACCAGCGAGGCCAGCGAAATCAGCAGGATATAAGGAAAGGTAATACGCAGCAGTTGGGAGGTCAGGGCAAATTTATCTGCCGAGTCCGCAAAGCCAGGCGCCGTCACCATAATCACCCAGGGTGCAGCCAGCATCCCCAGTACCGTCACGATCGCCAGTGCCAGCGTCAGCAGGCCGGAAACGTACGCGACAAATACACGCGTCGCGTCTTCACCCTGCTTGCTTTTATATTCCGCCAGAATAGGAACAAACGCCTGGGAAAATGCCCCCTCAGCAAAAATACGACGTAATAAATTTGGCAGTTTGAACGCGACGAAAAAGGCGTCCGTTGCCATCCCTGCACCAAATACTCTTGCTACAATCGCATCGCGCGCAAAACCCAGCACGCGGGAAAACATGGTCATCGAGCTGACTGCCGCCAGCGATTTTAATAAGTTCATTAACGTGAATTTCCAGAACCATACGGATTTCCAGGACGGGTAAGCGAAAGCGCCACCCGGCAAAGCCAACAAGCGGCGCTTAGTCTAACCCGATTTCAACGAATTACTATCCGCAGATGTTACAGCAAGTTATTCACTCATGGCTTCGCGCCAGAGCCGCTCCACAATGCGTTGTGCCATGATAGCCTGCTCACCGGATGTTTCCGGAACCGTCTGATTTTGCACGCAGGAGATAAAGTGACGGGCGCATCCGGCAAAGCCGCGCTGCTCCAGAGTGCTTTGCCAGCCAGGCGCCGGGAGTGTGACTACGCCATTGCCCTTCTCTTCACGCCACTCGCGCATGTCGGTAATGTCATACAGGGCACCGTCAGTGACCGCCTGCACAGACTCCCGCTGACTGCCGGCCCGACGATGCATGCTGGTGGTGATCTGCAGATGCTCAATGGCAAAATGATGCTCAGCGTAAACCATCTGGCCCTGTTCGTTGGTCAACAGGGTGCCGCTTTTGAGCTGGGCTTGCCCGCCCGTCAGCCAGAGCGCGGTGTCCACCACGTGCAGGTAATCATCCAGAAGGGTAAAGCGCAGATCGTTCGGACCGATGCTGTCGGTGCGGTGTTTGTCCATTCGCAGGGACGCGAGCGCACCAGACTGTGCCTTCAACTGCTGGTAAAGCGGCGCAAAACGGCGGTTAAAACCCACCATCAGCGTCAGTTTTTTGCGCGCCGCCAGCTCGATCAGCCGTTCGGCATCCTGAACGTTTTCTGCCAGCGGTTTATCGACACAGACGTGCACACCGGCATTCAACAACTCGCTGACCACCTGATAATGTGTTGCTGTAGAGGTATGTACAAACACCGCATCGCATTCGCGAGCCAGATCCTGAAGCGATGCCGCATACGGCATGCGCCAGGTTTCGCAGATCCGCTCGGCCTTTTCACGGGTGGGCGACCACGCGCCTTGCAGCGTCCAGTCCGTCGCCGCCCCCAGAACAGGCAGCCAGGCTTTTTGTGCAATTCCCCCCAGCCCCACCACGCCAACGCGTAATTTTTTCACCGTCAATCTCCCAAATGTGCCAGCAATGCGTCCAGACGCTGTTTCAGCCCGGCGACCTCGTCTTCCAGCGCCTCTACGCGGGCAACCAAATCGTCCTCTCCAGCAGTGATATCGGCTGCAACGGACTTAACTGAAATATCAATTTCACCACTGAAGAGATGCATATAACGGCTTTCGCGTTTACCCGGCTCACGCGCCAGACGCACCACGTAAGGGCCGTCGTCACGAGTGGCAAGCCCATCCAGGGTCTGCTCAACCTCCTGCACATCGGCGAACTCATGCATGCGTGAAGCCCGGGTACGCAGTTCACCCGGCGTTTGCGCCCCGCGCAGTAACAGCGTGGTGATCACCGCCACCTCGGCGGCACTCAGCTTCAGATCGCCGAACTCGGAATTACAAAATCGCTGCTCATACTTGGTCACGCGGTTACCGAAACCGCTGACGGTACGCAGGTAATGGCGTTTAACCAGCTCGTCAAGAATGTCCTGCACCTCGTGCTCGCCGAGATTCATCACTGGCTCACGGTTGGTTTTCTGATTACATGCCATTGTCACGGCATTGACGGAGAGCGGATATTGCTCCGGCGTGGTGACCTGTTTTTCCAGCAAGCAGCCAATAACACGCGCTTCTGTCGCGCTTAACTGATATTTCATCTCTTCTCCTTAGCGGCCTGCAGTCCAGTCCCGGGTGGTTAATGCCGTCAGAACGTGGTCACGCCATTCTCCGTCGATCAGCAGATAATCTTTAGCGTAACCTTCTTTCTCAAACCCTAATCGCGCCAGCAAATTACCGCTGCGCTGATTATGCGGCATGTAGTTCGCCATAATGCGATGGATATGTTGGGTGCGCTGCATATAACGGATCGCTACCGTTAACGCCTCATACATCAGCCCTTGTCCTTGCCATTTCTGGCCGATGGAGTAGCCGAGGTAACAGGCGTGAAACGATCCGCGCACCACGTTGGAAAAGTTGGCAATGCCGATGATCTCTTTTTCCTCCGGATCCAGCAGCGCGAAATAGAACGCACTACCCTGCTTGTGGAATTCGGCAATCATGCTGAGGCGCGCCTGCCAGCCGGAAGGGTAGCAATGGCTCTCATCCCGAACGGGTTCCCAGGGTTTTAAAAACTGGCGATTCTCGGCGTAATAATCCGCCAGACGCCAGGCATCACGCTCATGCACCAGACGAACGACCAGCCTGTCCGTTGTCAGACGCACTTTTGGCACATTACTGCGATAGCCAAACATCGATACCACTCCTTCCCGTCACTTCTGCTTACCCATTAGCTTTACTATACCTGCGCCTGTGCCGTCTGTGAAAACAGTGACATACCATTTTGACCTCTTTTCACATTTTTCGATGAGAACTCTCTATCAAAGCGCTCTTTTGATAAAAAAATATTGTCACGTGCAGGGGTGGGAAAAAACGTGGCGACACCGCAGAATGTTAGCGTGCTCACCATCCTGTTTTCCCTGGAGGGAAAATGTCCCGCGTATCACAGGCCAGGAGCCTGGGTAAATATTTCCTGCTCGTCGATAACATGCTGGTCGTGCTCGGCTTTTTTGTGGTGTTTCCGCTTATTTCGATCCGCTTTGTCGATCAAATGGGCTGGGCGGCACTGATGGTCGGTATCGCGCTGGGGTTACGCCAGTTTGTCCAGCAGGGTCTGGGCGTGTTTGGTGGCGCCATCGCCGACCGCTTTGGTGCCAAACCGATGATCGTAACCGGTATGCTGCTGCGTGCGGCAGGCTTCGCCACCATGGCGATTGCTCAGGAGCCCTGGCTGCTGTGGTTCTCCTGCTTCCTCTCCGGTATCGGCGGCACCCTGTTTGATCCACCGCGCACCGCGCTGGTGGTTAAGCTCATTCGCCCGCAGCACCGGGGACGCTTCTTCTCGATTCTGATGATGCAGGACAGTGCCGGAGCGGTGATCGGCGCACTGCTGGGAAGCTGGCTGCTGCAGTACGACTTCCGTCTGGTCTGCGCAGCAGGCGCGGTGTTATTTATTCTGTGCGCCCTCTTTAATGCCCTGTTCCTGCCGGCCTGGAAACTGTCGACGGTCAAAGCCCCGGTGCGTGAAGGACTTGGCCGCGTCCTGCGTGACAAACGCTTCGTTACTTACGTGCTGACCCTGACGGGTTACTACATGCTGGCCGTTCAGGTGATGCTAATGCTCCCGATCATGGTGAACGACATCGCGGGCACGCCTGGCGCGGTAAAATGGATGTACGCCATTGAAGCCTGTCTTTCCCTGACCCTGCTGTACCCGATTGCCCGCTGGAGCGAACGACGTTTTCGCCTGGAGCATCGCCTGATGGCCGGCCTGTTATTGATGACACTCAGCATGATGCCCATCGGGCTGGTGAACTCACTCCAGCAGCTATTTACGCTGATTTGCACATTCTATATCGGCTCGATCATTGCCGAACCGGCACGTGAAACGCTGAGCGCTTCGCTTGCCGACGCACGTGCTCGCGGCAGTTATATGGGGTTCAGTCGCCTGGGGCTGGCCTTTGGCGGTGCCTTAGGCTACGCCGGCGGCGGCTGGCTGTTTGATGCAGGTAAAGCGTTGAGTCAACCGGAACTGCCATGGATGATGCTCGGCGTGGTCGGTTTTATGACGCTCCTTGCGCTGTGGTGGCAATTCAGCCAGAAGCGCAGCGCGAGCGGCATGCTCGAACCTGGCGCATAACCCTCTCTCCGGCGGGGCCCCCCCGCCGTCATTATCAGTTTTTTCTGCTGGTTTCTGCTATTTCACCCTGACATACTGGCGTAACAGGACAGTAGCGCCGATTTTTCGTTGAGGAACACTATGAAAAAAATTGTCATTGCCGCCGCATTCATTGTCAGCGGCCTGCTGGTAGGTTGTAACCAGCTTACGCAATACACCGTCAGTGAGCAGGAAATTAATCAGGCGCTGGAAAAACATAACAACTTTTCAAAAGACATTGGTGTACCGGGGCTTGCCGATGCGCATATCGTCCTCAGCAACCTGACCAGTCAGATTGGACGCGAAGAGCCGAATAAAGTCACCCTCGCCGGGGATGCCAATCTCGATATGACCTCCCTCTTCGGCAACCAGAAAGCCAACATTAAGCTGAAGCTCAAGGCGCTGCCGGTCTTTAACAAAGAGAAAGGGGCCATTTTCCTGCAGGAGATGGAAGTGGTCGATGCGGAGGTTTCCCCGGATAAGATGAAACCGGTGATGCAGACTCTGATGCCCTATCTGAACCAGTCGCTGCGCAACTACTTTAACCAGCAGCCTGCGTATGTCTTAAGTGAAGACAAGAGCAAGGGTGAGGCGCTCGCGAAAAAATATGCCAAAGGAATAGAGGTGAAACCGGGAGAGATCGTCATTCCTTTCACCGATTAACCTGAAGGGGCGCAAAAGCGCCCTTTTTTTTTACGGAAAAGTGTGCAAACGAAAACGTTTCCGCTTATGATTTGTGTCCGGCAAAAACAGCCATCCTTATGACTGATTCCTGACAAGCCGGAGCTTCCATGACTGCACAACCCCAGGTTCTTAAAATCCGCCGCCCTGACGACTGGCATATCCATCTGCGTGATGGCGATATGCTGAAAACCGTCGTGCCGTATACCAGCGAAATTTATGGCCGCGCGATTGTCATGCCTAACCTGGTGCCACCAGTCACCACCGTTGATGCCGCTATGGCTTATCGCCAGCGAATTCTTGATGCCGTGCCGGCGGGAGATGATTTCACCCCGCTGATGACCTGCTATCTGACCGACTCCCTCGATCCGAATGAAGTGGAGCGCGGCTTTAACGAAGGCGTGTTCACCGCCGCGAAACTCTACCCGGCTAACGCCACCACCAACTCCAGCCACGGTGTCACCAGCATTGACGCCATCATGCCGGTTCTGGAGCGCATGCAGAAACTGGGCATGCCGCTGCTGGTACACGGTGAAGTGACCCACGCCGAGATTGATATCTTCGACCGTGAAGCCCGCTTTATCGAAACCGTGATGGAGCCGCTGCGCCAGCGCCTTCCTGCGCTTAAAGTGGTGTTTGAACACATCACCACTAAAGATGCAGCGGAATATGTCCGCGATGGCAATGAGCTGATTGCCGCCACCATTACGCCACAGCACCTGATGTTTAACCGCAACCACATGCTGGTTGGCGGTGTACGTCCGCATCTCTATTGCCTGCCAATCCTGAAACGTAACATCCACCAGCAGGCGCTGCGTGAACTCGTTGCCAGCGGCTTCTCCCGCGCCTTCCTCGGCACGGATTCCGCCCCTCATGCACGCCATCGCAAAGAGGCAAGCTGCGGTTGCGCAGGCTGTTTCAATGCCCCGACGGCGCTCGCCAGCTACGCGACCGTGTTTGAAGAGATGAATGCCCTGCAGCACTTCGAGGCCTTCTGCTCGCTCAACGGACCACGCTTCTACGGGCTGCCGGTCAACGACACCTTTATTGAGCTGGAACGCAAAGAGAGTCAGGTGGACGAGGCCATTCCACTGACGGATGACACGCTGATCCCATTCCTGGCGGGTGAAACCGTCAACTGGACGGTAAAACGCTAAAAAAAACAATGCCCCTTGTTGTCAAAACGATAATATGCCTGTATAAATAAACAGTATATTACACAGGGGGCATTTATGCGTATTGAAGTCACCATAGCCAAAACAACCGTTCTGCCTGCTGGCGCACTTGATGCGCTGGCCGGTGAATTATCCCGCCGTATTAACAACACTTTTCCTGAAAATGCGGGCGCCGTAACGGTTCGTTACGCGGCGGCAAACAACCTCTCCGTCATCGGTGGCGCGAAAGAAGATAAAGACCGAATCAGCGAAATCCTGCAGGAAACGTGGGAAAGTGCCGATGACTGGTTCATCACAGATTAATCTTGCTCCCTCATTGTTCTTTTTTGCCGGGTCGCCCCGGCTTTTTTTCGCCTGAAATCCTGTTAGTTCAAATTAATTCGGCATCAGATTTAAAAATCGTGAACAAGATGGTGTTTTATTGTTCGAACAATCCTAAAAAGCAGAAAAATGTGTTGCCAACTGTTTATTTTTCCCTTCGGAACCCTTATTACTTGTATACTGAAGATGCTTTCAGAAAAACATGCATTGAACCTCAGAGCCGTTGTCTTCTAACACGCATTAAGGGGGTTATAATGGAAAAGAATAGTGAAGTCATCCAGACCCATCCGCTTGTAGGCTGGGATATCAGCACCGTAGATAGCTACGATGCGCTGATGCTGCGTTTGCACTACCAGACCCCGAATCAACTCAACCGTGAAGAAGCGGAAGTTGGACAGACGCTGTGGCTTACAACAGACGTCGCGCGCCAGTTTATTTCTATTTTAGAAGCAGGTATTGCCAAAATAGAATCTGGTGACTATCAGGAAAATGAGTATAAACGGCACTAGTTTTATACCTATTCTTCACTCAACAGGCACCCTTCGGGTGCCTTATTTATTTCTCCCTTGTATCAGCCTGCATAGTTAATTACTCTGCTAACAAAGCGTGAATTCAAGAGATGCATATGAGATACGACTTAATCATAATAGGTAGCGGATCCGTAGGTTCTGCCGCAGGTTATTACGCAACGCAAGCGGGTCTGAAGGTCCTGATGATCGATGCCCATCTGCCTCCGCATGCGGAGGGGAGCCATCATGGCGACACCCGACTCATTCGCCACGCCTATGGTGAAGGCGAGCGCTATGTTCCGCTGGTGCTCCGCGCCCAGACACTGTGGGATGAACTGGCCAAACTGACCGAAGAGCGCATTTTCGAACGCACGGGTGTCATCAACCTTGGCCCGGCGAGCTCTGATTTTCTGGCCAACGTGGAACAGAGTGCGAAAGCGTTCAACCTTGACGTTGAGAAACTGGACGCGGCGGGCATCATGAGCCGCTGGCCAGAGATCACCGTCCCGGACGATTATATCGGTCTGTTTGAAGCCAACTCCGGGGTCCTGCACTGTGAAACGGCCATCAAAACCTGGATCGGTCTTGCAGAAAAAGCGGGCTGCGCTCAGCTCTTCAACTGCCCGGTTGAATCCCTTACCCATCACGCTGACGGCGTTACGGTCACCACTGCGGATGGAGAATATTCAGCGTCCCGTCTGCTGGTTAGCGCAGGGACCTGGGTCACCCGTCTGTTGCCAGACCTGCCCGTTAAGCCGGTGCGCAAGGTCTTCTCGTGGTTCCAGTCGGATGGCCGTTACAGTACGCAGAATAAATTCCCGGCGTTCACCGGCGAGTTACCGAACGGCGATCAGTTTTACGGCTTCCCGTCTGAGAAAGACGCGCTCAAAATCGGCAAACACAATGGTGGGCAGGCGATCTCTTCGCCTGAAGAGCGCAAACCGTTTGGTGCATACCCGCAAGATGGCTCCGAAGCCTTCTCGTTCCTGCGTAATATTCTGCCGGGCGTGGGTGGCTTACTTTATGGTGCAGCCTGCACCTACGACAATACACCGGACGAAGACTTTATCATCGACACCCTGCCGGGGCATTACAACACGCTGCTCGTCACCGGCCTGAGCGGTCATGGCTTCAAGTTCGCCTCTGTACTGGGTGAAATCGCCGCGCAGTTTGCCCAGGGTATCGCACCGCAGTTTGATCTTACCCCCTTCTCACTTTCGCGTTTTAACCGATAATCCGCCGCGGGCTCCGGACGTCCGGGGCCCGTTCTTCACATCAAAACGGGACGTTATGCGCAGGATCGTTAGCTTTCTTATCAACAACATTCGTGAGCATTTTATGCTCTATATTTTATTGTGGGCGTTACTGGCACTCATTGATATTATTTACATTGTATTTTACTGAAAGGCATTACTGACAATTTCTGACATTACTTTAGGTTGATTTAACCTTCACCCCGGCTGTTTATTACGCCTTGGACGAAGCCATTGAATTACATTTGCGGATCATTTTCAAAACCGCTGAAATAAGAAAATTAAAAAACGATATCCAGTTATTTCAGTTGCAATATCATTTATTCCCGTTCATTTTTACTATTCTGTTAATTCATGAATGGTCATTCTGATGCAATTGCGTAACTCCTCTCAGCGCTACGGAATAATATCCATGTTTTTGCACTGGATAGTTGCCCTCACCGTTTATGCGATGTTCGGACTGGGACTGTGGATGGTGACGCTCAGTTATTACGACGGCTGGTATCACCAGGCACCAGAGCTGCATAAGAGCATCGGCGTCCTGCTGATGATGGCATTGGTTATTCGCGTCATCTGGCGTCATATTTCCCCGCCGCCTGCCGCGCCTAAAACCCACAGTAAACTGACGCGTGTCAGCGCTGTGGCCGCTCATATTGCCCTCTATCTCCTGTTGTTCGCGATTCTGATTAGCGGCTATCTCATTTCAACTGCAGACGGCAAGCCGATTAGCGTCTTTGGCCTGTTTGAGGTGCCGGCCACGCTCTCTGACGCGGGGGTTCAGGCCGATACCGCAGGCGTGGTTCATCTCTGGCTGGCATGGAGTGTGGTCATCCTCTCTGTGCTGCACGGGCTTGCCGCCCTTAAACACCATTTCATCGATAAAGACGATACGCTAAAGCGCATGCTTGGCCGTTCGTCAGTTGACTCTGGAGCATAAAATGAAAAAACACCTGCTGGGTATCGCACTGGGTTCTCTGTTATTCACCACCGGCTCGGCCGTGGCGGCTGATTATAAAATTGATAAAGAAGGCCAGCATGCCTTCGTCAATTTCCGTATTCAGCACCTGGGATATAGCTGGCTGTACGGTACCTTTAAGGATTTTGACGGCACATTCACCTTTGACGATAAAAATCCTGCCGCCGATAAGGTCAATGTGACCATTAATACAAACAGCGTCGACACGAACCATGCTGAGCGCGATAAACATTTGCGTAGTGCAGAGTTCCTGAATGTATCGAAATTCCCACAGGCAACCTTCGCGTCGACGGAAGTGAAGAAAGAGGGCGATAAGCTGAATATTACAGGCAATCTGACACTCAATGGTGTCACCAAACCGGTCACCCTCGACGCCAAATTACTGGGTCAGGGCGATGATCCCTGGGGTGGAAAACGTGCAGGCTTTGAAGCGGCAGGCAAAATTCATCTGAAAGATTTTAATATCACCACGGATTTGGGCCCGGCCTCTCAGGACGTGGAGCTGATTATTTCTGTTGAAGGTGTACAGCAGAAGTCATAATAAACACGCCCGGCAGGGTTTTACGTTGCCGGGCGTTATGCTTATTCCGGGTCAGGAATGCCGAGTTTGGTGTTCAGTCGGCCACGCGATTTATTAAAAATCTTATTGCCGTTTTCACGCCCCGCACGACGGCGGCGCTGCTCTTCTTCCGGCAGCATGCTCTCTTCACTGCACAGTTCGCTGCAGCAGCCGTTAAACTTCTCCGCACACGCCGGGCACTGAATAAACAGCAGATGACATCCGTCATTTTTACAGTTGGTATGGGTGTCGCACGGTGCGCCGCACTGGTGGCAGTGGGCAATCACGTCCTCTGAAATACGCTCACCCATTCGCTCATCAAAGACGAAGTTTTTACCAATAAAACGTACCGGTAATCCCTGCTCACGGGCACGGCGGGCATACTCGATGATACCGCCTTCGATATGCCAGACCTTATTGAACCCGTTATGTTTCATCCACGCGCTGGCCTTTTCACAGCGGATGCCGCCGGTGCAGTACATAACGATTTTCTTATCTTTATGTTCCTGCATCATCTCAACCGCTTTCGGCAGCTGCTCGCGGAAGGTGTCGGCCGGGATTTCCATTGCGTTCTCGAAATGGCCCACTTCATATTCGTAGTGGTTACGCATATCGATGAATACCGCGTCCGGGTCATCAAGCATCGCATTGACTTCCGCCGCCTTCAGGTATTCCCCCACGTCGGCCGGGTTGAATTCCGGGTCGTCAATGCCGTCTGCCACGATGCGCTCACGCACTTTCATGCGCAGCACCCAGAATGATTTACCGTCATCGTCCAGGGCGATGTTCAGGCGTAAGCCGTTCAGTGCCGGGTCGAAGCCGTAGAGAAAATCGCGGAAGGCGCTCACGTTGCTTTCCGGGATGCTGATCTGGGCATTGATACCTTCACGCGCCAGATAGACGCGCCCGAACACATTCAGCGCTGTAAAGGCTTTATAAAGTTCATCGCGGGTCGCTTGCGGATCGTTGATCGTGAAGTATTTATAGAATGAGATGGTCGTGCGCGGTTCGGTTTCAGCCAACATACGCGCTTTCAACATCTCATTCGATACGCGGTTGTGTAACACTGGCATGGTGTACAAGTCCTGCAATCGTTATTGAGAAAGTAAAATCGGTCGGCATCATATAGCAAACAATAACAATTTACATCCACACAATTTACGCTACATTTCTGTCAGCCTGAACTATTCGTCATAACAATTGCTGCATAAGTACGCGTTTCGACAACAGACATTTTGGCTATGTAGTAAAAAATGAGACACTAAGCCCTTCAGGACGTTAGAACACAGGACAGACATGACCCAGTTACCGAAATTTACTGTCGCCCTTATGCATCCCCGCTATTGGTTGACCTGGCTTGGCATTGGCTTTTTATGGCTTCTGGTCCAACTCCCCTACCCTGTTATTTTCCGTCTGGGCAAATGTTTGGGTCGTCTTGCGCAAACGTTTATGAAACGTCGCGCCAGGATTGCATACCGCAACCTTGAGCTGTGCTTCCCGCAGATGAGCGAGTCAGAACGTCATGACATGGTGACAAAGAATTTCGAATCTGTCGGCATGGGGCTGATGGAGACAGGAATGGCGTGGTTCTAGCCGGATAAACGCATGGCGCGCTGGAGCGTTGTTGCCGGAACAGGCATGGAGCCCGTGCATACGCTGCAGGCAAACCAGACGGGGGTGCTGCTGATTGGCGTACACTTTCTGACCCTGGAAATCGGTGCCCGTATGTTCGGTATGCAGGCGCCCGGCATTGGTGTTTATCGTCCTAACGACAACCCGGTTATCGATCTCATCCAGACCAATGGCCGTATGCGTTCCAATAAAAGTATGATCGACCGTAAGGATCTGAAGGGGATGATCCGCGCCCTCAAATCAGGTGAAGTGGTCTGGTACGCCCCCGATCACGACTACGGTCCGCAGTCCAGCGTATTTGTGCCGTTTTTCGCCGTTCAGGAGGCGGCCACCACCACCGGTACCTGGATGCTGGCGCGCATGTCCAAAGCCGCCATCGTTCCCTTTGTTCCACGTCGCAAACCGGATGGTTCTGGTTACGAATTAATTATGCTGGAACCGGAACTGGCCCCGCCGCTGACCGATGCAGAAACCACCGCACACTGGATGAATGGCATTGTCGAGAAGTGCATAATGCTCGCGCCGGAACAGTATATGTGGCTCCACCGTCGCTTTAAAACGCGGCCAGAAGGCACGCCGTCCCGCTATTAACCCCCTGCGGCCCTACGGGCCGCTACCTGTTTTAGCTTTAAAAGCTCTTCCTCATTGCGGCAATCATAACCCGGGCGCATAATTAGCAGGCTTATTACTTCATGCCTTACGGTGTTCTGCACCCTTATTACGCGGATTGTTATGTCACCCTCAGATGCCCCCATAAACTGGAAACGTAACCTCACGGTTGCCTGGCTCGGCTGTTTTCTTACCGGCGCGGCGTTTAGCCTCGTGATGCCCTTTCTGCCCCTGTACGTTGAACAACTGGGCGTGACGGGTCACAGTGCGCTCAATATGTGGTCTGGTCTGGTGTTCAGCATCACTTTCCTCTTCTCCGCCATTGCTTCGCCGTTCTGGGGCGGCCTTGCCGACCGTAAAGGGCGCAAAATCATGCTGCTGCGCTCGGCGCTGGGGATGGCCATTATCATGGCGTTGATGGGCGTGGCACAGAACGTCTGGCAGTTTCTGATTTTGCGTGCCTTGCTTGGCCTGCTGGGGGGATTTATCCCCAATGCTAATGCGCTGATCGCCACCCAAATTCCGCGTCATAAAAGCGGCTGGGCGCTCGGGACGCTCTCAACCGGTGGCGTGAGCGGTGCATTACTGGGACCTCTGGCCGGCGGCTTGCTGGCGGACAGCTATGGTCTGCGCCCAGTATTTTTCATTACTGCCAGCGTGCTGTTCCTCTGCTTTATCGTCACGCTGATCTGCATTCGCGAACACTTCACGCCCGTCGCCAAAAAAGAGATGCTCCACGCGCGGGATGTGCTGGCTTCACTTAAGAACCCCAGACTGGTACTGAGTCTGTTTGTTACCACCCTGATTATTCAGGTTGCGACCGGTTCGATTGCCCCGATTCTGACGCTCTACGTTCGCGATCTGGCGGGCAACGTTAGCAATATTGCCTTTATCAGCGGCCTGATTGCGTCAGTACCCGGGGTGGCGGCTCTGCTCAGCGCCCCAAGGCTGGGCAAACTGGGGGATCGCGTGGGGCCGGAAAAGATCCTGCTCTGTGCCCTGGTGATCTCCGTCCTGCTGCTTATCCCGATGTCGATGGTGCAATCCCCGTGGCAACTGGGGGTGCTGCGTTTCCTGCTGGGCGCTGCCGACGGCGCGTTACTGCCCGCTGTTCAGACCTTGCTGGTCTACAACTCAACCAACCAAATCGCCGGACGTATATTTAGCTACAACCAGTCATTTCGCGACATCGGCAACGTTACCGGCCCGCTGGTGGGTGCCGGGATCTCTGCCAGCTTCGGTTTCCGCGCCGTCTTTATCGTCACGGCAGGCGTGGTGCTGTTTAATGCTATTTATTCATGGTTCAGCTTATCCCGGACATTACGGCCAGTGGCTGAATAAGACGAATGCGTGACGGCTTATTTTTGCATTCATACTTGCAGAATCAGATATTCAGCTATTCTTTCCCTGAAACCTTCTGGAAAACAGGGAGACACCAATGACCATGTACGCCACGCTGGAAGAAGCTATTGATGCCGCTCGTGAAGAGTTCCTCGCCGATAATCCCGGCGTTGACGAAGAAGATGCTGACGTGCAACAACTCAATATCCAAAAGTATGTCCTGCAGGATGGGGATATTATGTGGCAGGCCGAATTCTTCGCTGACGAAGGCGAAGAAGGCGAATGTTTGCCGATCCTGAGCGGTGAAGGTGCCCAGGCCGTCTTTGATGGCGACTATGATGAAATTGAGTTGCGTCAGGAGTGGCTGGAAGAAAACACCCTGCATGAGTGGGATGAGGGCGAATTCCAGCTCGAGCCACCACTGGATACAGAAGAAGGTCAGACGGCAGCTGATGAGTGGGACGAGCGTTAATTTCCGCTACTCGTAGGGGCCGTGGCTGGCATCGATGGGCAGCAATAGCGTGTCGAAAATCAGCGAGAACGGCAGATCGAGCACCGTCAGGTAGCGCCATGCGGAATCCCGGACATCCCATTTCACGCCCGGATAATACTGATTCCCGTGGCCCTGCCCTGGAATGGTGCGACTGATGATGCTGCCACAGCCACTCAGCAGACATGCCATCATGACGACGATGATTATTTTCATCCGTTACCTCTAAAAAAATACCGGCGATTAAGCCGGTATTTTATCTGGCGGGCGGCACATTGCTTATCCGCCCACGTAGCCACTTACTTCGCCTTCAGCGCCAGCGGGTTAAGCTTCAGATCGTTGTAGTAGTTCACCCACGACGAGTATCGCTCCGGGGACGACCAGACACGGTAGTGTAAACGCGACATGGTCACCGGATCGCTTAACAGCACCAGACGACGGTCGCGGTTAAGTTTTTCTGGCGTTTCGTTCAGCGCCTGCTCAACGTGACGATCGCGGGCAATCTCCAGCACCTTACTGGCACGGTGACGCGCGGTAGCCATAGCCGTTGCGAGGGCGTTAAACGACGGGTTAAACACCGCGTGCATAAAGCCATCATCCAGCGTACGACTGCGGTTCTGCTCCAGATACTTGTCGGTATCCACCAGCACCTGCGGCGGTGAATACTCTTCCGGGATCAGGAACAGTTTCCAGCGCTTGGTACGCAGGCCAACCGTTGAACGGCTTGAAATGACCGACACAAACGGCGACAGGATCAGCGAGAAGACGATCGGCGCCAGCCAGAACAGGAAGCGCAGATCCAGCCATGCCATCCCTGCAGCCCACACCAGACCCAGCAGCAGCTGCGAGCCGTGACGCATAAAGGCTTCACCCCACGGCGTGGAGTCATCGTCACGCTGCGGTGAGTTCCAGACCACTTCCCAGCCCAGGAACGCGCTGACCACAAACACGGTATGGAACAGCATACGTACCGGCGCCAGCAGCACGGAGAACAGCACTTCCAGCAGCAGTGAAACCGTTACCCGGCAGAAACCGCCATACTCTTTCGAGCCCTTGCACCAGATCAGAATGATACTGAGCAGCTTTGGCAGGAACAGCAGCACCATGGTGGAGGCAAACAGCGCGATCGCCAGTTCCGGACGCCACTGTGGCCACACCGGGAACAGCTGACGCGGTTGCAGGAAGTACTGCGGCTCCGTCAGCGCATGCACCACCTGCAGAGCCGTGGACAGCGCCAGGAACATAAACCACAGCGGCGCGGACAGATAAGACATTACGCCGGTCAGGAATACCGCACGGTGAACCGGGTGCATCCCTTTTACGAGGAACAGACGGAAGTTCATCAGGTTCCCGTGACACCAGCGGCGGTCACGCTTAAGTTCATCCAGCAGGTTCGGCGGCAGTTCTTCATAGGAACCAGGCAGATCGTAGGCAATCCAGACGCCCCACCCTGCACGACGCATCAACGCCGCTTCCACGAAGTCGTGCGACAGAATCGAACCGGCAAACGAACCTTCACCCGGCAGCGGAGCCAGCGCACAATGCTCAATAAACGGCTTCACGCGAATAATGGCGTTGTGACCCCAGTAGTGGGACTCACCCAACTGCCAGAAGTGCAGACCGGCAGTAAACAGCGGCCCGTAAACACGGGTGGCAAACTGCTGGCAGCGCGCGTAAAGCGTGTCCATGCCGGACGCTTTTGGCGAGGACTGGATGATACCCGCGTTCGGGTTAGCTTCCATCAGACGCACCAGACCGCTCAGACAGTCACCGCTCATCACCGAGTCGGCGTCGAGCACCACCATGTAGCTGTACTGGTTACCCCAGCGACGGCAGAAGTCATCAATGTTGCCGCTTTTACGCTTCACACGACGACGACGACGACGGTAGAAGATCTGACCTTCACCCTGTACTTCTGCAATCAGCTCCATCCAGGCTTTTTGCTCTGCAACGCAGATGTCCGGATTGTAGCTATCGCTCAGGATATAGACGTCGAAATGGGCGGCGTTACCGGTTGCCTTAACGGACTCCCAGGTTGCGCGCAGCCCCGCGAATACGCGGTCAACGTCTTCGTTACAGATAGGCATAATCAGCGCCGTACGGTGCTCAGGATTCAGGGGTTCATCCCCGACCGTAGACGCCGAAATGCTGTATTTGTCTCGTCCCATCAGCAGCTGCAGGAAGCCCATCAGCGCGGTCCAGAAACCGGCCGATACCCAGCAGAAGAGAACGGCGAACAGCAGCAGAATGCCACTTTGCAGGATATACGGCAGCAGTTGCATGAAGGAGACCCAGATATCCTGGCCCATCATGTCTGCCGGGTTGATCAGCGCCCAGCCCTGGTAAGGCAAAATGGTCTTCATGTACCAGGTTGCGACCACCGTCTGTGCCAGGGTCAGCAGCAGCAGGATGTAGCGACGGATCGTCCCCACGGTACGCCATTTCTGTTCGGAGGCCTGCTCTTCTTTCGTCAGACGTGACAGATAACGAGGCGTAACGTCACGCCCGCGCAGGCGATCCCAGAAGCGGCCAACCGGGTTGGTACGCCAGGGGTCGGGGAACATGGAAGAACGCGTTGCCTTTGGCATCGCCTGAAGCTGATCGCGCCCTTCATCGTCTTTAATCAACTGCCCTTCTGCCAGCGAGTCCGGCCATGCCTGCTCCAGACGTGCCTTCACTGACCCCAGCGGAGAATCGTCATCACGTGAAAACTGACGATGTTCCCCATCCAGCGCGGCATGTACCGCGCGGATGTCGCTCTCAGGCAGTGCCGCTTTTTCAATATCCGTCAGCGGCATGGCATCAATATATTCAGATGTATTATTCATTGGCAGGTAGCTGATAGCTCCAGGTTTCACTCAGCGGCTGATCGTTGCTGACCAGCGCAGCGCGCATTTCAGTGGTCTGTTTCGGATCTTTCACTTTCACGCGCAGGGTCAGACGCCACCCTTTCGTTACCGGGTTGTAGCGTACGGCGTTCTCAACGATCTCACCGTTATCACCGATGCTGGCCTGGGCGGTCACGGCAGTGTCCGGCGCCAGTTTCTTCATGTCCTGGCCTGTAAAGTCCACCACGAAAGCGACGGTACCGTCAGGCTGACGGATAAGGTTTGACTGTTTCACGTCACCCGTTGAACGGCGAGTCTGCATGACATACGCGTTATCCGGCGCATGCAGTTTGTCTTCGTCACGGCTAAAGGTGATCGTGTATTTGAAGTTCATCTCTTTCCCGGCTTCCGGCAGCTGATCCGGCGTCCAGTAAGCGACGATGTTATCGTTGGTTTCATCATTGGTTGGGATTTCAACCAGTTCAACCTTCCCTTTACCCCAGTCACCTTTCGGGGTCACCCACGCGCTTGGACGCAGGTCGTAGCGGTCATCCAGATCTTCAAAGCGAGAGAACTGACGGCCGCGCTGCAGGAGGCCGAAACCTTGTGGGTTTTCCATCGCAAAGCTGCTGACGGCCAGATGTTTCGGGTTGTTCAGCGGACGCCAGATCCACTCACCGTTACCGGCATGAATAGAGAGACCATTGGAGTCGTGCAGTTCAGGGCGGAAGTTGGTCGCCGGTGACGGCTGGTTCGGCCCAAACAGGAACATACTGGTCAGCGGCGCAACGCCCAGTTTGCCCACTTTGTCGCGCAGATACACCTTAGACTGCACGTCAACCACCGTGTCACGTCCTGGCATAATCACAAAGCGATACGCGCCGGTTGCACGCGGGGAATCCAGCAGTGCGTAGATAGTCAGACGTTTATCCGTTGGTTTTGGACGTTCGATCCAGAACTCGCGGAAACGCGGGAATTCTTCACCTGATGGCAGCGCGGTATCAATAGCCAGGCCGCGCGCAGAAAGCCCGTACACCTGCCCCGCGCCAATAACGCGGAAGTAGCTGGCACCGAGCATGCTGACGATTTCGTCGTTTTTATCTTTGCTGTTGATCGGATAAAGCACTTTGAAGCCTGCGAAGCCCAGGTCTTTAACCGTATCTTTGTCGTGCTGCACATCCCCAAAATTGAAGTAATCCGGGCTGTACTTGATTTTACGTACCGCTGTAGCCGTCACTTCATTGATGGCGACAGGCGTGTCGAAGTACATACCCTGATGATAAAATTCAAGCTTGAACGGGGTCTTAATATTGTTCCAGTACGCTTTATCGTGATTGAACTGGATCTGCTGATAGTCCGCATACTTCATGTCGCGGAAAACGGAGGGCAAGTTACTTTTCGGCGCTTCGTAGCTCTTGCCTGCCATCGATTTTGCCTGTTTTGCGACATCGTCGATGTTAAAGGCCAGTGCCGATGAGGTATACAGGGACAACACCACTGCAGCACCCAACCAACGCATTTTCATCATCTGTGGTTTATGTTTCATAATAAGTAAGCACTTCCCCCTTTGTGTGCTTATATCGATCCGATCCATTTTAATGGAAACTCAGGCAATCCGACAACATTATCACTGCTTTGTTCAGCTCGCTGGCTCAGGGATTAAGCAAATGAAAGAACCCGCTTTTCACTTTGCGTGCTTATCCTGGAGACAGGGTGTCGGTCTTGGTGTAGGGTTGGCTTCGAATGTAACCATTATGAGTCTTAGGGATAAGGCGAAAAGTCTGAGAATGCACAAAGTTATATGAGCACAACACCAGTAGAACGTGAATATTTCCTCGACTCGATCCGGGCATGGCTGATGCTATTGGGGATCCCCTTCCACATTTCATTGATATACTCCAGCCACACCTGGCATGTTAATAGTCAAATGCCCTCCTGGTGGCTGACGCTGTTTAATGACTTTATTCACGCCTTCCGCATGCAGGTGTTTTTCGTCATTTCTGGCTACTTCTCTTATATGCTGTTTCTGCGCTACCCGATCAAGCGCTGGTGGAAAGTGCGCGTGGAGCGCGTCGGCATTCCGATGCTGACCGCCATTCCCCTGCTGACGCTGCCGCAGTTCATTATGTTGCAGTACGTAAAAGGTAAGGCGGAGAACTGGCCTAACCTGTCGCTGTATGAAAAATACAACACCCTGGTCTGGGAGCTGGTATCTCACCTCTGGTTCCTGCTGGTGCTGGTGGTGCTCACCACAGTCAGCGTGTTTATTTTTGGCCGCTTGCGCCGTCATTTAAGCCATAAAGCTAACGCCTTCTTCGCCAGTATCACCCTCGGGAAACTGTCGCTGCTCTTTTTACTGCTGGGCATCGCCTATGCCGCGGTCAGACGCACCCTGTTTATCGTTTATCCGCCGATACTGAGCGACGGTCTGTTCAATTTTGTGGTGATGCAGTCGCTGTTCTACATCCCCTTCTTTTTAATCGGGGCGCTGGCCTTTATTTATCCAAAGCTTAAATCGCTGTTCACGACGCCCTCGCCGTGGTGTGCTTGTGGTGCCGCCATCGCGTTTGCGGCCTATCTGTTAAATCAGCGCTACGGCAGCGGTGATGCCTGGATGTATGAAACCGAGAGCGTCATTACCATGCTGCTGGGCCTGTGGATGGTGAATGTGGTCTTTGCCCTTGGCCACCGCCTGCTCAACTTTAAGTCCAGCCGCGTGACCTATTTCGTCAATGCGTCGCTGTTTATCTATCTGGTGCACCATCCCCTCACGCTGTTCTTCGGGGCCTATATCACACCGCATATCGCCTCCAACACGCTGGGCTTCTTTACCGGGCTGGTCTTTGTGATTGGAATCGCCATCGTGCTTTACGAAATCCATCTGCGGATACCGCTTCTGCGTTTCCTTTTCTCCGGGAAACCGCAAGTAAGAGCATCATAAAAAAACGCGGCGCACTCAGTGCGCCGCGTGTATTTCAGGTCTCTAATTCCTGTCCGCGCTGGGTCAACAGCCGCTGATAAAGATGCAGTGTCTCCTCATCGAAACAGACAAATGTCACTTTTTCGGGCATCGGTTTGAGCGACAGGTAACGATATACGGTGTCTACCGCAATCGTCGCTGCGGCGGCTTTCGGATAACCATACACCCCTGTGCTGATCGCCGGGAATGCCATGGTTTTATAGCCATTGTCGGCGGCCAGGCGCAGGCAGTTTCGGTAAGCCTCTTCAAGGAGACTCGCCTCGTGTCGATCGCCGCCATGCCATACTGGCCCCACGGCATGAATCACCGCTTTCGCGGGAAGATCGCCCGCAAGCGTAATAACGGCATGACCCGGTGGGCACTCCCCCTGTTGCTGACGCACAGTCTTGCAGGCTTCCAGCAGTTGCGGTCCGGCAGCCCGGTGGATAGCGCCATCCACGCCACCGCCGCCCATCAGTGACGGATTGGCTGCATTGACGATCACATCAACGTGCATCGTCGTGATATCGCCATGAATAACGTCAATTTGCGGTTTCATAAATACCCTCTGCTTCCCGCCATTTTCTTAAGTGTATCGCAGAGGTACCCGAGAGAAAAAACTATCGGGAAAAACCTCTTCCGCCGGCAGGCGGAAGAGAACGAATCAACGGTATTGAATTTCCACCACCGCGAGCGTTTTTTCAGGATTGAGGTATTTCATGCTGAGGGAGGCAAGGCTGGAATCGGTCACATGCCCATTAAGTGCCTCTTCATAACTGACCATGCGCGTTTGCATCTGGTTATTTTCCGGGCATGACAGCGCAAATTGCCGCTGTTGTGCAGTCACTTCACAGGGGTCTGCGACAATCGCGCCGCGAAAATGAATCACCCCGCCCTCCACAACCGTCGCCGCAAAAACCGGGGTAATAAAAAGAGAGACGAGCAGACTAAAACCAGAAACGAGTTGAGCGGTATATTTGGTCACTTGTATGTACTCCTCAATGAAAATCGTCCTTGAGGGGTAAAAGCGCTCCATTAAAGCAAACGTAGTTTCACGTCCCGGAACATAGTTGCTCAGTTCCTGTTAACAGCATAGCTCAACGGTGAAGGCCTGCCACATTGGCAAATCATTGATTTTATAAATGATTAAAGCGCCCTTCCCGGCGGTGACCACTGCTGTGATAAATGAAGCGATTTACCATCAGAGACGGTGACAATAATGTTCACCGTATCCCCCGTAGCAATATTTAAACTCAGCCGCATTAAATCGATCGTCTGATTAGCGGGGATAAAAAGCTTGTTCTGCTGCCGTGATGTACTTTGGCCACTTTGCCCTTCTCGTTGAGCGACTATTTGCACCAGACACTCACACGACTGCGTCAATATGACCTGAGGAATAATGGTGGTCATATCGCCCTGCTGCGCTGTGTTAAACGTTATCTGACTGGATAGTGCAGCAAGAAGGATTAAGGTATTCATGATCAACTCCCGAAAAAAAACAGGGCCGCAGCCCTGTTTTTGTCGCACATATTTCAGTATTAATACTGATAGGCTGAAGCGTGGTTACCAAAACCAATCTGGGTAACATTGACCGTAGAATTAGAGGCGGTCTGATCGACGAGCGCGCCGTTGAAACCACCGTACTGACTTACGTTCATAGTAGAGTCGTGGCTGTTCCACTGGTCAAGTGTTGCGCTGTTGGCAAAACCATTCTGGGTCAGAGAAATGGTGCTGTCGTCAGAACCTTGTCCGACATCCGCGCCATTACCGCCACCACTCTGGCTAATAGACAGCGTTGAATCTCTGGCATTTGTCTGCAAGGCGACAGCTGAGTTACCGCCACCGTTCTGGTAAATATTCAGGGTTGAATTTGGGCCATTACCGCCGTGACCATGACCATGTCCGTGGCCCCAGCCACCTTGATCAATAAGACCGGCCATAGCACTACCAGAAACTACGATTGCTGCAAGAGCTGCCACTTTGATAAATTTCATGGTAAAACCCCCATCGGATTGATTTAAGTCGCCGCGAATAACTAACGTTGAATAACGCGAATTGCCATTTGCGACTGTTTTTGCACTACAACTGCGTTTTTCTGTGTACCGTACTGCGTAATGCTTGCTCTATTACCCGACCCTTTCTGGATAATTTTCGCACTATTACCAAATCCGTCTTGCGTAATATCTGCATCATTCGCAAAGCCGCTCTGAGCGATATATGCAAAATTATAAGTCCCTGATTGATCAACGCGCGCCCTGTTACCTGACCCATCTTGGGAAACAATGGACAGTAATTTTGAACCGTCCTGGCGTACCTGAGCGTCATTTAATACGCCCTGTTGACCAATAATGGCTGCCTGATTTAATGATGAACGGCTTATTTCATTAACCGCAAAGTTATATTCAGCGTTAGCCAAATCTGAATTCGCTGCGGTTACAAACCCAGGCACTCCCAGTAATGTAAACATCATAAATAACGATGTGTTTTTCATGTTGTCACCCTGGACCTGGCTATATTTAAAATTTCATTGCCATGTAACTGTGGCTTCATGTTAGAACGACTCGTATTTTGTTAACGCGTCGTTACGGTGAAGAGTATGTCCGTCGAAACATTATAAATATCTCACCCGCGCGGCTTATTTTTATTTATCACGTCACCTCAAAGTAGTAATTTTTCAGAAAAACAGCTGAAAACAGGACAGCTTAATTTTTTATTGCAGCGTTTAAAAAATCAGGTTGTACAGCACCAGGAAGCGCTGTCCAGACTTTCTTTACAGAAGGTTAAACGTAACGGCAGGATGACATTTCTCTCAGTGCGTGACACAACGCGTGTTTTCTTAAGATGCAGAACCGTTCATTCATGGTCTTAGATAAATCCAGCAACTCATACCTGTTCACAACTCAAAAACAATTAATAATAATCAATATAATCAAAATAATATAAATATTTGCATGATTTTTAAAATTTGTGCACACTTATTTCCATGTACAACTTTCTCATCATTTTACAGCATCCATGAAAGCTCATTTTCACAAATTAATATTGATTTTTACATCTTGTTACACGTTTAACACTTGCTTTAAACTTCGTAAAAGCTAGATTGAAATTAGATGTACGAAATTGGTTTTATATTTACCTCCCCTGTGGAGGCTATGGCTTAATTCTACACACAGCAGCGCAACATCTGTCAGTACTTCTGGTGTCCTCTTTTCACAGGAGGACAACTGCCAGGTGTCAAAAAAAAGTGGGGTTTCATCATGTTTAATGAAGTCCATAGTTTACATGGTCATACATTACTGTTGATCACAAAACCTTCTTTACAGGCGACCGCTTTATTACAACATTTAAAGCAATCTTTATCACTGAACGGAAAATTGCATAATATTCAACGTTCTTTCGATGATATTGCACCTGGCAGCATCATTCTTTTCGATATGATGGAAGCGGATAAAAAGCTCATCCATTACTGGCAAGATACTTTAAGCAGGAAAAACAATAATATCCGCGTGCTATTATTGAATACCCCTGACGAGTACCCTTTCAGGGACATCGAAAGTTGGCCGCATATCAATGGCGTGTTCTACGTCACTGAAGAAGAAAATCGGGTGGTAGAAGGCCTGCAAGGTATCTTGCGAGGAGAGTGTTATTTTTCGCAAAAGCTGGCCAGCTATCTTATTACGCACTCCGGAAATTACCGCTACAACAGTTCAGAATCGGCATTGCTCACGCACCGGGAGAAAGAGATCCTGAACAAATTGCGCATTGGTGCTTCAAATATTGAAATCGCCCGTTCGTTATTTATCAGCGAAAATACGGTTAAGACGCACCTTTATAATCTTTTCAAGAAGATAGCTGTTAAAAACCGAACTCAGGCGGTTTCATGGGCAAACGATAACCTCAGGCGTTAATCACATGAAACGCACCTTGAGTTGGATTGCCGCAGCGGGCTTTCTGCTCGCTGCCGGGAACCTGCAGGCCGTCGAGGTCGAAGTTCCCGGATTGTTAACAGACCATACCGTCTCCTCTGTCGGGCACAGTTTTTATCGTGCTTTCAGTGATAAATGGGACAGTACGTACCCTGGTAATATAACAATCAACGAGCGGCCCAGTGCACGATGGGGAAGTTGGATAACAATAACGGCTAACCAGTTCGTTATATATCAAACTTTTTTATTCCCCACCAAAATAGACTTCGATAAAAACGTAGCCTTAGCGCTGGCACAATCAGAAGACGCTATAAATCGCATGCAAATAGATAAAGCGCTATTAAGCACCAGCGATTTAGCAAAAGACGAGTTCTAGCGAACCTATATCCGGAGGCTGTCATGCGTATTGCATATGCAGTTGTTTCGTTAATGCTAATAACCCCATTAAGCTGGGCCGGGAATATGACATTCCAGTTCCGTAATCCCAACTTTGGTGGTAACCCGAACAATGGGGCGTTCATGTTGAATGAAGCCCAGGCACAAAATTCTTATAAAGATCCGAGCTTTAATGATTTTAGCGTGGATACCCCATCCGCACTGGACAACTTCACCCAGGCTATCCAGTCGCAAATTTTGGGCGGTTTGCTGACAAACATTAATACCGGTAAACCCGGCCGCATGGTGACAAATGACTTTATTGTCGACATCGCCAACAGGGACGGGCAGCTCCAGTTGAATGTTACCGACCGTAAAACCGGAAAAACCTCCACCATTCAGGTTTCCGGTCTACAAACAAACTCAACTGACTTCTAAACAACCCCAAAATAAGGACAACGATCATGCAGCGCTTCCTGATACTTGTTGCAGTGTGCTTATTGAGCGGTTGTTTAACTGCTCCCCCCAAAGAAGCTGCAAAACCGACATTATTGCCTCGGGCTCAAAGTTATCGTGATTTAACCCATTTACCTGCGCCTACGGGTAAAATATTTGTCTCCGTCTACAACATTCAGGATGAAACGGGGCAATTTAAACCTTACCCGGCAAGTAACTTCTCCACGGCCGTGCCGCAAAGCGCCACCGCCATGCTGGTAACCGCGCTGAAGGATTCACGCTGGTTTATTCCGCTGGAACGTCAGGGACTGCAAAACCTGCTAAATGAACGAAAAATTATTCGTGCGGCGCAGGAGAATGGAACCGTCGCGGATAATAACCGTATGCCGCTGCAATCCCTGGCAGCCGCGAACGTCATGATTGAAGGGTCGATTATCGGTTACGAAAGTAACGTTAAATCGGGTGGTGCTGGCGCACGTTACTTCGGTATCGGCGCAGATACACAGTATCAGCTCGATCAAATCGCCGTTAACCTGCGTGTCGTTAACGTCAGTACAGGGGAAGTTCTCTCTTCGGTAACAACCAGCAAAACCATTCTGTCTTATGAAGTGCAGGCTGGGGTGTTCCGCTTCATCGACTACCAGCGCCTGCTGGAGGGTGAAATCGGTTATACCTCTAACGAACCGGTGATGATGTGTCTGATGTCAGCCATTGAAACCGGAGTTATCTTCCTGATAAATGATGGTATCGATCGCGGGCTGTGGGATCTGCAGAACAAAGCAGACGTGCAGAATCCGGTACTGGTGAAATACCGCGACATGTCGGTTCCTCCGGAATCCTGACAGGACGCGCATAAAAAAGGCGAGACAGGTATCTCGCCTTTTTTTTATTCACTCACCGCAGGAATGTTTTGCGCTTTTTCCCGTCGTGCCGCCAGCCACAGGCCGCTGTTCTTCATGGCATAGCCAAACAGTAATCCCAGCGCCAGTGAGGGAACCACCAGCTTCCAGTCCCCCTGCCCTGCAAAGGTGGCGCACGCCCCCATAAAGGTGCCAGGTACAAACGACAGCAATAAATGCTTTGCCTGAACGCACATCAAAAAGGCGACCACGCCCGTCATGATATAGCCGAGGATCTCCAGATGTGGCGCGAGCGCACTGCCTTTCATGATAACCAGCGCCCAGATAACGCCGCTCATCAGCGTGCAGCCCGAGATAAAGAGCCCTTTGAGGCCTCCCTGCGGGCAGGCGAAATAGGCCGTGCAGCCGAGGAACCCGGCCCAGCTGAGCAATCCGAGGGACACGGCCACCCATCCCCACAGCCCGGAGAGAATACCCGTCGTTATTGCGATACAAAGTAATATGTTCATGGCGCGCATCTTAGCAGAAGCGCGCCATGGAAATGAGATCAGAAGCACATTACATGCAAGATGATGCTCATTGTTGCAGAATTATTGTGATCTAAATCACTCTTCGTTCTCTTCTTCGAGCTCATCCCACATTGCAGCGATGGCATCACGTGTCAGCGGAGCCAGCGTTCTCCAGAATGGCGAGGTGGCATGCGCTTCAACTTTCCCAAGGAATGTCCCGACCCACGGCAGCAGGTAGGCTTCGAACAAGGTTTCGATGGCTTCGTTCTCATCATCTCCGGCGTGGTCTTCGATCCAGGACGCGGCCAGCAGCAGCGTACCGATATGATCGGCAGGCGTATCGGTCAGCGGCATACCCCGTTCGGAGAGAAATGCGCGCACTTCCGCTTCCGTTGCCCCTTCCTGCCAGGCTGAGCGGTATGGTGAAACACGGCACTCGTCACCCACAAACAGCGCGTTGTAATCTGTTGAAATCTGCTGCATGTCGCAACTTTTCTGCAGGCGCTCCAGCAAATCATCCTGTTCCAGCGGCCAGTTCTGTGCCAGTTTCCCTTCACGAATTAATGTAAAGAGCGGAACCAGCAGCGGGTCTTGTGGCTGGCGATAGTACAGCGTACCCAGCACGCGGCAGAGGATGGAAAACTCATTCATTTTTTTTATTCCATTACACAATTAAAGATCGGCAAATTCAGCAATCGGTTCCATTCCGCGTGACTCCAGGAAATCGAGCATGCGGCGTGGGGTCACGTTCAGGATTTGCGCTTCCGGGAAGTTAACATCTTTCAGCACTTTCAGGCACTCGCTGAAATCGCCCAGAGTGAACGCAGTATGGGAATCTGAACCCAGCGCCACCATGCCTCCGGCATCACGCACGGCGGCCGCCACTTCGCGACAGTTGGCTTCACTGCCCTTACGCGAGTGAACAAAGGAGGAGTTGTTAATCTCCAGCGCCACGCGGTGCTTCGCAGCCGCCTGTGCGACAGCCTGAATATCAATCGGGTACTTCGGGTTGCCGGGGTGGCTAATAATATGCACATTGCCGCTGGCAATGGTGGCAATCATCGCCGCGGTATTGGTCTCTTTATCCTGAGGTGCAAAGACAGGCTCATGGAAACCGGCGAGAATAAGATCAAGAGACGTCAGCATCGGGCCGGTGCAGTCGATCTCACCGTCGGTATTTTTGATGTTCGCCCCAATGCCGCGCAGTATCCCAATACCGTCCACCAGACGTGGCCAGATCCGCATATTCACAAAATGCCAGTAGTGCGGCGCATCCGCCATATCCGGGCCATGATCGGTGATGGCAAAAAGCTTGATGCCCTTGAGCTTCGCTTGCGCAATATAATCATGGAGGTTGCTATACGCGTGGGTACTGGCGACGGTGTGCATATGCAGGTCAACGGGATACATCTCTCTCTCCTCTGCGGTTTTTCCAAAGGATAGCAGTTATCTGCAGCGATTATTAGCAAAAACCCGGCTAACGCCGGGTTTCACTCAGTAGCCGCGCTGTCTGTTGACCTGTCCGGTCACCGCGTTGCCCTGCTCTATCTCACTGATGGTGTGCGTAATATAGGCCACCGCCTCTGCCGGACGCGTCACGGCGGCGACGTGTGGGGTCATCGCCACCCGCGGATGCGCCCACAGCGGACTTTCTGCCGGCAAGGGCTCGCGGCTGTACACATCCAGCATCGCGCCTTTCACCTTGCCACTCTCAAGGGCCTTGAGCAGATCGACCTCTACCAGATGGACACCGCGCGCCAGGTTCATCACGTAACTCTGATCCGCCAACTGATGCAGAAGCGCACTATTAATAATGCCGACCGTTTCCGCCGTATTCGGCAGCAGGTTGATCAGCACGCGCGTGCCCTTCAGAAACGCCGGGAGTTCATCTGTTCCGGCAAAACTTTCAACGCCAGGGTAGTCCTTGCGGCTGCGGCTCCAGCAGCGCAGCGGAAAGCCCCACGGCGCCAGCGCTTCCGCCACTTTTGAGCCGAGCACGCCCGCCCCGAGAATACCGATGGTAAAATCTTCACGCTGATACTCAGGCAGCGGCTCCCAACGGGATTGCAGTTTTAAGGCCTGATAATCATCAAAGCGGCGGAACCAGTGCAGCACCTGACTCACGGCATATTCCTGCATTTGCTGGCCCATGCCGGTATCTTCCAGGCGGAACAGGGGAATATCTTCCGGCAGCATTTCAGGGTGCGCGTTCAGTTTGCTCAGAATGGAATCCACACCGGCACCGAGGGCAAAAACAGCCTTCAGCTTGCGCCCCTGGAGCATCTCAACCGGGGGATGCCAGACCAGCGCGTAGTCTGCGTGTTCGTTATCACCGCGCTTCCATTCACGCACGCGCGCCCCCGGCAACGCCGCCGAAAGTGCATTAATCCAGTAAGCCGTATCAAAAGTGGGGTGATAGAAGATAATATCCATACTCATTCCTGCCTTTTTTGCGCTGTTTTATTTTCATTTTCAACTGGATTGCCAGCATAACAAATTTATCGCCGGACCGCGTTGCTGATAAAAAAGGCGCTTTCAGCACATTTAAGAATCATGTTGTTTGAAGTTTGTCTAAATGCGCTAATTTACTGAAAAAGTGAGTTGACGGCTGTTCGGCTTTTCCTTACATTAGCGCCCGTCCCGACAACAACGGGATGACAATATGGTGAGGTGTCCGAGTGGCTGAAGGAGCACGCCTGGAAAGTGTGTATACGGCAACGTATCGGGGGTTCGAATCCCCCCCTCACCGCCATATTCAAGGCAAGAGCTCGTACGAAAGTGCGGGCTTTTTTCTTTTATAGTCTCCGAAAGGGGGGATGAGAATCCCCGACCGGGGTTCGACAACTGGCGACAGCCAGTTGGACAGACTGCGAGCGCAGCGAACAGGCTGCCCGAAGGGCGAGCGAAGCGAGTCAATCCCCCCCTCACCGCCATATTCAAGGCAAGAGCTCGTACGGAAGTACGGGCTTTTTTCTTTTATAGTCTCCGAAAGGGGGGGATGAGAACCTTGAGACTCCCTGCGCTCTTTATGTCGGGTGGCGCTGCGCTTACCCGACCCAGACAAAGTTACTCTTCAACCATCTTCGCATACTCTTCAGTGAGAAAATCCACCAGTGCCCTGACGGACGGCAGCAAGCCGCGTCTTGACGGATAAACTGCATGAATCACCTCCCGTCGTGGTTCCCACGCCTCAAGCACCCGAACCAGTTCTCCTGACGCCAGCTGATCTTTCACCATCAATATCGGCAGTTGCACCACACCGATACCCGCCATAGCCGCTGCACGCAGTGCCAGCATGTCGGTGGTAATAAAGCGAGGAGTAAAATGGATTTCCGCTTTCGCCCCTTGCGGACCACACAAATCCCACTTATGAATGTGTTTACCCTCGCCCATACTTAACCCGGGCCAGGCGCTAAGTTCGGACGGCATCAACGGTTTCCCCAGGCGTTCAATTAACGCGGGGCCCGCGACCAGGCAATGTCCCCTGTCGGCCAGCACACGTAATACCAGATCGCTGTCATCAAACGGGCGCGGACGCACGCGGATCGCCACATCAATTCCCTCCCCCACCAGATCAACCCGCCGGTTCGTTGCTTCCAGCTGAAGGGTGATACCGGGGTAGCGCGCCATAAACCGCGCCAGCATCGGGCCGACATGCACATGCAACAACGTGACAGGACAGGTGAGCCTGACGATACCGCGCGGTTCCGCCTGCAGCGCGGCCACGGCTTCCTCCGCCGCTTCCGCTTCAACCATCATGGCTTTGCAGTGCTGATAGAACGTCTGCCCGACCTCCGTTACCGTAAACTGACGGGTTGTACGCTGTATTAACCGCACACCAAGCCGTTCTTCCAGCTGCGCAATCCGGCGGCTCAGCCTGGACTTGGGCAGGTCAAGCGCTCTTCCCGCCGCCGCAAAACCACCGTAGTCGACCACTTTCACAAACCAGACGAAGTCATTGAGATCCTGCATAAATCCTCATCGTTCTATTTTCAGAACAGTGAATGCCATTTTCACTCTCTACCGGGATATTAACGCTGAATATAAGCTAATTACATCGACAGAACATCAGGAGTTCATCATGAAAAACGTAACAGGCGTCTATACCGCACCCCGTCAACACTGGGTTGGCAATGGTTTCCCGGTGCGTTCGATGTTTTCTTATCAAACCCACGGCGAGTCGCTGAGCCCGTTCTTACTGCTGGACTACGCAGGCCCACATACCTTCCCGGCGGACGGCACTAAGCGCGGGGTGGGCGAGCATCCGCATCGTGGTTTTGAAACGGTCACCATCGTCTATGCCGGCGAAGTGGAGCATCGCGACTCCACCGGCAGAGGCGGCGTTATTGGTGCGGGCGACGTGCAGTGGATGACAGCCGGTGCAGGCATTCTGCATGAAGAGTTTCACTCCAGCGCGTTCGCGCACAAAGGCGGAGAACTCAAGATGATGCAGCTTTGGGTCAACCTGCCGGCGAAAGACAAAATGGCCACGCCGGGCTATCAAAGCATCACCAAAGCCGATATCCCGGTGGTGACGCTGCCCGATAACAGCGGCTCGCTGCGGGTTATCGCCGGTCACTACGACGATGTTAGCGGCCCGGCGCATACCTTCTCGCCGCTGAACGTGTGGGACATTGCCCTCAACCAGGGCAGCCACATCACGCTCAGTCAGCCAGAGGGCTGGAGCACGGCGCTGGTGGTGCTGGAAGGCCATGTCACGGTGAACGGTACGGCTCACGCGGGAGAAGCACAGCTGGTGGTCATGAGTCAGGAAGGTGAGACGTTACATCTGGAAGCCGGCAGCGATGCCAAAGTATTGCTGATGGCCGGTGCACCGCTGAATGAACCAATTGTGGGCTACGGCCCATTCGTGATGAACAGTAAAACCGAAATCAATGAAGCCATTCGTGATTTCAATTCCGGCCGCTTTGGCCAGATCTAACCGTAATAAAGGAGAAGAACATGTCTACACCTGCCAATTTTAATGGAGCACGTCCGGTCATTGATGTGAACGATGCGGTGATGTTGCTTATCGACCACCAGAGTGGCCTGTTCCAGACCGTCGGAGATATGCCGATGCCTGAGCTGCGTGCCCGTGCGGCGGCTCTGGCGAAAATCGCGACGCTTGCGAACATCCCGGTGATCACCACCGCTTCCGTTCCGCAGGGCCCGAACGGTCCGCTCATCCCGGAAATTCATGCCAACGCGCCGCATGCACAGTATGTGGCACGTAAAGGGGAGATCAACGCCTGGGATAACCCGGAATTTGTGGCCGCGGTTAAAGCCACCGGACGTAAGACGTTGATTATCGCCGGTACCATCACCAGCGTCTGCATGGCGTTTCCGTCGATTAGCGCAGTGGCGGATGGTTATAAAGTCTTTGCGGTGATTGATGCGTCCGGTACTTACAGCAAAATGGCGCAGGAGATCACCCTGGCCCGTGTGGTGCAGGCAGGCGTGGTGCCAATGGATACGGCGGCCGTTGCCTCTGAGATCCAGCGGACATGGAACCGTGAAGATGCGGCCGAGTGGGCAGACGTCTACACGCACATTTTCCCGGCGTATCAACTGCTGATCGAGAGCTACGGCAAGGCGCAGGAAGTGGTGAAAAACAGCGAAGCGCTCGATTCACAGCGTTAAGCGCCGATGATGTGACCTGAGCTGATTAAGGCTTAACCGAACACGCACTAAAGCTGAAAATCTGCTTGACCGTTTTAGCGCAACTCCCTATAGTAGCGCCCCGTTGCCCCCCAAGCGGTCAGGCAGCAAAACAATATGGTGAGGTGTCCGAGTGGCTGAAGGAGCACGCCTGGAAAGTGTGTATACGGCAACGTATCGGGGGTTCGAATCCCCCCCTCACCGCCATATTACGAGCGCATGTTATTAATTAACATGCGCTTTTTCTTTTGTACGTCTTTTCGGTATGCCATCCAGTATGCCATTGCCGTCTGGCTTGCGCTGGCTCACTTGCGAAGGCATCGGACAGGGCACTCCCCTTTCATCTCGCTGCCAGTGCTCCCGGATAGTGCCGGGCGATGATGTCATTCAGTTTATCAACCAACTCTGGTCGCTTAAAAGTTATGTGGGCTGTTCCCTTCTGAAAGTATTTGATTGCAAACATTTCATCCTCGTACCGATTGCTGTGCCTGTCATCATGGATGTGATCACCTAACCGACGGGTAACGTCAGCGCGGTTGTCAGGTACGGGCTTCCCATCCAGAAGAATCAGCATGCGCTCCAGGTCGGCTAAACGATCGCGCTGCCAGCCCCACCTGAGCCCAAATCCCCACCGGTCACATTTGACCAGCCTACTGACGATGATTTTCTTTCCAAATTTGCAAGGGCTGTTCGTCTCAAAATCCCAGCTAAGTCCTTTGAAGACGTTAATTACACCCCGTTCAAATACCTCGCCCTTATTCAGATGCAGTTGCTCGAATGTGTTGAGAATATTTTCTTCGCTTACGGCCGGAATATCCCCCTTTTCCAGGCTATTGTGCCACTCATCACGGGCCTGAGCATCCATCAGGCTCAGCATGCCGGAGCGCTTCATTAAATCCCGCCAGATGCCGCGATCGAGATTGCAGGTGATGGCTTTCATCGCCGCTTCTCTTTTTTCCATCAACCAGCAGCCGCAACGGAAATCCTGTTTCATAGCCCAGTCCAGAGCTGTTTTTCCGCCGATACTACGGGTCAGCGTCGAAATATCGTCAATCTGCTGTATCAGCGTCTCAATCTGTGCAATCGCGGCATTACGTCCGGTGACTATACGCTCAATGCTGGTGGAGCAAATCACGTCGGTGTGACCGATTAAAACCTCGGGGTCGGTGAGAGTCAGTTCTGACATCATTTCTTTCCTTATATAAAGCAAAGCGCCAGTCGGTGAGGACTGGCGCTTATGCGCGTGCGTTGAGTATGGTTCGGTGGCTAATTTGTTCTGGCCTGTTGCAGAAGCTGCAGATGGCGGAGATCGCGAACGTTCTGTAATGCCTGTTCAATCTAGGGCAACAGGGCTGCTGAGTCGGTGTTGTCTTCGTCGTTATCGAAGATAATCTCGCTTCAGAATGTTGAGAGCGGCTTCAGTGGTTAATTCTGGCATCAGAGCGCCTTGAGGTGGTTGATGTTGAATTACCAGTCAAAAGTGGTAAAACCCGGCAGCACTTCGCCAAAGGCATCCAGATGAATGATGCCCGCGGCGTAGCGACGGATAAGCGTCACTACTAACCGGCGGCAGGCTTTCGACAGACCGAGGCGTTTGAGGCGTAAAACTGGAAATGACCATGCGCCCAGGTAGAGCAGATAACCCGAGCCGGTATAGCTAATCCATTCCGACTCGCCAAAGTCTTCATGCTGGTGTGAAAGGGTAAACAGCAGAGCATTGTCTTCCACCGTGATATGCGCGGTGCTGCACTGAATGCCGTTTACGCGGGCGAGGGGCGGCAGCGGATCTTCCACGACCAGTTTTCCAGGCTCGTCAGCAACGCGAAGCGAATACCCGTTTTCACAGACCACATTGATCAGGTCAGCCAGTTCAATACCGTCAATATCTACAGCGATCCGGCCCATATTGAGGGCCAGAACGTTGATGCTATCGGCTTCCACGTTAACGGACAGCTTCACTGGACCTCCCCGCTGTATTTACCGGTGGTGATGTCGGTAACGGCTTTATACCTGCTGCGGGTATAAAGCCCGGTAGCCTTACGGGCGCGAAAAATATCGATGCTGCTGATAAGCGGTGACTGTGTTTCTGCGTTAAAACCGCGACGGTCCGTACGAACCAGGTCGTATTTCTCCACGATAAAGTTCACGGCGTCGCACAGTGAGATCCCGGCGTTGATGTGGTCCTGGATTACGCCATCGTTGCCAAACGGCGTGTCGTTAAGCGTCAGACCGTAGTGGCGGTCCAGCAGGTGGCTCAGGAGGCGCTGCCAGATCTCCACGGGTGACGGACGCGGATAAGCCTCCCGCGTTGAGGATAGTGATTGGGTTTGCATTGGGTTTACTCCATTAATAATGGCCGCGCCAGCCGTTACGACAACGGTTACTGCCGCTGGTGGTATCGCCTGTACCAGACGATGGTGTGATGGTGGGGAATTAGCTTCTGGCTGACGACTGTCCGCTGATAATGAGGGTGTTGTTGCTGCCTTCCAGACCCATCGCGTTTTGGGCATTCCGGATATCTGCTGGTGTGAGCAGTGGTGAGACGGGCTGGAGTGATTTTCCCCGATTATCAGTGCGTTCCAGGTCGCAGCCTTCAGCCACCTCGTTCAGGGCATCAACCAGAGCATCACCGGCATAAATGCATTCCTGAATGGCATCATCATCGCCAAACGGCGTGTCGTTGAGGGTAAGGTCGTAGTGACGATCCAGCAGATATGTCAGGAGGCGCTGCCACACGTAAATCGGTGATTTATGGGTTAACCGCTCAATCTCTGCGACCCGTTTTGCGGGTACAGGATAAATTATCATTAAGGTTATCTCTGTTAAATAAAAGAAAGGTGTTGGTGAGAGGGGATTTACCGCGGTACGTTACTGCCGGATGGCGTCAAGTGCAGCTTCCAGTGTGAACCAGTTAATACCCTGTTCTGCGTCGTGATGGCTGGCAGCATGGCGTAATGCCGCTCTGGCCTCTTCTGTGGTGGCAGCGTCATCCACATTGCGTACATCGTCTTCGTACCAGAGTGAACATAATACGAAGTCGTCATGTTGATGCTGTTGCAACAGTTCAATAACCTCGCTGATTTTACAGGCGTGTGGCATGGCGATTAGCCTCCCGGTTGTGCTTCATGTGGTGTCGGATAAATCGCCAGGTACACGTACCCGTGTGAACCGAGGGTATCTGCGTCGAGGGTCAGACCTTTTGCATACAGCGTGACACAGTGCTGATGGCGGGCATTGAGTTCACCGGAAACCAGCATCAGTTCCAGCAGCTTGAGCAGCTCCGGAAACGCCTGGTCCAGATGGCGTAAGTCCGCATCGCTGAACGTCCCGGTAATACTGGCGCGGTCTGCCAGGTAATGCAGGCGATTGCCCTCCTGCACCAGCCGTGCGCCAAAACAGGGCGTGATATTACGTTTAAGTCCCCACCAGGGTTTAGAAACATCGTGGTTTACTGCCGGTATTTCATTCGACAATTTTAGCGTTCCTTAAATTAACGTTAATTTAGCGTGACGCTGCGCAATACGACATACGGGCCATTGCGGTCCTGGCGACGCTCCGCGAAGACCGCGAGCACACCGCTGATATCCTGAACCTCCCGACCCGCGTAGTGGCAGATACTGCCGCTCCATTTGTATTTACCCGTGCAGAAGCGAAATAACCGGGACTGCGGATGCTGGCGGTATATCGCCATTGCCTGACGTTTGCTGATGATTTTCATCGCTATTTCTCTCCTTAAATCCAGCCTCTCTCAGAAAACGAAACTATTTCCATGCCGCCGACCACCAGGTGATCCAGCAGACGGATATCCACTAGGTCCAGCGCCTGCTGAATACGCGTGGTGACCTGACGATCGGCCTTGCTGGGTTCGGCAAGCCCTGACGGGTGGCAATGGGCGACAATGACAGCGGCGCAGTTGTATTTCAGACCGGCCTTCACCACTTCGCGGGGATGGACCTGCGTATGGTTGATGGTGCCGGTAAAGAGCGTTTCGTGGGCTATCAGGCGATGCTGGTTATCGAGGAAGAGTGCGGTAAACTCTTCGCGCTCCAGTGACGCGAGCTGCAGACGCAACCAGTCACGTACTGAGCTACTGGAGGTAAATGCCACGCCAGGTTCGCGTAGCTGGTACGCCAGCAGGGTTAAGGCTTCCCTGATGGTTTGCTGGTCAGCAGGGGCTAATTCACGTGCAAACAGCGGTAACTGTTGTTCCATCGTCTTATCCCTCAGTCGATGATGTGCATGATGGCACCACATTCCGCGTGGTTCAGCGCATAGTCGCGCAGGCGGTAGTAGTGCTCCGTCATGGCGTCGCATTCGGTACGGCAGGCGTGGTGGCTGTATGCCATCAGACAGACGGCTATTCCGGCAGCTTCGGCACTGAGTTCACCGCCGTTGCCGTTCATAGTGTTGAACAGCGACCACGACTCGCTGTTCTCCGCTTCCGGGGCCATAAACGCCCCGCCGTTGCTGAGAGTATAAAAATTCCAGATACCGCTGTTGTAGTCTGCGCAGAAGCGGTCCATCCACGTGAAGATGGTCGGCTCAAGGATTATCCACTGCGGGATACTGCCGAAGTGCTGCGGCCAGAAGCTGATGCGCTGCTCGTCCTGTACGAGGGTGGCGGTCAGCGCTGGCGAAGAACTGGCAGGTTGTGGCGGAAACGGGAGGGTATCGTTAAGGTTAATAATGTCGTTCATGCTGGTTTTTCCTTGTTTATTTATCGGGTTGGGGATGCTGGTTAAGCCGGAGTGACGGGCAGGCCTGCGCATAGCCATCCTCATCACAGCGTGACGGCCAGTGCCCCTCCGGGAGGCTTAAGCTGTACAGGCTGCGTTCACCGGGGCGATAAAGAAGGTGAGAGCACCAGGCGCAGAGGTCGTCGTCAGAGATGGAGCGGCTGCAGGGATTGTTCTCCGGAGCGGTCGGATAAAGGGTGGCCTGGCGGGCGTTATCAGGCTGCGGTGGCATCAGCTCAGCGCCTGCTGCAGTTCTTCTGCCATTACCCAGAGCGCCCGGTTGAGCTTCACATCGCCGTCGATACCTTTAACCTCGCGGGTATGGCTGCGTTTGCCTCTGGCAGTACGTCCTGGCAGACCCCCTTTCAGCAGGTTCTCCTGGCAACGATTGAAAACTGACCACAGGTCGTCCTGACGGTCTTCATAGCGTCGGGGCGTCAGTATCTGGGATGCCGTCACCGGCTGATGCTCTTCACCAAAGCGGTAAGTCAGCGCGGCTCTGGCAAACGCCTGTTGTGCAGGGGGCGGGAGTAAAAGCGACTCCATAACGCCACGTTTTTCTTCCACCTTGTCAAATATCCCCAGGACTTCATAAGCGCCTTCAATGACTTTCTCCACCACGTTACCCCGGTGCGGAACTCTGATTTCGCCAAACGACTGTCCGCAGACGAGCGAATTCGTGCAGACGCTTCGGAATATTCCAGGCAATAGCTGAAAACTGGACTCGCCACCGTGCGAATTGAGGATGATGATTTCAGGCACCTGCTGACCGTTTATCTGACCGGCGCGACGCAGGCGGAGCATATGCTTTGTGTGCTCCCTGCGGTCCGGGTCGCGGACGCGTGACTGGCAGGCAAAGAACGGCTGGAACCCTTCACGCTGCAGGTTCTCCAGCAGGGTGATGGTGGGAATAAACGTGTACTTTTCGCTCCTGGAAGCATGTTTATCTTCCCCGAATACGCTGGGGACATGCTGCATGAGTTCTTCACGGGTTAAGGGACGGTCACGGCGTATCTGATTTATATGCCCGAAGCGGCTTGCTAAGCGCATGGTGAGTACCTCTGTAGTTAATGAAACGGCATAAATAAAAAAGCCATGCTCCCCGAAGGGAACATGGCCTGTTGGTGTGGTTACTGGTGGAGGGAACTACGGTAAGTCAGTGTCGGGGTATACCGTGGCTGAGCGGATAGCGGTTAAGCCATTCTCCGGCACTAGTTTCAAAATTCCATGCTCGCCAGATCAGCAGCCCCTCGCTATCTCGAATGACCAGCCGAAAATGCGTGCCCTGGTCGTCTTCAATAGCAACGTTGGTGTACAGCGTGGCGACGGTTGCCGCCAGCTCACGGGTGAACGGACCGGGTGGTAACGGTGTATTGTTAGTGTCCTGCATGCTGAGTTCCTCTTATACCTGGCACAAAAACAAACGCCCCGCTCGATGAGCAGGGCGTCCGGAGTCTCTGGTTAAAACGCAGTGATGAGCTTACTGCGGGGGGTGTTCTGTCGTTGTAGTCGTGACGGGAGCCTGTGGCGCTGCAGGCGCGGCGGTTGCGCCATGAATAATCTGGTGCTTCGCCAGCGCCTGCTGCATGTCGTTGATACAGAAAGTGATGTAGAAGACGTTGAAAATCACGGTGTAAAAGGCGTTCATCTTCAGGTCGAAGCGGAAGGTGTTCAGCGCATAGTGGCGCAGTGCGGCTCTGGCCTTAAATGCCCATACCACATACATCACTGCGCAGGCGAATGACAGAATACCGCTTAACGCCAGCAACGTATCGCTGGTCGGATCATAGCCGTAAACGTCAGACGACACCATGCTGGCTAGCTGGCGACCGATGCCAGAGCAGACGGCGAGCCAGATAATGAACAGATGACCGCTGACCGGATAACCGGTAGTGTCGCTGATGATATCCTGCTTTTTATACAGCCAGAGCAACGGCCAGACGCCGCAGGTGACGAGGGTCAGTAAAACAAAATTCAGGGTACGGGTGTTCAGCCGCTGGCTGAGGGTGTTGATATCCGTCATCGGGAGATTCCTTGTTTATACGGTGTACGGGTGAAAATGAGAGTGTGTGGCGAGTATGGGCCTTGAGCCATTACGGAATGTCAAATTTCGCCACGCAGCCGTTATCGCCGAACGCAGGTATCACTCCGGCAGCGCCGTTCAGAGTGAACACCGCCGGTTTGACGCCGCTGCCGGAGACGACCACGCGCTTACCGGTACGCAGCTTGTTCCACGCCCACATCAGGTTGTCTTCTCCCACGTGAGAGTCGCTTTCGCTAATATTTGCCTCTTCTTCGTTATCAATTTTCATGGTCAGGGTCTGACCGCTGTCCATGCTGACCTGATGGCCGTTCGCGTCGGTGAAGATGACCGAGGCAGCCTGAGTGCCAGTGCTTTCACAGGCGAGGTACAGCTGTGACTGCCCCTTGCCGAGGATGGTGTATTCGGCTGTACCCTGCGCGTAGCCGCTTGTCCAGGTATCACGGTTACCGAAAGCCTGTGAGACGGAAGGCATCAGCGCCGATGCCAGAAGCGTGGAGATAATCAGTGTTGTTTTCATAGGCGTTTCCTGTCAGAAGCCAGCCATATTGCCGAGGGTGGTGATAATGAACAGCAGGCAGGCCATAAAGATAATGAGGGTGATGTACCAGCGGGTGAACTTACCGAACAGACGCAGAAGGGTTTTCATCAGCGGTCCTTAGCGATAAGCCAGTACAGCAGTCCCGCCAGTATCGGGTCGATAAGCAGAGCGAGAATGAACCAGCCCCAGAACGAGCGTCCGTTTGCGGACGCCACAAAACCCAGCAGCAAAGCCAGTCCGGCCCATAACAGTATTAATGGCATATACTTTCCTTAATGCGTGACAAACCCTGCGATATATCGCATTGATTTTTCAGGGGTAAATAATATAACAACATGATTCCCGGTGGATTATGCAATCACGGGATTCATCATGTACAACGATGAATGTCGATCTGTTCGATCGACAAAATCGATCGTCATTGAGCAAAAACACTTATCGATGCACGTCTTCAGGTTTATAGAAAGTGAAGCCGTTAACCGAAGAAAAATCCCCAGAGGGAGCCTGCTGCAAGGGCGACGGTGTGGGTCACCGCATGCAGTGCTGTGCGGGCCACCTGCGGCAGCGGTGCGAGGTCAATGATGTTATCAATCACCTCTACCACGGCATCGCCAAAGCTGCTGCTGGCGGTATTGATAACGGTATCAGTGCGATACCGGTTCTGCAGATGGGGAACCAGCGGGCTGCGGGCCTGCTTTGGGAGCCGGGAAATCATGGCCTCCACCAGGCGTGACAGACGGTAACGCCCCCGGACCGAAACCGGCATAATATCTGTTTCTGCTATCTGCAACTGCCGGGCCACTGCCTCCAGTTTTTGCGCAATACGTTCAGCCTGTAACGCCGAGGGCTGCGCCGATAACCAACGCCACTGCTCGGCGGGTTCGGTTTTATCCACCTGGTTGAGTATCCAAAGCACTGGCGGCAGCGGTCCACTGAACTGGGCGAAGACGTCCTGATAAAACTGCTCTTCCACCGCAAATGCGCGGTCATCGGCCTTGAGCACCCACAGCACCATATCGAGCTGTGGCATGAGGTCACGATACAGCTCACGGTATTCACCGTCGCGGGTAACAGACTCGCCCACGCCGGGCAAGTCGACCAGCGTCAGATAATGGCTACCGAAGCGCAGCCGGACACGCTGTGGCTGACGGGTGCAGGCTTCCACCGCGTTCACGGCGCAGACTTCGCTACGGAATAGTGCATTACACAAACTGCTCTTCCCGACACCGGTTTTGCCCATAATGCCAATCACGGGTTCATACGTGACGAGACGGTTAAGCTCCTGGATAAGGTGCTGACGCAGTGCGTGCGGATAACGCCGGAGATGGCGACGGATAAGGGCATAGCCTGAGGGATGTTTCATATCGGCCTCTGAATGAAAAAAGGCCATCCGGTGATGGATGGCCTGACTGGAAATAAAAGGGAGGGAATTCAGTAAGGTGATATATAACTGAGAATTATTTAAAATCACCCAACATCATATTAACTGGCAGGGTATAGCCAGATCGGCAGTATTCACCTGCTTTTTTGTTTTTCTACTAAAGGAAGTATCGATAAATGAAATTTCCGGAAACTGCCACTTAACTAATTTAGTCCAACGCTGTCGGACTGGACTAAATATCAGTTTTTCATATTGACTTGCGATCGCATTACAGATTAGTTTTCAATTATCAAAAAAAACATTTTCTGGAGGTATTGTCATGCAGGAGTTTCCATTTAACGCTTTCCCCACGTCATTACTTGAAACTATTTTTGATATTGAGGATTGTACACGGGCCCCGGCGGAAATGATTGCATTAACATTGCTGAGTGGATTATCACTGGCATGTCAGAGCCTGATTAAGGTGAAAATAACAGACACCATGAAGTCTCCGGTATCATTGTATTCATTCGTGATAGCAGATTCTGGCGAGAGAAAAACAGCGGTGGAAAAACTGCTTTTCAAACCTTTTCATGAGCATGATCTGCGTGTATTACTCCAGTATGAAGAGCAGAAAAAAGAACATGAGGTCCAGTCCAAAATATGGAGCAAGAAAGAAAATGCACTTCTGAAACGCATTGATAAAGACACTATGAAAGGAATGTGTACAGATGAACTTTCACGGCAATTAGAGAAGTTATCCGCTGAAAAGCCAGTACCACCGAAAGCCAGAAGGTATATTTATAATAATGTCACCCCTGAAGCCCTGCAGTTTGAAATGTATACCCACTCGCCACAAACAGGACTAATAACTGATGAGGGGGCTAATATACTTAGCAGACGGACCATGAGTGATTTGGGATTTATGAACTCCATATGGGATGATGAAAGTTTTCATGTCAATCGGAAAACAGGACCGAGTTTTACGATTAAGAATGGACGTATTACGTTATTAGTCATGGTACAAAAAGCAATATTTTACGATTTTTTAAAACGCAAGGGTGAAAATGCACGCGGGAGTGGTTTGTTTGCACGCTGTTTTATCTTGTATATTGATACGAAATTATCGACACAGGGCCAGCGTTTTATTAGTCGTCTATCTTCCCCTCAATCAGGTGAGCTGGAGAATCTTAATCGCTTCTACCAACGTATGAATGAACTGATAGAAAAAAGTGCTTCTCAACACGGGACCGGGCATCAGACATGTTTATCATTCGAGCCCTCAGCCCTGGAAGCGTGGAAAGAAATTCACGATGAAATAGAAAGCGGTATTGGCCCCGACAGGGAATATGCAAACATGAATGATTTTGCATCCAAACTTCCGAATAATGTTGCACGTCTGGCCGCGCTGCTGAGTTACTATACAGAAGGTGAATGCGCGATAAAAAAAGAATATGTTGAAAATGCCTGGTTGCTGTGTGAATGGTACATGCAACAGGCAATAAAGGTCTTTGGGGCTCAGGAGGGCTACTATGAGGCGCTGCTATTATCATGGCTGCGTCGTGAGTTCAATGAAACAGAGATGGATCATGTCAGATTTAATATAATACGAAATGCCGGGCCTAATGTATTACGTAAAGGCAAGTTACTGGAAAGAGTCATTGAGAGACTTGAAAAGGAAGGCGCGATAGACATCGTCCGCTCAAGGCGCAGGGCACGAATGGTTTATGCAGGTCGTTATTTCCGTAACAATCCATTTACAAAAAATGCCGCGTATAAGCACTACTGGCCGCGATAGTTGCGACTGATCGCAACTAATCGCGAGGTAAACCTTTGGAAATGCCTAAAATTGTTGAAAACTAATATCAGAGTAAAATTATTACCTTACTTACCATTTTCCGTGGGGGATACTCAGGCTGAGGGGATTATTGATATATTTCCACTGATGAAATTACTGTCGGTATAGTAATATATGTTTATTAGCAATATATACTTACTGGTAATATTATACTTATTGATAATATATCTACTTCCTACTAAGATTGATTATTATTAATATACTATACCAATGCAGTCAGCTAATTATACTAACCATGTAAGACCATACGGTTAATGATTATTATTCGATAATGTTCATGTACATATCTGCATGTAACATTACCACGATTGTTAATCGTATGGTTACTTATTCTTACTTATCTCAATGTTAATTATTGAGCAGGATATTGATTCAGGTTTACATATGCCAAACTATTCCTTAAATGCTGATTACCAGCAAGCATTTTACGATGTGATTAGTAATGCTACAGAAGAGTTTACACGTACAGTTACGTTACGTATTGATTTACGTTTTCCGGGAGATTATCAGTATGGTGATTCGAACAGAGAGGTTACTCGATTTATTGAATCACTGAAGGCTAAGTTGCTGGTCGATTGCCAGCGTAAAAACCGCCGCTGGAAACGTAACTGGCATAATCGATTACGGTATGTATGGGTCCGTGAAGTCGGTGAACGGAATCGTCGTAAGCATTACCATGTATTACTGCTGCTCAATAAAGACTTCTACCGTGGCGCGGGAACTTATAATGCCGATGACAGTTTATATGCATTAATCCAGCAGGCATGGTGTAGTGCGTTAGGCCTGTATGCTGAGCAATATTCAGGTTTAGCGAATATGACTGAGAACGGGTGTTTTTATTTAAACAAAAAATCCCCTAATTATATGCAGCAGGTTACCGAATTGCTGAAACGTATGGAATACCTAGCTAAAAACCATACCAAATGTTATGACGACGGCTATAGGTCCATTGGAATGAGTCGCAGGTAAGGTGTCGGCTAAGGTGGACTTAAATCATTTTGCCGGGTAATCCTGCGCAGTTGTTTCTCTGATAGCGGTGTATGGTAGAACAACAGACATATCCATAGAGAGTGTTTATCATGATGGTTCAATTGAATTTGATGCAGTACATTTAACACATTGTCTTAACAGGGGGCTATTCTCTTGTAATCAATAGGGGGATTGAGCACTATAACTGTTGCAGAACCGAGGATAAAAATGGTTGAGATAATTGACAGAAGCAAAGGACTGTTATTTTCAAGCAGCCATTTGGACAGTTCACTTCGCAAGACTATTGAGGCTATGCGGCAGGAGGTTGAAAAGCTGGACAGTAACCGCTTGCTCAACACGGCTTCTGAAGATCTAAAAAATTATCTTGTTGAAAAGTATTCCGTGACGCCAATCACGCTGCTATGTGATCAATGGTATGTCGAACACCAGGAAGTAGAGGTTGATGTTCGCTATGATGATCGTCGGTGGATTAGCGACCGAAGCCGACCGGCGATGATTGCAGGTGAAAGGGTGACCCTGTACACGATTCTGTGTAAATGCCTTTCTCAGAAGTGACCGTCCAGGCGGTCACCGAACTCGATATTAAAGCGACTCATCGCCATACGCCAGTCCCTCAGCGGCATCGTCCATTTCTGTGAAGCTGCCTGGATTGCCAGCCATACCACCTTCTGTACCGAGTCATCCGTTGGGAACACCTTGAGTTTTTTGATGGCATGCCGGATCGCGGTGTTCAGCGATACGGTAGCGTTGACAGTGTAGATCACTTTGCAAAGTTCCTGTGGTTATTCAAAGAACGTCGCCAAGTTGTTCCAGTTTGACTGCCAGTTCGGGCTTATCTACGGATAACTGTGATCCCATGTCCCCCCGAACGTCTCAAGAGCTGGAGCGTGGCCTTTTCGGTTGGGGTCTCATACGTGCCACCGCCTTATCGTCCTTCCAGGTGACGAAGTGCAGCCTGTAGCGTACCATATGCACGATACCCAACTGGATGTGGGCTTCCGGCTAGACCGTGTTGATGGCCCTTTCGGACCGTCCATAATACCTTGAACGTCTGCCCATGAGTTTCTTTCAGGAGGCACGAAACGAGAACTTCGAAAACCTTCCACCCAAGTTTGTAGAAATCGAACTGGAATGATTGCATTAAGTTACGCCAGAGAAAATGAATATGAGTATTGTTACCCTTTCCAGGGAACGCGCCAGGTGTTGCCATCAGCACCTTTGCCTCCCTTGCCACTGCGTTCATCTGTGCGGAAACATTTTTCTTTTCCACACATTCCCCAGTACAACGGAGCACCATCAAGTTGCTTATTTAAATCGGCCAGTTGCGCCCGGCGTTGCTGTATTTCATCTAGCGAAGGCACCAGAAATATAATGGATACGATAAATACCAACACCAGTACTATCTGAGTACCCAAGATATAGAACCAGTTTCTAAAGTTGAGGTTTTTTGAAGCTTCCTGGTACTGCTCTGTTGCTCTCAGGGCCGCCTCATTCGCCTGTCGAAATTGGACACTCAGCAGCTCAGCCGCACGATTGGCAGTCATTTCCGCTGAGCCGTTTATTTTGTGAGAGACATCGTTCTCCAGCCTTTTGAGACGAGCATCTAACCGGTTGATGAAAGAAGCCAATTCTGCCGTTGCTTTCCTGGCCTTCTCACCGTCGCATTCTGCAGCTTCCCGCAGTGTTTCTGCCGCATCAAAGAACAACTGGACATCATGATCTGTCAACCGTTTTTCCACGTTATCGCCCATATTCCCACCCTCGCTCCATCTTCGTTTCTTTTTGCTTAAACTCCATCTCCAACGCCCTCTCCAGCCGCAACTCCATTTCCTGTCTGTATGTCACCCATTTTCCATAAGACATGTTCAACGCCATCAAATCTTCCAGCGCGACAAACTCCATACCGCCGCCAGCACCCACAATAACAATCAATGCCCCAGCGCCTGTCTCGCCCACGCCCTGGCACCAGCGTACAAGTTTCAGATACTCCTTCTCCTGCACATCCCGTTCATCACTCCTTGAAGTAACCACATCATCAGCCACGGATTCAATGTATTTCTCCAGTGCAAAGAGTTGCTTCGCTGGTTTGACTGTGTCGAAGGCATCAAGGTAAGGAGAAAAAAAAGCTTCAACTCCTTTCAGAGGAGACGGTGCTGTTTCGACGTACCAGTGGACTCGGCGGGAAATAGTCAGCATTTCCTGCCCTCTACAAGAAATATTCCGAAATTCCTGTTTGCCTTTGAGGATCGTCGATAATTTACTGTGACGGCGGCGTTCCTTGGTTGAGTGATTCCCCTGTGCCTTGAATTCGATAAGACGCAATGTACCGGGAAATTCGAGCAGGACATCCCCCAACGCCTTATCCTCAGGAGTCTGCTGTAATAAACTGACAGTCCCCGGTAGGTATCCGGATTTGAGCCGATTTCCTATGGAAACACCCAACCCATAGAGAAAATTACCAATCACCACATTTTCGTACAGTTTCATGGTCCTCCCTTCGCTTCACAGTAGTCACGTCTTACCTGTTCACTTATCCACCGTTACCGAGAATGACTTCTACAATGAAGTATTCTGCGACAGGACACTACACATTCTTAATTTTAATCAAATCGCTATCCTTCGACACAGGATCCTGAGCATCGGAGATCTCTCAGATGCGTTTTTCATGAGCAAATTCAATTACATTATCCTTCTGTAGAATAAAAAATTCAAAAATGTTTACGCTACGATCTAACCAGTCCTGCTTGTGGAAAACGCACACCCTGGTGATGTACGAGCACGTTATCGTGCTTTTGGTGCTGAAGGGCTTGTCTGTCGTAAACGTGGGCAGCCCAGCAATTGGCGTTTAACAGAATCACTCAAACTGCGGGTACTCACGCTGATACGTGAAAACTAAAGTGACTTTGGTTCCACACTGGCCGCAAAAAAACGCAGCGAGCGCCATGGTATCCGGCTTTCAACCGAGACGGTCCACACCTGAATGACGTCTGACGGACTCTGCGTTCCACATGCCCCGTCGTAAGTTGCGAGTTAACCAGCCCCGCCATCAGGGGGATTGTCTGGGCGAATTTATTCAGATCTATGGCTCCCACCATGACTTGTTTGAAGATCGTGCGCCGAAATGCTGCCTGCTAGTCTTTATCGATGATGCCACCGGCCGTCTGATGCATTTGTGGTTCAGCGAGTCAGAAACAGCCTTTGACTACATGCTGGCGAGCCGGGAATACATTGAGCAGCATGGGAAGCCGGTATCGCTGTACAGTGACAAACTCGCAATATTTCGCGTCAGTGGTCCGGAGAAACGCACTACCACCGTTACCCAGTTCGGACGCGTGCTCTATGACCTGGCAATCGAGCTTAATTGTGCCAACAGCTCTGAAGCTAAAGGCCGCGTGGAACATGCGAATCAGACACTTCAGGAACGACTGATCAAAGAAATGCGTCTGGAAGGTATAACCGGCATTGAGGCCGCAAATGCCTGGCTTGCCACATTCATCGCTGACTTTAACAGCCGGTTTTCACGACCGGCCAGATTCCCTAAAGATTTGCATCGTCCGGTGCAAGAAAGCCCCGTTGAGTTAAGAGATATCTTTGCCTGGCATGATGTTCGTACCGTGTCGAAATCACTGACCTTTCAGTACGATAAAATCCTTTATCTCATGGAACCAACAGAAGAAAATAGCCGTCTTGCCGGTGAGAAAATTAAAGTGCTGGACTATCCCGATGGCACTATCGCCTTCCACTACGGACATGGGAGCCTTGAGTGCCAGGCATTCGATAAGCTGGCCTGTGTCGATCGGGGGCAGATTGTCGATAACAAACGACTCGGGACAGTACTCAGACTGGCTCAGGAACAACTCCGGGCAATCGAACCCGTTCTGGCAGACCCAAGCTTGTTTGTGGCAAATTCTAAGCGGTAGAATAGGCCATCAGTGATGCAAAGTACCGGGTAACGGTGAGCACCCAAAAGGATACTTGAGATGATTAAACTCCCGACTAAAAAGCGCGTTGATTTGTATAAAAATGCCGTTAGTTCTGAGCAATTACAGCTGGATCTGGCTGCGGCTCAAGAGTTTATGTTCGATGCTTGGGAAACTGATGACCTGGAAATTGTGCTGAAGCTCATCAGAAAAGCAATCAAGAAATCCCCGCTTTGTGCTGACGCATACTCATTCTATTGCGAGATATCTGAAGAAACTCCTGAGTCAAAAATCGGTACTCTGGAAACGGCTTTATATGCGGCCAGTGTCGCACTGGGCGAAGATTTTCGGGAATTTGCAGGCAATTTCTGGGGATTTGTCGAAACATGTCCTAATATGAGAGCAAAAGCAGCTTTGGCTGATGCCTTATGGGAGTCAGGTAATTTCTCCCCAGCCATGGCTCATTGCCGCGAAATGCTCAAGCTCAACCCGAACGACCATCAGGGGATTCGCCATTTATTAACTAAATATTACCTTGAACTCGAAATGGTGGATGATCTGACCTTGCTACTGGATGATTATTCAGGTGATATGCGCCCGTTTCTTCAGTATACACGCGCCCTCCTCGCTTACCGGCAGTCATCCCCAGATGCCGATGATATCGCTAAAGCAGCTATTAGCTCTAATAGACACATCCCAGATTTGTTATCGAACTGCAAATTGCAGCCTAAGTCTAACAGTGAATATATTACGTTAGGTGGAATGGATGAAGCCATATATTACGTGAATAATAATTTAAAACCCTGAATTCGCATCCCTGGTGCAATTGAATGGATAAATACAAAGTAAATACCAACTTAAAACAAGGATCTTTATGAGAGGAAAAGATGTTGTTAACTTATTCGGGGTCAAAATCTCGACACCTCTTGAAAGAGATACAGTCAAGCAAGTCCTTGATAATTTACCTAAACTAGCGATTGATAAATTTGCTAGCGAAAACACCACTATTGAACAAGTAATGCAGGCAGTAAATAATGAAATAAAAAACTTCCTAACCATACTTGATGAGGTTGATGCGGAGTTTTTTTGTGAGATTGCAGAGGAATATTTACCATTATCCAATGAATATGAATTAAATATAACGCAGTCTGAAAAAGATAAGTGGAATTTTTACATTAGATTTCAGATTCCAAGACCTCTTGGGATTGATTGTGATTCATTAGTGTTTTTAGATAAGTTTATCATAGAGTCAGATTCTGGCCTTTCATTAAAGGAAGCTAAAATTCTCAGGCTGAAAAACATAGAAACCGCAGTTTATAGAGATATTGCAGTGATTTCCAGAAAAGTAGAGCAGGCTTTGATATTAGCTTTCTCTGACTTAGGAATAGGTATTGCGTACCCTGATAATTTGGCATCCGCAGCATTGCTTGAAAGACTCAAGAGAGCGGCGGAAAAGATTTTGTAGAGCAACATACCGTGCGGCATGATGGTTTTTATGACGTACCGTTAATTCACTGGAGTGACAAGTTCGGAGTTCAGTTATTTCCGGAAAAATCTACTGCATGGGATACCAAAGCCGTTCAAGAATATGATGTTGTCGATGTCGAAAGATTAGATCACTTATTCAACCAACATTATAATCGTTTTAAAAATGTATTCATTGCAGGTGAATCGTTCCAAAAAATAAAAACGGCAACTTCGATTCTTGCCACTTCACTTTTTGATGACTCCCTCATAAATAAAATCATTTTATCAATGACTGCCATTGAGGTTTTGTCGGAAAGGATTCGTCGCCCTGATGCTGAGATTGACGCATTAGCATATTTATCCAAAAAAATGAATGAGTCGGAATTCGATGTTAATGTTAAAGAGGCCATCAAAAAAGGTTTGGATTCTTTACAGTACCAATCAATCGGAAAGAATTGTAGAGTTCTTGTAAAAAAACTATTGGGTAAAAAGGATTCTCAACTGTTTCATAAGCTATATGATTTTAGATCGCAATTAGTGCATGCAGGAGCTATAAAAAAAGATGAAAAAGAAGAGCAAATAGAGATGTTTAATATTTATATGGAATCTTATAGCTTGGCTAAGAGGCTACTAGTGGCATATGTAGAAAATTCCATAGAAGATGAAACCTAATATATTGACGTCAAATCGTCGAGGCAACGCCTTTATATGCGTAATGGTCAATGGCCAGCGACCACTGGCCGGATCTGGCTTACCAATGATAAAGTACTTCGTGATACCATTTAGTGACTTACAGCCATAAACCAAAGGAGCTTTTATGGAACGGCCTGTTCACCATACGGTGGCTATGAGCGTACATGCAACGGAATCCATTACCGATAGCAAAACAGCAGAATTTGGTTTTTACCCAAAGCGTCTTGATCTTAAGACCGATAGTTTTTCGCTCGATACACTTTCAGGCCACGATTCAGCGTCAAAATATATAAAGGACCATCCTAACGTTGAAAATGGATGGTTTTATTCCGAACTTCAAGAAACGTATGACCTAAGGGGTCATGTAATTACCAAACCTTATAGCGGTCGGGTTTTCTGCATGCCTAAAACTCATAAGTTGGTGCTGAATGGATCCTATAGTGAGAATGACGTATGCTTCGTTATATGGTGCCTGTCATTCTTCACAGGAATGCGTCTGACAAGTACTCAAGCTGGATTTTTAGATGCAACTCCGGTTAAACCCGGGACACTGGTCGATTTTTGTTTATCAGGTTCCAATGAGTCGGATGCTATACAGTTAGCTTTAAACTTTCTGAATAAAGAGGACCGTCAAGTAACAACTTGTATGCGCTTAGCAGCTGTCATACACGCCCTGTTTTTGTCACAAAACCCAAAAAACCTTCACTTTGAAAAATTCCAGTATCTATATATGGCTCTTGATGGATGCTTTTCCATTATATGGGATGAAAGAGATAAGACTAAAAAAATCAAAAAACCTCTACATTCGGAGAGAGTTTACTGGATGTGTGACACATTAGGGATGCCTATACCCTTCTGGGCAGATGGTAAGGATAATATTGCTGCTGTCCGTAATGAAAACTTCCATGAAGCGATTTTTTTTGGCCAACCATTAGGCTTCTCTGCATATGGGTCTGAACAGTCAGGAACAGTTCGGAATGCCATTCTTCTACAAATGGAAGCTTTGATATGTCGTTATCTTGTTGCATTACTTGGTGGGACAGATACTAGTTATATAAATTCACCATTAAATACTCGTGAGTATTTTCCCCTTAAATTAAAATAGTTTAGACCTGAGGCGATTTTAATGAGTGCAAAAGAAATTGAAAATATATCTAATAGACCTGAGGCACTTTACAGTATACCGTTCTATAAAGATATGCCTAACCTTCCCGTAAAAATAGATCTGGAGGGTATGGCGGGCGATTTTTTGAGTTATGATATTGCAGATTTGTTCGGGTTACAGCCGATTGAGAAAGAACATCTAGATACTTATGATGAGATAATTACTATAAATCCATCAAAGGAGTCCCTTGAACTTTATAAAAAGAGAGATGATTCCTTTCAAATGGTATTTTTGGTAATTAACGCCTATGGTTTTAAAGAAATTGATGGGGTAATGCATTGCAAGCCGTACAACATTTCACTCTTCCCAGCAAGCAAAAGAGGAGAGTTGACTTCACTCAAGACAGATTTGATTGAGAAGTATGATCTTGAGATGGATGCTAAAGTGCCGAAGCTTTACTATGGGTTCAATCCATTTAAGGGCGCTTTTGGACTTTATATGTATAATTCCGTGGATTATTCTGGAATTGAATCTGATATGATTGGTTTCGTAAATAATATGTATCTGTTGTCAGATAAATATAACTATCATAATGTCGTGCCGCCATTCATTAAATCTATTGATAACAGTCCGCAAGTTAAAGCTGATTACAAAAAATACAGAAAAGATAGATACTTCAAAAAATTTAACAAGATAAAGCCCAGGAAAATATGGGGTTGTGATTCTCCTATAGAACTTTTTTTACTTCAGGCAATGGATAGCCTGGGCTTAACGCCAGAAATTCAAACAATAATTACTGAAGACGGACTAACAGTCCCTAGCCTGCATAAATTATGGGAAAACTCGCGCTCACGTAGACGGTTAAAAGCCATAACAGATGCTGATTTCTATTTCCCTGAAAAAAAATTAGCAATTTTTTGTGATTCTAAAGAACATCATTCTTCCACAGAATCTATTGTTAAAGACAGAAATATTGATAAGTCGTTGGCGGAAATTGGTATTGTTAGCCTAAGAATATATGGTAAGGATATTGTCGCAGATCCATTAGCATGTGCCACGATAGTCAGAGATCGTTTAAGCGAGTTGTGAGCTAAAGATAAAGTGTTATTGGCCTGAATTCTCAGGCCAATAATATTCAACGATATCTTGCTTCACGGAACTTGAATCAATCTCTGGCTGTAAAATCAGGACTGTATAACCCATGCTCACAGGCAACTTCTCAGTTTTGAGCCCGCACTGCTCCAATAATGGAAATATCCCGTCTGGAACGCCAGTTACACGCACCTCAAGTGGCAGTATAAGATTTCCTGATTCTGTAAATGAACTATGGAGTCGAGATTTCTGTGTATACACAGCCGATACATCTGTACCGCATTTCCAACCATCCTGCCACTCGGTATCGGATAATAGGTGATCCTGCCAGCCCATTGAACGTAGCGTGTCAATCATGCAGGTGAATCTAAACAGCGTGCTCTGACTGGCTAACTCACCAGAGCTTGCCAGCCAGATATACTCCCCCTTGCTGTAAAGCCGTGCTGAGGGCCCTTTCAGTTTCCCTTGTCCCTGTAACCAGATAATGTCAGGCGCCAGAGATTTAGGAAAAACCTTGCGCTTCTGAGCGGTTGAAAGCCACTGCATTATGAACATGTGTGTTTGAAGAGACGTGAGAGATCTTCCCTCTTTCCGTGCAAGCTTTACCGCTACGATGATGCACCAGGCGAGATGAGCTAGTTCAGTATCAGGGCGCTTAGTAGTTAGCTCAGTCAATACTTTCTCCACGACTGTTAAGGAAAAATTTTAAGGCCGGAGATTATCATGAAATTGGTTGTTGGCGAACCGGCGAAATGAGGTCAAGTTTCGAGTTTCGAAGTAGTTAGAGGTGAGGTGTATGAAGCCAAACCGGCGTGTCTTCATCATTACCTGGTATGTCTAAACTCAAAATCTATTTTTGGTTGTTTGACGTGGCCATGATATAGGAGTTATTCAGTTGCCTGAGCTGTAGATCTGCCCGGTTGAGCAGGTCTCGGGACAGCGGTTGATCTTGCGGGGAATTTTGCAGTTGCCGGATTAATTCTTCAACTGGCACGCTTTCGTTTAAGGACTTTGATATTGAGAACACAGCCGTTTTAAGCTCACTAACGGTCAGGTATTTGCCCTTCTTCTCGTCGAGTTGATTAAGTCTGTCCTGAAGCGCCTGAAGCTCGGATACTCCCCTGTACCAACCTGAGATGGCGGCATTGGGCAAACTGTTGGCTCGCAGCTTTGACCGCCAGTCCGCCGACAGCTCCTCTGAAAATTTGGCGTTAGGGTAAAGATGGCGAGTTTGTTCTACCAACTGATTACCGTATTGCAATGGCCAATACGGTGGAAGAGTGCTCAGTTCGTGCAGACGGGAAGTTAATTGTTTTTCGTAGGTATCACTGGATTCAAGCCACGCCGGGGCGTCCTGGCGTAGCTGATCGACAGCCGGAAGAGGCATGCTGGTCGGTAAAGCTGCGAGAGAGTTGTTCAACGCATCTTCTCCGGGGTGGCTGAATACTATAGGTGTAAAAATATAGGCGGCTATGCCCAGTACGGCAGCGGTTAAAATACCGCCAAAATAAGCCACTAATGGAGTGACCCTGGAGGCTGATTTTCTGATTACTTCAACTTCAACTGCTGGTTCAGAATTCACCACATATACCCAGCGCTGACTATTCTGCCTTTCAGCCCTAACAGGTAGTGCTACATCTGTTAGATTGCTCTCTGTCTGGCTTGAGGGGACATCGCTATTCTCCAGCCTGATGGTTGTGTTTTGCAGCATCTGACGAAGCGGCTGAAATCCGCTTGCATTGTGGAGTTCGAGCCGTTGCAAAGCTTCACCTGTTGAGCTCAAAAGCCTTATGCTCTGATTCAGGCCAGGTAAATCTGACCTCTGGAGTGATAGGGTCCGGAACAGCTGCTGAAGACGTTTACTCAGGCTGCTGAGTATTTCTATTCTGGCATGCGCAGAAGCGGGCCACATTGCGGACCATTGATAGCGTATCAGGGCATCCAGAATCGCCATACCTTCATTGAAACCCTGTATACCCGCCTGTTGTGCCCTTGCCAGGGTATACCACGCCGCCGTCTGAAGCTCGACACCATTGGTATCGAAAAGGTTTAATGCCAGTTTTTCAACATTCATCCAGTTCACATCCGGACGGGCAGGATGGGAGAGTTTGCCAAGCTCATCACGTAGCGCTGAATAATCAGGCATTGTGCGTGGATCGTTTCCGGTCTTAAGGTGGCGTTCGGTTGTGTGGGACATTGTGAAATCCGTATCGAATGAGGGTATGAGTGGATTAGATAAATTGATGGTTTTCCAGATGTTGCTGCTGTTTCAAATGCCTGATCAGCACTTTCCCTTCAGGCATAAACTCGGTGCCATACCGTACAAGTCCGATACCTCTTAGTTCCGCATCGATGGCGTAGCGCAACTCCCCGGGCACATGCTGTTCGAGTAAAGTGACATTAAGGGACTGCAAACGGGGTTCATACTTGAGCAGAACACCGGCCAGCGTATCGATCAGCTCGTGGGCGGTCCCGGGCATGCCTTGCAGAATTTTGGTCATATCGGGCAAACCATAATCTGGTAGATGGGATATGGTCCCGGCCCGGGCGTTCAAAATACGCTGGATGTTATCCAGTACGGATAAAATGACCTGGTCTTCTTCGTTTACAACTTCAAGGGGAAGATCCCCTGTAAAGTTGCCAGTAAGAATTTCATATAAAGATGGGGATTTTCTATTTGGCATTTAGACCTCAAGAGTCAGCTTCAGAGTCTTTAAAAAGCGGGAGGCCTTGAGATTTTCTCCACTCCTTCACAATTTTGATAATATTCTTTGGTTTCCCTTCTTCTGGTGAATCAGGGTAGGCTATTAGGTCTCCTTGTTTAGGATGCTCGGTGACACTTATAAAGTGGTCCATTAGTTTATCCAAGTAAGAATCTAATTTTTTCCCTTTTAGAGATTTATCTTTCTTTGTTGCTCTTCTAAATTCATGTAAGAATTCGAGAAATTCATTTTCAGTGTAATCATTAAACGCACGCTTAAATTCAAACATATTTTTCTGTCTGTGATTATAGATTTTGTAAAGTGTCATTCTCTCTTGGAGTTACCTAGGGATAAACTGGTCCAGTTTAACTATCTTTGAACAGTGGGAGGCCTTGGGATTTTCGCCAGTTCAAAACTGTCTCAAGCAATCCTTCCGGAGTACATTTTGAATTATCCTCGGGGTAAAATATTAAATCGCTCTTTTCAGGATGCTCCGTTATTTTGTCAAAGTGATTCGATAATTTTGTCAAATAATCACTAAGGGCTTCTCCCTTTAAATTCACTTTCCGTGAATCCTTAAAAAATTCATTCAAAAAAAGCAAAAATTCTTGTTGTGTATATTCTGAAAATGAGTCTTTAAGTTCCATAAATCACCTTCTATAATGAATTTCATCGTGAAGTCGTGGTGTCACAACTCGCAAATTGTCAATATCATAAACAGCACCACCATCTTTTATTGGTTTAACATGGTGTATTTGGAATTTTTTCACAACTTCTTTTGGTCCCTCATACCATCCGGCTTTCGGTGATAACGGGGACCCGCTCTCTGAGATGATATCCTGATTTACTGGAGAAAACTGAGACAACAAGTCCGGATCCTTGCTGATTTCGCTCCAAATATCGCCTCTTAGATCATCAAATTTCCTATAGTTTTTACCTCTTAATTTGTCAGCGATGTGCGCTGGTATTGGAGCTCCGTCGCCTGAGTTGGTCACGCTCATGTCCAACCATCGTTGACCTTGGGGTAACTCTACGCCTTTTCCTGTCGCCGTTCCTGGTAAATTGCGAGCATCATCCTTCAGATAAACATAAATCGGCTTAATCCCAGAGTCCGCAGGGAACACCAGAATATAATCGTTAAGGTCTCGTTCATCCGGCACCGGGATTGGTGGGGTCGTGTATTCATCTTTGCCGTCAGGAATTGGCGTGACGATTATTGTAGCCTGGTCTATTGGCTTGATGTCGCTGCCGGTATGTGGGGGAAGGTCACTGCCTTCTGGTCTCTCAGGCGTCCAGGTAATCAGCGGACCATCGGCACCGTGAGCTGGAGTGAACTCATATTGATTATGTTCACTATTCCACACCATGTTTGCCGTACGAACACCTTCATACGGGGTACCTTCACCCGTATGGACGCCATAGACCCGCATGTTGCCCTGCTCATCCTGGCGCCAGAAGAATCTCACCCGGGTTGTCGCTTTTGCCCCGGTGATGGCTTTCTGCCGCAGCTCTTCCTCGTACCAGAATTCATCCCGGCCAGGGACCCTGTCACTCCCCTCACCCGCAGATGGAACGTAAAGCGCGGACATCATCGCTCCGACATACGGAATTCCCCGGGCCGCGCCCAATACGCCGGTCAGGGACCATTCCCCCCAGACCTGGGTCATCACGCCCGTAGCAGCCCCAAGAGCAAGCGGTGCAGCTGTTGCCTGAGCATGAGCATTTGCGCCCCCGGCGTCAGGCTTACGTTTTTTGGCTGACTGGGCATGCTGAACGACTTCATCATCAGCATGCTCATGCTCATGCTCATGCTGATGGCCGTAACCGCAGCAGTCGTCCTCGACAGGCTGGGCAAAAATTGTCATCTGTCCAAAGTTATCAACGGGCTCTTCGGCAGTACCGGCATCCGTGCAGCCTTTCTCCTTCAGGCAGGATTTTGCATACACCGGCGTCACCCACGGGGTGAGCGTTTCGGGATTGAATTCTCGCATGGTCGCCGGAGGCGGCAAGGATACGGCCTCCGGAGGTTTAGCACTGGCCGATGCAGCCATCGTCCGCTTCACTTTGCGCAAATACGACACTGTCGTGCCGTATTCGACCTTCCCGGCCTCAAGCTTCAGGTAACTGCCACCACCAATTAGGGTGATACGTTTTTTTCCGGCAAAGGAGATGTCACTCGCTGAGCTCAGCGTCAGCTTCTTCTCAGCAAATAACCGCATGTTAGCGTTTTGCGCCTGGACATCGATTGGCCCTTCTCCGGACTTCAGGCTCAGCTGACCGGTGCGGGCAAAGAGCCCCAGCTTCTCCCCGGTCAAAGCGGTCGCATTGCCCATCACGCCAACACTGAAGTCTTCTCCGGCGTTAAGCGCAAGATTACGGCCAGCGGCCAGCTGCATATCTTCTCCACTGGTCATGGCCATGCCTTCCGGCGCCGAGAAAAGCACCGCTTCATTGAGCAGTTTCAGCCGCTGCTCAAACATCTGTATTTGGCTGTCGACATCCCCCTTCAGCGCCTGCGCTTTTTCTGCGGCCATTTCCAGCTGTTGCAGTTGCTGATTAAGCCTGTCGATTTCCTTCAGCGCGGCATCCATGTCCAGCGCATCACCCTGCGCTTTCGCCTGCGCATCCGCAGCAATAAAGAGTCCCTTCCCGGCTCTCAGCGTTCCCCACTCATCGGTGCGCAGCTCTGTGCCTTTACCGCGAAGCTGCCCCTTGCTGTCCACCATGTGCCCGCTGTTGAGCTGCGTCTTGCCGTATTCCGTGGCGAGTTTGATGTGCTCCTCACCGCGCTTATCCTCCATCCGCAGCTTGTTGTTGGCTGGTGTGCGTAACACGTTACGGGTATGGTTGTCGCGGGTGACGTGGTCCGGGTGATCCGAGTCGTGCAGCGCATACGCGATGTACGGGAGGTCAATATCACCATTGCTGTACGCAATCGCCACTTCGGTGCCATCGATGAGCGGCGTATGCCAGCCCAGCGTTTCACCAGCATAAGGCTTCGCCATCCGCAGCCACAGGTAACCGTAACCGGGTTCAGTCCCCTCCCGGTCGAAGTCCAGCTTCACCCGGTATCGCCCCTGCTCGTCGAGGTGGGCGTATGTATCACTTTTTTCGCGACTTTCGATCCGGGCCGGAAGCGTACCCGGGATGACCGGGCGAGGGATCTCTACCGGACGGAAGCAGTAACGTTCCGTGTAAGGCAGGCCCCAGACCGACACCTGCAGACGGGAATCACGGGCGCCACGGAAGGTCACCAGCGTGAGGATCACGCCTTCTTGTAGGGCCGTAATGATATCCCCCTGCGGCTCCAGCACCTGCCCGGGAGTGAGGTGTGCAGCATTGCTGAACAGGTGAATGCGGGCCGACCTGTTGAGCTCTCGCTCGTGGTGAAGTCGGGCGTAGAACGCGCCAGATTCGGTTTCCGGCTCCGGGCTGGCGTCATCGCCCGCTTCACGATAAGGTACCGGGTAGCGGTAATGCTCCCCGGTGGTGACCGCATCACTGCGCACACTCACCGCCGCATCCATCGGCGTGGTGGCGGTCCGATAGTTGTAATCCCGCGTGACGACAGTGCCGGTGGCTATGTTGTGCCAGGTCCGCACATCCCAGACCGATTCTGCCGCACCGTCAAACAGGCCTGATGGTTCGCGGTACGGCAGGCGCACGTCAAACTGGTAGTTCAGCTGGCTGTCGGCAAAAATGTACGTATCCAGACCGCGCACGTCATCCATCTCCGTGCGCCAGTAAATCCCCACTTCAGACAGAATGCGCCGGATAAACTCAAGGTCCGTTTCCCGCCACTGGGTGATAATTTCACGCGGCGGGTAGATGCGCTCCAGGCGGAAGTCAAAATCAGGTCCCTCCAGCCCGTGCTTGCGCAGCACCTGCTCCACCACTTCCGGAACGGACTGGTTCTGATATACCGCGCACTGTCGGGTGTAACCCAGGAGCGCCAGGCGCGAACTGAGCGTTAGCCGGTAGTGAGACTGGTCCCTGGAGGTGGAAAGCCATTCCAGGCGAGTCACCATGCCGTGAACACTTTTGCCGCTCCGCATCCGGAAAGAGGCATACTTCATCAGCACCGCTTCCGGGGGAATGTTCGCCTGAAGCGTCGTGAACTCGATGTCCCAGCGGAATGGTTCGCTCAGTGCTTCCCTTCCGTAAAAGCGCAGAACATCCGGCTTCACTGAACTGTCATTGATATCCAGAAAATATCGGGTCTGTCCGTCAAAAAGCGCTAACCAGTTATCCATCACGTCACTCCTTCAGCGGCACGAGGCTGAGCCAGCCATCACCCAGTTCAATCGTGCGCGGTTTGTCCGGGTCGAGATCGTCACGGGTCAGAACCAGGCGCCAGCGGTTGTCCTTCTGATCCGGGCGGTTAAACAGTCCCACCACAGCCACGAATTGAGCATCTTCATCCATGGGCATATTGAGCGTCACGCTGCCTTTGGGCATCACCAGCAGCGATTTTGACGCCAGTACGTCGTCTTTAAGGACCGTATCGGCATTACGAAGCAGCGTCTGGTAATCGGCGGCATCAACCGCTTTACGATCCCTGAGCTGATAGACTCTCACCATTGCCGCCAGCGGTGTCTGTGCCCCATCAGCGTTAATGGCCGTACGCGGGGTAAAATCCAGATGCAGCATTTTGATTTTCTTGTAGAAGATGGATTTCGTGATGCTGACCGTACCGTCCGTAACGGTCTGAGTCAGACCGCAGCCAGCGAGCAGGCTACAGGCAATAAGCGTCAGCGCCCACCAGCGGGTTACTGTTGCCATTCAAAAGTTCCTTTATTGAGAGTGGGAGTACGTGATTATTCGAAGCGGTAGTGTCCGTCTTCAGCGGACGGTAACGCAGAACATTGCAGCCCTTCATAGCAGCCCAGACTGACGGTGAGACTCTCCCGGTTATTGCTGAGCTTGCCCGCTTTCAGGCCAAGCAAACCGGTACGGCCCAGCTGGATGCGTCTGCCTTTGCCAAGGCGAGGCTCAGGCAGCAATCGTACGGGTACGGTGAGACGCAGTCGGGCGTCACTGCGGTAGCCGAGATAAACGCGTAAAAGAACCAGCAAATCGGTATGGAGCAAACCACCAGGCAACCAGCCTTCCGCCTCGACCGGATCTTCCGTTTCCAGGGTCAACAGTACCCGGCTGCATGCTTCTTTTGCGTTTTTACCCAGCGTCGCCCGCTGAGAAAGACGGATGCGGTTCCCTGCACCCAGCCCGCTACGGTTATCGATATGGACCTTCACCGGATCCGGTTCGGTGATAATTGCCCGGGTATTCGGTGCCAGCAGGCTCACCAGGGCCCGGATGCCTTCTGCATTGCGGGTGGGTAATCGCATGGTGCCCAGCAGGGCCAGAAAGCGGGAAACCGGCGTCGCCACCTGCTCAGCCGTTCCCGGTATACCGAGTCCCACCAGCCCCAGCAGACACTGAGATGTGTCATCGCGGCCACCTGCCTCGAAGGTGGCCGGATAGGCGTATTTTCGCCAGATCCGGTAATACTGGGTGGTGATGCGGTGGCTGAAAATATCCAGAAACGAGGTGACCGCCTCGTGCCCTTCGCGGCGCTGCGCAATGTCGTCCAGATAGGACGTTGGCAGAGGGGAGTCCACGCCATACATTCCCAAAAATGTCGTACGGACCGTTGGGGGCAATGTCGGGTTGTCTTCGTCGGTCTCCACCGCTTTCAGGGTACTGACCGGGAATCCCATACCAGGCCAGGGCCTGAATCGTACCGGATCGTTGGCCGGATGGCTGGTGGTGCCCAGTTTCGGCGCGTCCGGATTTTCCTGCTCCAGCAGCTGGCAGAAACGATAAAAATTGGCCCGCCAGATATCTTTGCTCAGGACTAATGTCAGCCCGGTACGTGCTGGCTGTGATTCTCTCGCCATCTCAGTCGTTTTCCTGTTGGTTGCAGCACCAGCGTGAGCTGATTAAAGAGGTGAATATCCGCGTAGAGCGCAAAGAACCGATGCAGCATCTCGCCGAAGAGATTCACATCGCCCTCACCTGCAAAATTATCCATATTTAGCGTGACCTCTATATCCACGCCCCGGAGCATAAAGCCCTTCTCAAAACGGCGGATCAGTGTGTGCTTCACCGCGACGATTGCTTCAAGCCGACGGCGGTTCATCTCATCGTCAGTCCAGTCATAGAGCGCCAGCGTTCCCCGCAGAACCTCCGGATTGTCCATCATGCTGAGGAAGTTTGAGCCGAGGTGGCTCATCACTCGCCAGTGAAAACGATCATTTGCAGGGGGATACAGCGGCATTGTCGGTGCTGTGACGTTTAATACTCTGACGGGTACTTTGCCGGTTTTGACCACCCTGTCCAGCAGGGTACTTTCCAGTGCCTTACGCGGAAGCTGACCATTGGTTCCGGTGATCCGCATCGAGAGCGACTCTGGTTTCTCTGACAGCTGCTCCAGTTCGAACGAGCGACCGCCGAGGATCAACCAGGTGTCATACAGGCCAGAGGGGCCGCGTTTCACGCGGGTGTGATAATAACGTTCAGGGGCATCGTGACGCATCATACCGCCCCGGTGCCGGAAGCTGGTGAAAGGTACATAGGGGTGTTTGCCATTCTTCACCGCGCCATGGATGTTATCGACGCTGTAAATCTCGGTGTGGCCATCCTGAAGACGCAGCGGCCTGAGAAGGTATTCGTTATCCAGCGGATTAAGCGTTAGCGGGTCGGCTTCCAGGGTGAAGAGGTTGATGACCGGCGCACAGTGCAGCCGGAAGTTTTCCGTTTCAAAAGGCAGATCGGATGACCAGGCTTCACTGAGCACGATGTCGATTTCAAACCAGGAGCTGGCTTCATTTAGTCCGATGGTATCGAGACCGCGCAGCTCAACAAACATAAATTTCGGACGGAAGCTGAAATATTCCAGCAGCAGCTGGTAACCGCTGAAGGCTGTATCTGCTTTCTTCCACAGGCCGTCATTGTCATCAAAGCCCATGGGTTTGCACCAGCCATCAAACTGATGGCGTTCGATGTATGTCCCTGCATGGCGGGCATACATGGCGTGGACGCGACGGGTCATTGCCAGATGCAGCGCAGAGCTAACAGGACTCTCAGCGTTAAGGAATATGGTGACCTTGTCGATCCCGGCTTTACTCCAGTCCACTTTTTCAGGGCATTCGAAGCGCAGACGGATAGCAGAGCGGCCATCGGTTTCTGTATGCAGGCGGGCGTCAGCAAGGTGCAGCGGTTGTAGCGGCACATCGCGGGTCGTCCGGTACTGACAGGCGGTTTTATGCGGCCCCACAGGGCGTGAAAGCACGGAGAAGCCTTCAGCCAGCATTTCGGCCTGACGCAGGCCACGCCAGTCTGGCGAGAATTCGACGATGGCCAGCGACGGGATGGTCCGCATATAGTGCGGCCACAGCAGACTCACCAGCCCTTCGGTCAGTTCCGGCAGGTCATCATCCAGCTTTTCACGCAAACGGCCCATCAGGAAGGCGAAGCCTTCAAACAGACGTTCTACATAGGGATCGCGGGCGCCGGGTTTATCCAGATTAAGCATAGCTGCCCGATCCGGATGGGCACGGGCAAACTCTTTACCCGCCTCACGCAGGTAACGCATCTCAGCTTCGTAGTAGCGAAGGGTTAAATCATCCATGCACGGCATTCCTGAAAATGATTAAAAAAAACTTTAGCCACAGAGCACCATGGCACGGGCAGGATCGATGGCGATCAGACCCGCCAGTAGCGTATCCATCTCAGGCATCAGACGGGCTTTATCGGATTCGCTGCGACCGGCTTTCAGGCGCAGCAGTTTCAGGCGACGAGCCTGGACTTCAAACAACAGTGCGGGTTCCCAGTCTTCCAGCGTCAGCTTTGGTGCGCTGGTGGTCAGTTCGCCAAGCAGGTGAAGCGCCATATCGTTTCGACCATACTGCTCTGCCACCCGGGCCATCAGCAGGCGTATCAGCCAGCGATGGCGTGGTGTGTCCATCCCCGGTCGGGACTGGAGCCACGCAAGCGCCGCCTCGGGTCCTTCCGCGTCACCTTTTTCCATAGCTTCGGATTCAAGAAGCAATACATCGTCGGACTGGCTATTAACAACGGTGGCGGGTTCATCACCGTAAAGCAGACCTTCCTCATTCACTTTTTCAGCGATCCAGGCGGTGGTGACTTCATCAGCGAAGGGCGTTCCGTCATTCCATGCCAGCCCTTCAAGGCCAGGAAGGCGCTGAAGAAGAAGCCGCAGATCGAGAAGGACAGAGTTTGTCCAGGCATCCCACGGGTGACCGGCATGGCTGAGCCCCTGCCAGAGATACCACTGGAGATCGAGCCAGAAATGATTCACTCCCTCGCAAAACATCTGGCTGGCCTGCTCAACCAGTTCAGTCCAGTTTTTCTGAAGGTAGAGCCGCTTGAGTTGAGCCCGGTACTCGGCCTTCGGCGGTACCAGACGGGTGCGCCCGCTACTATCCAGCGGAGGGATCTGGTTGACCGTATCCCATCGCACGGTCTTTATCAGCCGGTGAGAGGCAAGCCAGCCCTGCGGCTGCTCGCTCAGCCAGCGGGAAAGTAACTTTGCCTGGTCGAGTAAATCGCGTCCCGATTTCACCGCTGACAGTTGTGGTGAATCCGAGTGGGCGGCTTCACGCCCGTGTTCCTGAGTACTGCTGTTCTGGGGGACCAGCACTTCCATACCACCCGAACGTGCCAGGCGGTTTTCAAGCGCGGTACAAATCCCTGCAAAAGACGGTTTCTCGGCTTCCGGCCAGTCTGCCACTGTGGATTCAAGCAGGCTTATGGCTCCCGCCGTCAGACCGGCGTCATTGCTGTCCACCTCGGGCCATAACAGCAATGCATCAATCACTTTTGCACTGTTCAGCCACTCCAGCGCAGCTTTCCGGGCTGTGGGGCGCCGGGGATGGCAGGCCTGCCCGTAGCGGGTCAGCATCGCAGCAAGAAGCAGTAAGCCTTCGGACAACCCTTTTTCACCGTCGCGACAGAGTCGGGCCTGCACGTACCAGGTCACAACACGTACGTCTTTGGCACATTCGCAAAGACATTTCTGGGCCAGCTCGCACAACAGCGTTGAATCTGTACCCGAAAGCTTATTGATCTCTTCACGCATAAGCTGAAAATTATCATCGTAAGCAGGATCGTCCCCGGTTTCAGACCCCGAGGTGAACGGGTGCAGCCAGTTATCCCAGAGTGACAGGGCATCATTTGCCCGGGAAATGAGGCGCTGCCTTTCTTCCAGGCTGGTGGCGCAGGCGGTTAACAGATCTTCCGGTGAACTCATTCTTTTTCCCGTTTGTTAGTCTCTTTCATAAATCTCACGACCGCTTCCAGTGAATCGTCGTCCTTGCCATTGACGATTTGTGGTGGCTTCCATTTCAACAGCATACTTTTCTCCTCCCCCTGAGTGGGTTTGCCCTTCCAGTAGCTTTGCCAGTGGGCTTTTCTGACATGGGGGCGAAGGCGCCGATGGGGTGTGGAGGGACTGTACCCTGATGTACTGGCTTCCGGCGCTCGCGGTACCTGCCTGAGCGCGGAACCGGCCCTGGCACCTGCAAAAATCTGCACAGGCTTGTCCGGCGGGATGAGGCGTTGATGCTTTCCTACGCGTCTGGGCGCGGGTCTCACAGGTTTCCCCTGCCTTCCCCACTCGCTGTTCTCCGAGCAAAGCCAGAACAGCACTGGCAGCACGGCGTGCCAGAATCCTCGGATCCCCTCCTCCTGCTGATTGATGGCAGTGGAGACAGGATCGGTTAAGGCGAGATACTCCATTCCCATCGGAATGTGCTCCCGGGAAAGTGGATCCTGAGCGAGCGTCAGGGCGAGCAGTGCATCCGTCTGGTTATCATGATCGGCAAGGGTGAAAAATGCGCCCATCAGCGCACCCTGGCCTTCAGCAAAAACCATGTCAGCCGGAAAATCGAACCAGAATCCCCAGAATGGCAGGCGGCGAAGCATTACGCCTGACAGAGCATCGGTCTGACGGGTTTCACCCAGCATCCGGAAGAGAGATTCGTCGCAATGAAGCAGTGTTTTACCGGTTCGCCAGGCTGCAAGCGTCATGTAAACAATATGCGGCGGGAAACGCTTCATAATTTGAGGACAAAGGAACCCTTCTTCTGGCGCCGGGTTACGCTTCAGCCAGTCCGCAAGCCAGTGTTTACACTGGCGAAACGACATAAACCGCCATGGGGCAAGTGAATCGGTCTCCCGCCACTTATCAACCTGACTGAATACGCCCGGAGACCAGCCCTCTACCTGTTTAGCAAAGGCCAGCGCAGGATGAATGCCCCTGTTCATCTTTACTCAACGCCTTCGGTGCCAGCGGCAACGTTAAAAATGGACGCTGGTAGCCTAAATCCCTGTAGCTTCAGTAAGGCAAGCGGACCGTCGCCCAGCTCGCTGCGCATGACGAACTTCAGAGGATTGCCATCGGCGGTGATCCACACCAGCTGTGTACGGCTGGCATCGAGTGGAGTGATCAGGGCTTTGTCCAGCAGGCGAATGAGACCCCAGTTGCCCTGGTTACTGGCGTAGAGCTGCATACCGCTGTTGACACTTCGCCAGCTGAGTGACACGCCAGGATAGTACGTATTCCCCGGCCAGGTGAAGCTCTGCCAGCTTTCCATCTGATTGAAGTAATCCAGGTTCTGCTCATCGAGGGTAAGCTGCACTCTGGCAACATCCCGTGAAGGACGCGCCATCAGTTCGAAGTGAACACCCGCATCGCCCTGTGAGAACACGATATCTGACAGTTCCGCCAGCTGATTAATCGCCCGGAGAAAATCCGGACTGACAACCATCCCCTGACTTGCGGAAGGATCAACGATCCAGCGATTCCCTTCCTGGTGAAGGATCCCGCCGAGATTCGTTTTCAGGAAGGTAGTGATTCGACCCGAGTCGCTGCGCAGGAACTGAGCCAGTAGCGGCAGGGAAGCATCGCTGCCGGTGGCTTTAAACGGGTACCGTCCCGCAAAGGCCTTATTCCACTGATCGACAATGGTTGTCTGCCAGCGGGCATTGAGGCTACCCGCAGCAGGGGCAAGAACCTGCCGCCAGGCCAGATCCAATGGTTGCACAAACAACGACTGGCCAAATCCGTTCCACTCCTGCCCCAGGCTTGCCGCAACCAGACTGCCATAATCGCGGGTATCGGTCAGATCGATGGCTTTGCCCTGGAACACGGTCTGGGCCAGCATCTGCGACATAGCCTGCGGATCCGGGGCGCTGGTGACCTGCTGAAGCTTCAGCCGCACCTGGGTTACGCGAGCCAGCCAGGACTGGAAACTGAGGTTACCGTTGGCACCGGTGCCCTCTTTACCTTCCATCAGCCCCATCAGCGGGCCAAACACGCCATCGAGCGGACCTTTAGGGCCCTGTGCCTGTTCAATAAACTGTCTGGCATTTTTTTTCTGACCGATCAGCTTTTTCGCTGAGTCCACTATCGAATCAGCCAGTGCCTCACCCTTTTGCCCTGTTTTTCCCTGGAAGTTTAGCGTGTTCATCAGTGCCACGAGCGGTGACTGGCGGACATCGCCGATCAGACTGAGCTGGGCAATCGCTTCGGAAAGTGACGTGGCTTCCTGCCACTGAATGCTGTTGACCATGTTCAGCCAGGCGTTACCAAAATCGGTAAAATAGCGTTCTGTCAGACGGGCTTTCAGCGCCTCCGGGGAGATATCGCTCCCTGTCTGGTGCGTCTTATCCGTCAGTACCCAGTCAATTTCATCGCGGCGTGTCTTGACGGCCTCGTTAATCGCATCCTGAACCTGCTCTTCCCAGGCCTGACGCGTAAACATACCCGGGACGACTTCGTCAGTGCTGAATACCGTTGAGGCATCGGTGTCGCCGGTCATATCGGCAAGCGTTAAATCAGGCCAGTTGCTGGCCACGCGCTTAAGCATGTCCTGATATAACCCGGACTCAGCGTTCCGCTGGCCAATCTGCTTGAGCAGGATCTGACGAACCGTGCTGATTAATTCAGCGTCGGGCTTAATTTTCCATTCCGGATGAGCCGGGAGGTTCTGCGCATAAAAGCCCAGCAGTTTCGGTGCCAGGTCCTGCCATATGCCATCCGGCACATTCTGGCGTTTCGGTAAGGCTTTCAGGACGTTTTTTGCCAGCCAGTCTGCGTCTGCTTTGTCAGGACGGGCCAGCATCAGATAACTCTTAAGCACGTCATAGGTATGCTGTGTGCCCTGCGTTCGGGCATCACTGGCAGGAGGAAGTTGCACAAACGCATTAAGCTGCTGCCTGAGACTATCTGCTGTAGCATCCCTCATCAGCTGTGCGTTATTTTTCGCATACAGGGGCCAGAGTGCGGCCAGCGTATCGCTGTCCTGATTAAGACCAAATCGGGTGTACCACGGAGCACCGGTCGCCTCACGATGTTGCAGACGGGCAATCGCTTGCTGGAGGACGAGCTGGTTGTGCAGGCGTTCTGCAAGTGGTTTTGCGGTATCCGCTGCCTGCCTCGCCGTTTCCTGTGCCTCATAAATCTGGGTACGGTTAACGATCAGGGACAGCAATGTACCGGTCCCCCACAGGACAATAAGGGAAAGCAGAATTAACCTCAGCATCTTCTGCCAGTCGAAGCCCAGTTTCCTGCCGTTGACGGCATCACAGTCATCAATGACGGCTTTCCATGTCGGTGTGTCGAGGCGCGTGTTCGGTACCGTTCCGGCAATGGCCAGTTCAGGGCTGAACATGACACCGCGTAAACGCCAGGCCGCAGATCCCTGCATCAACCCGCTGAGCAAAACAGTCAGACTGGCTTTCAGTTCGTGTTGCAGACGGGAAGATAACTGGAGCAGGCCGTTATGAGCCGGATTATTCAGTATCTGTGCCATACCGACTTTTTGCAGGCGCTGAGACAGCGTAGTCAATGCCTTATCCGCCTCTTTTACAGTGCCTTCCGGTCCGAATATCACCCCTGTCGCAGCCGTGTCCGCGTCCTGCTGAGCACCTTTGGCTTTATCAGTCAGCCACAGCCAGACAGGGGCCTGCCAGCCCAGCTGATGATCGGCTTTCTGGCGGCAACGCAAGAAAGCATCCCGTTCGCTGTCCGTCGGGAGGGCTGAAGTACTCATCACCTGAATAATGCCATCAACCGGCTGGCCAGATCGCAGACGCTTCAGTTTTGAAAGGAAGGTCTCATCCGGAAGTGACTGCGCATCACCGCCATAAATCAGTACGTTGCCGTCACCTTCCTGCCAGAGGTCATGGCACAGACCCGGGGCTGTTTTATGGACGTCGTCCGGGTTGCCCATCACCAGCAGGAGTCGCACCTTACGCTGCCATCGGCGTCCATAGCGAAAGCGCAGGTGTTCGGACACGGCGTCTTCGCTGAAGACCGGTTCATCGTCATCTTCTTCACCGGGAATGGTGTTCGTCACCGGAGTGATACTCTCAGCCTTTTTCTGGCCCCACTGGAAATACAACCCGGATTTACCGGCGAAGTCGAAAGCCTTCTCTGTCAGCCAGCCGAGTAAAAACATCGCGGCAACCATAATGGCGCAGAATGTGAGTATGCGCTGTCCGTCATACGGTCCGAAGCCGGTGGCTGAGGCCACATTTTCCGGAAATGCATAAAACAAAAATGCCACGATGGCTGTCAGGAAAAAGGCGACAGTCACAACCGAGCCGATGAGAGTTTTTACTTTTACCTTAGACATTCTTAGGCGATTCCTTGCGAACTTCTTCTTTGGTGATGACGGCGACCCAGATGTCGTCCTTATCAGCGGCGGGTTGTGCGGCGATAACCTGCGCCCCTCGTTGTTCAACGTCAGCATTAGCAAGCGTGATGGCCAGCCATGGAGCAGCATGGCCGGTAAATCCCAGCACGGGATCGATACTGGAATTGTCTTCTGAAAGACTAAATTCCACTTCACTCTCTTCGCAGGCATTATTCCAGCCGCTGCCCGACGTCAATGTGGGACCGGAGATCCAGCTTCCTTTGAGTTCATTGGGCAGGGTCTTCGACCAGAGCAGCGCCCGGGTAAGTGTCTTTGTAAGCGTTGTTTCTGTACCCCTTTCGGGGCGATGAAGGCGAAGCGCATCCGGCCAGGCATGGGCTTTGCGGTTGCTCAATACCACCATTGAGACGGCATCTGCGTCATCTTCCCGGGGGGACGCCGGTAACGACAGCGTGATGGCAACCAAAATGCCAGGGTTGTCCCATCGCTTGTCCAGCCAGGCATCAAACGCACCCAGCCCTTTTCCGGCCATCAGGCGAAAAATCCTGCCCGTCTTGAGTGAGAGATCGGCTTTAAGCTGCTCTTCAATCAAGGGGTACAGGTCGTTATCACAATCCAGCACCAGCCAGCATGGCAACTCCGGCGGGAGCGGCTTAACTATCCCCTCTACACGCGTGGTCAGTTTATTAACCGCTGCATTCAGGGCCTTCGTTAAATCAGTCTGATATTCTGGTAATGCCGCGTATCTGACCGGTTTGTCACATCCTCTTGGGCGAGAGAATTCGATAACAGGAGCTGCGACTTTCATTGCCTTCAGCAGGTCATCGGCTTTGTTTCCGGCCGGACTCTGAATATAAGTACCGAGGATCCAGGCGCAGCGTTGACCGCGCAGAATTTCACTGTCAATAAGCGCTTCTCGCTGGACATTTCGGGACTCGGCCCCCACCTGTTCGGCTTTGTAGGCAAACCGGCGTAAGCCGAAAATAAGCCCCCAGGTGCAAAATGGAAGACCCAGCGCGGTGAACCAGAAGACAAATCCGGTTCGCTCTGACGTCCAGCACCATAGCGTGAGCGCTATGCCCCCCAGCATGACAAACGCGAGGAATAGCAGCCAACGGCCGGTGCCGGGACGCGCTACCTTAGGAGCCTTTTCAGGGATGGCATCCAGCCAGACGGGCATAATCAGGCAACCTTTGCTGCGGCAAATGAACTGATCAATGTGCAACCACAGGCACATTTGTGACCGTGAAAGGCAACCGGGATACCATGATCAAGGTAATCAGAGTTGCCTTCTACGATGGTTGTAGGGCCATGTCCCGGAACCGGGCAGGACACTTTGTCACCTTTACGGGCAACGCCAATACCGCCGAATTTCATCGTTTCTGAGGCGGTCAGTACTGAACCACCGTGGGTAGTTTTATCGCCTTTGCGGATAATCTGGAGCATTAATAAGGACCTCTGCGAGTTAATAATTTTCATTAGGTTAAAGTAACTAGCCTCCAGAAATATTAATCCTGAATCTGTTCCAGTAAGTCATTTAACTCATTCACTCTTGAAATATTCATGTCCATACGGCATACGCTGTACATTGGCGAACCGATTATAAATCCTTGAACATCACACCTATTTTCACGTGAAGCAATCCAGTTTTTTTGCGCCGTCTCGAATTTACTTGTAATGTCAGGTATTCCACGCGCTTTAATGATTCTGTATATTTTCTGGTAAACAATGTTCATGTCTTTTTTTGCGGCATCTGACGCTAGGTCGGCACAACCCATTACAACAGAGTTATTTATATCTTGATTCATTTTGCGACAATCAATTTCAATCCTGGAATAGTCGTTTAGTGCAGCATGTGAAATAAAAGGGAGTATTAGAAGTAAAGTCAGTGTTTTGTTCTTAATCTTCATTTTATTTGAACAATCCAGTGGAGGTACTGGTAATTTAACTTACCTATATGTGCCTGATTCTACAATTTAAAAGACCCATTCTGGACTCAATGGCATGTAAATGCTTTTGAATATTCATTCTGTATCATACTCCTCACCATTCCATCGCAAGATATATTTAGGTCCGCAAAAAATATCCTTTAGCCCTTTGTGAGATTTTTTTGATATTCCAATGGATGTACACATATATGCTGCATCTATTGATTTCCCATCATGCATTGTGATTTCGAATGTTAAAGTAGGAGAGTTGTCGAGATTAGACATACAGTCCGATTGATCACAAGTGCCTGGTGGTGTTGAACTCAGAAACGTATACTCGATGATATCTTTTTTACCGTCACCATTTGAGTCAGTAGTAACGCGACCTATTTGCCCATCGACAAAGCCAGAGTTTTTCAGCTTACTTGCCGTTACCAGCATATCAATATCTTTGGTTTGAGAACATTGCGCATATGTTGCCGATGCCATTATAATTAACATAGCCAAAGAGAGTTTTATGTTCATTTTAATAATTATCAACCGTCTTCATATAGGTTTTAATAAAATCATTTAGTTGCTCTACACCATCATATTCGCATTGGTTTTCTATCAAATCTGTTCGTTGACCTTCCATCGAGTTATATAAGCTGCATCGTTCAGAAATAGACTTCCGTTGACTATTATAAAACGCCATATCAATTGAATACTCCTTGCCAGATTTGGTAATAATCTCTTTAATGGAGTCCTCTGTTTTTTTTGTGCTGGTTTGTATGCAATCGATCATATCCGGATGAGATTGCATCGAGGAATTGCAAGTTTGTGGTTCTTTTGCAAAAGAAACAACAGGCAAACAAATAAGTAATGCAAGTAATTTAATCTTCATTTTTTAACTCCAGATTCAACTCATTTAACTTTAATAAATCTTTCTTCTCTGTCAGAGCTCGTGTTTTTAGATCGTCCCACCAAGTCGGGGATGAAGGGAAAAGATCTTCAACATGATTTATTTTATAGTCCTGAACAATAGTTATCACATCTGCATCTGTTAATGTTTCAAAATCCTTCCCTTTCAACGCTCTCGAAATTAAACCAGTTGTAGGGCCATATTGAACGGAAGTCGACCAAATCATATCATTGATTGCGGCACGAGAATGTGAGAAATTTAGCCCTTTAGATGCTAACAAGTCTATTTGTACTTGATAGTGTGTTTTTTCAATGAAAAGATGCTGATCCTGTGCAAATTCTTCTTTGTGATCGACCGCAATTTTTTTCCATACTTTATTGAATTCAGGTGTGGCAGGTACTTTACCTTCGAATAAATCTTGGTATTTTGACACAGCAATATATTTATTAACCGTTCCCATTTTAGAAGATAATTGATACATCCCATATGACACACCACCATGATCACCTTTTCCAGATGAAATTACACCAGGCCCCCTTCCTCCAGATTCATAACGCTCTGAAGTTTTCCCAAGCGGCCATGTTCCTGATGATTTTTTCATAAAGCCTAAGAACATAATCGGATGCATATGCCACAGTGAAGGTCCTAGTTTTTCGGATGTAACATCCTGCATCCATGCCATTTTATCGATAAAATCTTCACTGTATTTCTTCCATTCTGGCGCATCTTTTTTCAGCGCATTGAGGAAAGGTTGCCAGATAGCATCACCTTTTTTGAAGTACCAATCGCTGGGATGTTTTACGATTGTTTTCTGAATAACGTCACGATAGTCGGGATTATGAAGTGCTCTCCAGTACTCCATTGGCGAATATCGGTCACTTCCGCTGTCAATTTTATCCAGCAGGCGCTGATAATTATGCTTCACGAGAGCATGACTGGTTCGTGTATCATCTATCGCGGCCTGGTAGAGCGAATCGATGAGGTTACGGAAGAATCCAGTGGGCTGGTTTTTTCCATCCAGGTAATCAAAGCTGGCTGGTTCTGCGGTTTCAGTTCTGAAGCCCAGCTTTGCCAGATCATACTGCGACAAAAGTTGAGGTTCCGCCTGGCCTTTGGGGACGTAAGCATTTTCTGGTCGCAGCTGCCAGTATTCCTGTTTGGTCGACTTATCGACTTCCATTTGCACCTGACTCAGTGGAAGGGTCCCCGCTCTGGTTGTTACCCTTGTATCCTTTGTGAATGTTCCTGTTGCAACATCTTTTTTGTACAACGCAAGGCCCGGAGAGTACTTCAGCCAGATTGGATTTTTTTCTTCCACCTGCTCAGGGTTGGTCAGGAACTTTTCCAGATTATCATCCATACTCGTGCATTCGATATGAACCTGGTATCGCGCTTCATATCCTCCGTCCTTAGGTGCCTGATAATATCCCATATGGCCAACAGGATCACCGGCGCTGATAGCATAGGGCGTCGGGCATACTACCTGGTCAAATTTCATCGCTTCTTTTGCTGGTGGCATAAGTTTCTGCCACCAGGAAGGTTGTACCACCCCATCAGTGCCAGGAGACAGGTTGTTTTTGTCCACAAGCATCCAGTATTTCTGCCCTGGCTTCAGGGATGTTTTCTTACCCTTTTGCATTGCCTGTTCTGAGAGGCTGACAAATGTAACAAGGCCATACTCTCGCTTATTAAATGCAACGGTATGGAGGCCGCTGTCTGTTTTATCCCACTCAACAATAGATCCTTTTGGGATCGTGCCCTTGCGATAGCTTTCACTGGTACTTTTATTGTTGGTACTGGCGGTCATGACCCATTCTGGATCGTAGGCAGTAAGCGTATCCTGGACTGTCCACTTTGTTTCCGCCGGATTGACACTATAGGCTGAATAGGGAGCAAGGTGCATATACAGGGTATAGAAATGCAGCCCGCTGGATTCTTTTTCCCCCGGTTGAATAAAGTGTTTAACCAGAACAAACGAACCGGAAAAGCTAAGCGGGCCGGATTCCCACCCAAGCGTGAGATAATCCTTGCAGACACGATAAGCAACCACTTCACCGTCAGCCATGCATCGCACGGCCTGCTCACCTTTAAAGGGGACCGGGAAATCCAGTGCTTCAAGAGGAGACTTCCCACTAAGGGCACACCAAGGGGTCGTGGCTTCGGTGATATGGATCCCGCCATGCCACATGCCACTGCGGCCAATCATATACTGCCCGGTGGATTCCCCCCCGATATGAGAGAGGATCTCTTCCTGATTTTTGAACTCACTTCCCCGGTTATTGGAAGGGATCGGCCAGACAATTTTGGGTAAAACAGACACGATTCACACTCCCTGTCAGTCGTTAAATGACTTGCTGCTGATTTTGCTTTCCTGAGTGATATCCGTCAGGCTGAAATTGGGTGTTTCGTTGGGGAGATTTGCGCCTGAGCCTGGTACCAGATAGTCAGACGTCTTCATAATGAACTCACCAGATGAGCCGTGTTCAATGCCGTTCTTACTCAGCCTAAGGTAAGACCCGCCACCGTTCAGCGTCAGCGTTTCCGGGGTGCTGATAATAATTTCGTCTTCACTGCTCGTCACCGTCAGCTGCTTTTCAGAAAACAGGGCCATTGTGTTGTGCTGAGCCTGAATCTCGATGTCTCCCTGGTTGGCAACCAGCTTAGCCCCTTCTTTATGGACAAACATCCCCAGGGCTTTTTCTACCGTTACAGACAGATTCTTCATCGCGCCGATATCAAGATGTTGACCGGCATTGATCATGGTGTTGCGGGCGCTGCTGAGCTGAAGATGTTCACCTGAGGTAAATGCCACCCCGTGCGGCGCGCTACCCAGCAGCACCGCAGACTGGAGGTCCCTGATTTTGTCGGTCACAAAACTAATCTGGGTGTTGATGTCACTGACCAGGGCTCCGGCGGCTTCAGTTGCGCTGTTCAGCGCCTGCATCTGGCTGTTGGCCTGGTTAATCTGATTGATGGCAGGCGCCATTTCCAGTACCGGTCCCTGGGCTTTGGCCTGGGCATCAGCCGTCAGGAACAGCCCTTTTGCCGCACGTACTGCGCCATGCTCATCCGTTCGCAGTTCAAAACCAGCCCCGCGCTTTTCACGCTGGCTGTTGACGAGGTGTCCCAGGTTCAGCTGCGTTTTGCCGTATTCCGTCGCGAGCTTGATATGCTCTTCCTGGCGCTTATCCTCCATCCGCAGCTTATTGTTCGCCGGGGTACGCCACACGTTCCGCGTATGATTGTCACTGGTGACATGGTCCGGATGTTCTGAATCATGCAGGGCATAAGCGATGTAAGGACGATCCGGGTCTCCGCCGTCAAAAACGACGGCCACTTCCGTTCCGTCGATAAGTGGAGAGTGGAATCCGTACGTATCACCGGCATAGGGTTTAGCCAGTCGCAGCCATAAATAGGCATAACCCTGTTCAGGACTGTTGCGGTCAAAGTCCAGTTTTACCCGGTAGCGCCCGTCCGGGTCGAGCCAGGAATAGGTGTCGCCTTTCTGTGTGCTTTCCACCCGGGCTGGAAGCGATCCGGATATCACCGGGCGATTGAGCAGTGCCGGACGATAACAGACGGTTTCACTGTAGGGGATACCCTCGAACGTCAGCGTAAAGCTACTTTTGCGCGAACCGCTGGTGCGCACCGTGGTGATGACGATGCCTTCCCTGACGGCATCGGGAAGCGTTTCGTCCGTTTCCAGTACCTGACCCGGAGCCAGATGAGGGCTGGAGGAATGCCCGGTGACCTGATATTGCGCATTCAGAATGCGTTCGTGACGCAGACGGGCGAAGTATGCTCCGGTCTCTGTGCTTTCAGTATCACCTTCAGACAGGAAGGGTTCCGCATAATGGTACGTTTCTCCGGCGGTGATCCCTTCTTTGCTAAAAATGCTTTCAGTACTGTCCTGAGGTTTCAGCGCTTCGCGGTAGTTGTAGTCACGGGTGGCCACACTTCCGCTCACCACATTGTATGCGGTCTGAATATCCCAGATGCTCTCCTGCCCGCTGTCACTCATCCCGGCCTGGTTGCGTAACGGCAGCGTGACGCCAAACTCATACTGCTCCTGGCTGTCCTGAAAAATCACAACGTCCTGTTCAAGACGGCCGTCCATTTCATAGCGCCAGTAAATGCCCACCTCCGCCAGCAGACGCTGAACAAACTCAAGATCGGTTTCCCGCCACTGGGTGATGAGTTCCCGGGATGGATACTCCCGGGAGAGACGGAACTCAAAATCAGGCCCTTCCAGACCGTGTTTACGCAGCACCTGTTCAACCACCTCAATAACCGACTGATTGAGGTAGATCTCGCTCCCTTTCGTATAGCCCAGTAGAGCAATACGTGGAACGATAGTCAGCGCGTAATGGGTATCATCATTCGACGTAGATACGCGGCGGAACGACGCCACTACGCCAAAAACTGTCCGGACCGGCAGTGCCGGTGCCCCGTCAAACATTGGGGTCTGGAAGGTAAATGACGCGGGTTTCAGCAGTAACGTGTCACAGGCGATATCCTTAGAGGAGCAGGTGACCGCCACGTCATAGCGCCATGGCTGGCTAAGTGATTCAACCGCGCTGTAACGCAGAACATCAAGGAAATCGCTGCATTCATGCACATCAACCCGATAACGTGACTGCCCTAACAGCTGTTGCACCGCGTCGGTGGCCTTCCTGATAAGTGTTCCGCTCATGACGCCTCTCCTTCTGCCTCTTCATCAAATGCCAGCACAATGCCCTGTTCGTCATCCCAGGTCAGCTGTAGTGAAGACGGCTTTTGTTTTGCCGCCATATGGCTCAATAACTGCTGGCTCAGAACCGGCAGGATCTGCTGGTTAAGCAGACTGTCGACGTTACGGGCACCGGTATCCGGCAGCAGACAGGCTGTCGTCAGGGTGTCGATGAGACTTTCGCCAATGTGAGTTGAAATGCCGTAGTGGCGTTGCAGACGCTTGCTCACCTGTGCGAGCTTCATGCCGACGATGGTGCGCATGGCATCCATTGCCAGCGGCCGGTATATCACCGTCTGGAAGCGGGCCAGCAGCGCTGGCTGGAAATGATCGCGCAGGGTCGGACGTAACAATTCATGCAGATCGCTCTCCGTGGCTTCTGGTTGCTCGTCCAGCAGCTGCATCAACTGATCGCTGCCCAAGTTGGACGTCATCAGGATCACGGTATTGCGGAAATCGATTTCACGCCCTTCCCCGTCCCGCATAAAGCCCCGGTCAAAGACCTGATAAAACAGGTTCATCACATCCCGGTGGGCCTTCTCCACTTCATCGAGCAGCACCACGCTGTACGGCCGCTTACGGACCGCCTCGGTGAGAATACCGCCCTGACCATATCCGACATAGCCCGGAGGGGAGCCTTTCAACTGCGAGACCGTGTGCGGCTCCTGGTATTCAGACAGGTTGATGGTAATGAGCGATTTCTCGCCACCGTACATGACGTCAGCAAGTGCCAGCGCGGTCTCTGTTTTGCCCACCCCGCTTGGCCCCACCAGTAAAAACACGCCCTGTGGCCCGTTTTCCGGCGTGAGACCGGTTTTTGACGCTCTCAGTCGTTGCGCTATGGCATTCAGGGCAGGGCTCTGTCCGACGACACGGGTTGCCAGTTGTTCTTCCAGCGTCAGTAATTCGGTTTGCTCATCCTTCATCAGCGACGAGAGAGGAACCCCTGTCCAGTCGGCGATAACGGTCGCAACGGTGCGGACATCAACATCCAGACCCAGTAATGGGCTGTTATTCTGAATTTGGGAGAGCTCCTGCTGGAAACCGGAGACCTCCTTCTGGCGGCTGATATCTTCCCGGCAGGCTTTCAGCGAGTCGGTGAGCTGCTTTTCGATTTCATACTGTGACTGAAGGGCAGCTTTCTGCTGGTTGAGATCCAGAGTCAGTTGTTCGATCTGCGGCAGGCGGCTGGCATCAACGGTGTTACCCAGGGAAATATCTTCCAGTAACTCCTGCTGTTCCATGGCAAGCGCAGTCAGTTGCGCCTGCAACCGGGTCAGTTGTTCAGGCAGCGTATCCAGGCTCATCCGTACCCGGGCCGCTGCGGTATCCAGTAAGTCCACCGCTTTATCAGGTAACTGGCGATCGGTCAGATAGCGACGGGAAAGCGTCACCGCTGCACGGACGGCCTCGCCGGTAATATGCACACCATGGTGTTCGGCATAGCGGGATTTAAGGCCACGCAGCATCAGGCAGGCCGTATCATCATCAGGCTCATCAACCTTAACCATCTGGAAGCGGCGTTCAAGGGCTGCATCACGTTCGAAATATTGCTTGTATTCGCTCCACGTGGTGGCCGCAATGGTGCGCAGTTCGCCGCGTGCCAGAGCCGGTTTCAGCAGGTTGGCAGCATCCGCCCCGCCCGCCTGATTACCGGCCCCGATGATGGTATGAGCTTCATCGATAAAGAGCAGCACCGGCACAGGGGATTGCTGGACGGCGTCGATGATATTTTTCAGACGCTGCTCGAACTCCCCCTTTACACCGGCACCCGCCTGAAGCAAACCCAGATCCAGTGTCCTGACGATGACGGGCTTAAGACTTTCGGGCACATTGCCCTCAGCAATACGTAGCGCCAGGCCTTCAACCAGGGCCGTTTTGCCGACGCCTGGCTCACCTACCAGAATGGGGTTGTTCTTACGACGTCGGGAGAGAATATCCACCATCTGACGGATTTCGTTATCGCGACCAAAGACCGGGTCAATTTTTCCTCCCCGGGCACGGGCAGTCACATCAACCGTAAAACGATTGAGAACGGACTCTTCCTGCGAAACGGCAGGTTGTGGGCTTCCACCGTCACCAGGGTTTTGTGCTTCCTGCTTCAACGGCGCCGCCCGACCAATTATGGCGGCATTGCCAGTCTGTTCGCTGAGTGCAAGCTCATGCCGTTCATCTGACTGGGTTTCCAGTAAGGGGCGTAGCCTCTCAAGCTGGCTAGCGGTCAGGGTCATCAACGGCCAGAGGCCATCGCAGCGCGTCAGCCCTGACGTTTCAATCATGGCCGTAAGCAAATGTATGCTTCGGATCTGCTCATCTCCCGCGAGCGTGGCGGCAAGCCAGGCCTGTTTCAGAAGGGTCTGGAGGGAAGCAGAAAGCTCCGGGCGTGTGCGAACTGAACGAGGCTGTGCATCCAGCCAGCTCAGAAGTGACTGCCAGACGGCATCCATATCCCATTCATAGCGTCGGGCAAGAACGGTCAGGTCACCTTCCCCCTGCTCCAGCAGTTTCAGCAGCCAGTGCTCAGGCGTGATTTCTGCATGCGCACGGGTCTGACATAAAGAAGCCGCCCCCTCCAGTGCTCTGGCGCAATAAGGGTTAAGTCGTCGTAGCAGGACTGCTGAATGATGTTCCATGTCGTTCCCTCTTGTTCAGGCACGCTACCGCCCCTGGCCGTCAACCGATGCCCATAAGGTTCATGCCGATAAATTGTGAAACTGCTCTGCAAAGCGTCCGTCTGACAGGCGCTGTGCGGAGCAAAACAAAAAGGCGGACAGAAGGGATCTGCCCGCCAGAGTCTTATGCTGTGGTGCGTTCGTTCCAGGAATCGGAATGAATGATGTTGCCGTCTTTGTAGGTCCAGGTGATTTTTTCGTAGCGCAGCTCGATTTGCTCAAGGTGGTTATGCTTCTCGAAGGAGGCATCCTTGATGTCGTGCATTTTTGGTGCAACTTTCACCAGCTTGACGTTTTCCAGTTTGGTGTTGAAATACTCAACTTCCTGGCCTGCGTCGTTGATTTTGTACCACTTAAATTCAGCAGACTTCAGGGTCTGGCCCGTGGTCACGGCTTTGTAAAGGTACGGGCTGGAAGAGTCGATTTCTTTGGTAAACAGGAACGGTGTATGAATACGGGTGCCGGTCAGTTTGCCAGTATTGTTATCGGTCGGGATGTACAGGTTGTGTTCCTGAGCAACAACTTCGATGCTCCCTTCGCGATCTTTCACATCTACGGAACCCTTGATGTCAGCGCCGCCATCGTCTTTCAGCCACAGATAAACTGGGATTGCCATGTTTTACTTCTCCATTTCTTGAGTTGAAACGTCACGTACATCCTGTGACGCGTGTTTTGCGCCTGGCAGACGACAGGCGTCAGCCTGCGGTACCAGACTGATCTCGACACGCCGGTTATGCGCACGGCCATCAGGCGTGTCGTTTGATGCAATCGGTCGGCTGTCACCGTAACCCTGCACGGCAAAGCAACTTTCCGGTACGTCCCCGGTATCACGCATCCAGTTACGGACGGCCTCAGCTCGTTGTAAAGACAGGGTCTGGTTGAGCTGAACGCTACCGGTATTGTCTGTGTGGCCGCTGACCACGATGAGCCAGCCTGGTCTGGCTTTGATTCCGACCAGCGAGTTGACCAGCATTTTGGTGGAGCCCGGTTTCAGCACGGACTTACCGGAATCAAACAGCGACATGCTGTCGAGACGAACAATTTTCGGTACTGGTTTTGGTTTAGGTGCAGGTGGAGGCGTCCAGGTATCAATAGCCTGTTGCAAGGCCAGCCACAGTCGTTGGCCCGGATAATAGCCCAGGCTGTAACGCAAAGGCTCACCCTGGCGCTGCCAGCGTTCAAGCAGGAGGGCATCCTGCTTCAGGGCGGCCAGTGATTCTGCCTTAGGGCGATAGTGGTTCATCGGGATTGCATTCCAGCGCTGTAAATCGGTACTCACCTGACGGATAAGGTCACGGTTATTGAGCGCAGAAATACCCAATGCGGTCAGTGCACACAGCCACATCAGCAGGATCAGGCGACGGGTACGCTGGCCCCCCTGCACAGTTGAAGCAAAAGGTGCCAGCAGCGGCAGAACCGCATCCGGAAACAAACTTGCCGGGGCTGTCTGCCCTGGTTTTCTGAAAAACTGCAAACAGGTGCGGGTATATAGCCAGTCGGCCCAGACTGACTCAGTACCGGGAAGGACGGTACCGAGGCGCATTGCCACAGAGAATGCTCGTTCTGGAGGCGTTAACCGATCAGGCTTATCCAGCTCTTCAGCCAGCGTATTACGGATAAAGGAAAATGCCTCGCTGACGGCTGGCAGTGCCAGGATATTGTCTTCCGACTGCTGCCAGTCGATAAAAGCCTGCGGCGAATCATTTACCGGACAGACAATCGGTTTATCACCCCGAACGATTATCCAGGGCGTTTCTGGCCCGGAAAATTCTGCACTCAACACAACCGGCAGGGTGAAACCCGTCAGGGATTTAATCTGCTTACACTGCTGGCGGAGCGTTTTCAGTGCGGAACGAAGAACGGCTTCATCCTGATGATGGTCTGGAAGGCAGCGGTACATCACCGAAAGCTGACCAACCTGGCGCGGGAACTGCGTCTGGATACTGCGGACAACGTCAGTTAACCGGTTGACGTCACCCGCCCGCAGCCACCATCCCTGGGCTGTTTTACGCAGAGGACTCCCCTGAAATAACGCGTCCAGCATGTCACCGCACACCAGTACAACGGGACCCCGGGCGTCGGGTAAAGGCAGTTCAGCGGCCGGGAGGGTAACGTCGGATGTGAGCTCTTCGCTCCGACAGTTTTTAAAAACATACCAGCCTGCCAGAACGAGGATCAGCAGCGTGGACAGACCGTTAAAAACGTTGCCTGTCGGGATGAAATACCACAGCAACCATAACAACGTGGCAACGGCTGCCAGGGCGTGCAGGACTACCGGAATGATGACTGATCTACGCATTAGCCATGCAGCTCCGGTATTTGTGCTGACAAGAGTGCCTGGAGCCAGAGATGGCCCCCCCACCAGGTAACGCCCGTAAGAATGATGGCGAGCACTATCCAGAACCAGACTGAGCGCATCAGACTCCAGCGATGTTTACCCATCCGGTGAACAACCAGAGACAGGCCAGCATCAGGCGGAGAAACACGTTCAGAAAGGGTTTTCATTACCTCATCACGTTGCGACTGGCTGACCGCTTTCAGGCTGTATAACCCCTGAAAGCCCAGCGCTATCACCCGGTGATAGCAGGTTAAAACGGCCGGGTTTGGTGAGGGCTGACGCAGAACTTCTGCAATGCGATCCCATAGTGCTTCACCAGCCCGAAGTGAGCCAAAAAAACGGGCCTGAAGCGGCGCTTTACGCCAGGCCACCTGGCCTTCATCAACTTTCGGTTCCTCTCCTTCTTCGCTTTTTTCAGACTTACGGCTCATCACCGTTTCGTCCAGCAGGGCACATTGTGCGTAGGAAATATGCTCCACACTGGCGTCGTCATAACCGGCACGCTCTAGCGCTTCCCGCACAGTTTCAACCTGTTTAACGCATTTGTTGTAAAGCGCAGTGCCATCAAGCGTGACGGCACCTTTTTTAAGCATGGTGACGGTAAGCCAGGTCTCCGCCATCAGCTGGTCGATATCAATATCCTGTCTCATGAGCGCAATACCGCAAACAGTTCAAGTTCCAAGGCGCCAAGTAGCTCAGGCACATAGAACATACACACCCCCTGCTCCTGCATTTCATGTGCAGCGGGACTTTCCATATCAAGGGCGAAGTACTGGTTTTCCATGCGTACAGGCAATGCTGCCGGGACTCTGCTCACCGGGATCAAAGGGATCCCCTTGAGTGCCGCACCATAGATCTCGCGGACATCATCAGGTGAACCCGCCTGACAGAGTGCAGGGAATTTCTCGGCGACCTGCCAGGCCGGGATATCCGAGCGCACAGAGAGATAAAGGTCGGCCTCTTCACGCAGGCGGATATCGTGGAGGTTGGCCTTCCAGGTCTGTCCGTCCGGTCGGGACATTTCCAGAGCAATGACCCGGGATGGCAGACTTGCTTCCAGCAAACCCGTTATCAGGTCGAACAGCGGAGGAAATGCGTTGGCCGGTTCCTCGTGGTCATAGCCCGGTATGGCGTCAAGATCATGGTCCAGCGAAAAGGTCAGCATACTGCCTGCCAGACGAGCGAGCTCCGCCCACACCTGTTCTGGCGGACGGGAAGGAAAAAGTTCGTATTCCGTCAGCACCCTGGCGTGGGAATTCAGCGCATTCAGCAACCAGAAAAGGGATACATCGGCGACGGCAAAATCGGCGAGTCTTTCGTTACTTTCACGACGCATTGTCATCAGTCGCTGGCGTCGGGAGCGAAGCTGGCGATTGAGCAGCACCAGACGTTCGCGAAGGACCGGACTTGCCCCAAAAGATGCCACTGGAGGAATAAAAGACGGATCCTGTCTCCACGCATTTTGTCCATCCCGGATAAGCCTTGCTACCGGGCAGACTTTCCAGGAATCATTACTTTCATGAGCAAACCGGATAGTGAAGTTAAACCGGGCAACGGCCATAGATTCTTCTTCAGAGCCAAAGGCATCCTGCAAAGTCACCCATTCTTCACGATAGCGGAGCGGACGGTCTGGAGTGACGCCTTCCTGTTCCACGTTGGCAACACCTGGCTGCATGTGAGGCAGTGCGATAACGACGGTTACCGCATCACGACCTGCCAGCAGGCTGGCATCTAACTCACGTGGTGCCGGAGGCAGATCGCTCCTTTGTGCGTCAATCAGCGAACCATCTTCCAGCCAGAGACGTAACTGCGTAATCTGAATCAGACCGGACGACAGAAGACTGTCATTAAACTCAATCTTTTCCACGCCCCAAGGGAATGGGGATGCCAGTGCTGATGCACCGGCACTGCGAAAAGACTCCCATTCAGCCTGCTGCTGGAACTGTTGAGGGGACAGTAAAGCCCCCTCGTTCCACAGTGGACGATAAATTTTCATCCCTGCCCTGCCTTATGCTTTTGCTTTAGGCATCTGGGATACCAGCGACAGGTTGACGTCCATGCCTTCAACCTGGAAGTGAGGGACGGCAAAGAGTTTCACGCGGAAGAAACCCGGGTTATCCTCGATGTCTTCAACGATGACTTTGGCATCGCGAAGCGGGTGTGAAGCCTGGAGATCATCGCCCGGATCGGTCATCTCGGTCACAAGACCTTTCACCCAGGTATTGAGCTCCAGCTCAAGCAGGCGACGGTCTTTGGTGGTACCGATATTTTCACGCTGGATGAGCTTCAGGTAGTGCGCAATACGCGACAGCAGGAAGATATACGGCAGACGGGCATTGATGCGGCTGTTGGCGGTCGCATCCGCAGTGTCGTACAACGCAGGCTTCTGGGCGGAGTTTGCGCTAAAGAAACAGGAATAATCTCTGTTTTTATAATAGCTTAGCGGAATGAATCCCAGATTCGAGAATTCAAACTCGCGGGTTTCCGGGATCATCACTTCGGACGGGATTTTCACCTGGTTACCGGTGCCGAGATCGTACAGATGAATTGGCAGGTCCTGGACGGCACCGCCCGCCTGCGGGCCACGGATTTGTACGCACCAGCCATTATTGATAAAACTTTTCACCATATTGGCAGCAAAGGCAAAGGATGCATTCGTCCATAAATACTTCTCGTGATCAGGTCCCTTCACTTCCTCCACATAATTGAAACTGCGCACCGGGACGGTATCCGGACCATACGGCAGACGGCCCAACACACGTGGCATAGTCAGCCCTATGTAGCGGGAGTCCTCAGAGTCACGGAACGCTTTCCATTTGATATATTCAGCTCTGTCAAAATAGTTACCGATGTCTTTGATGGCCGCGACTTCTTCCATGCTGGATTTATGGAAGAATTTTGGTCCTACAGAACCAATAAACGGCATATGAGCGGCAGCTGAAACTTTTGATATATTACGGAGTAACGCTACATCCTGAGCGGAGGAATCGAACTCATACGACGAAATGATTGCGGCAATGGGCTCTCCGCCCGGTTGATCGTATTCCATCGAATAAGTATGGTGATAAAGACCACTCTGGATAATCTCCGGAGCGTCTTCAAAATCCTGACGCAAATCGTCTTTAGAAACATCAAGTATTTCTATTTTTACATTCTGGCGGAAATCTGTGCGATCAACCGTGTGCTTAAGCCCGCGCCAGAGTGACTCTACGCGTTGAAACTCCGGGTGGTGCATAACTTCATCGAGCTGGCGACTAATTTGATAATCAAGCTCTGCGATATGCGAATCAAGCAATGATTTATCAAGTTTCTCAACTTTTTGGCCTGATTTTGAAATAACCTGCATAAAAACCTGAATGGCTGCGGTCACTCGCTCATCTGCCGAGGCATCGGCCATGACGCTGTCGTCCTGATATTCAGTAATGTCACCCAGGCGAGAAACTGGATTCAGATTAATTTTTTCAAACAGCGAGGCATACACGCTGTCTGGGTTATTCTCAAGTACAGTAGTGTTCCCCTGCACCGATTGTGTTTCAGTATTCACAGACATCAGCATCCTCTCTGTTAATCCATTAAAAAAACATTTTGCTGTTATTCGGCAGGTGCAAGGGCATTCAGCTCTTGTCTTAATTCTTCGCTCAGAGCCGGGTCTTTCAGTATGGTTTCAAGAGATCTGCGGAACTCGGCGTTATCCAGGAGGTTTGACTTGAGGTCTCTGAGGAGATTGCGCATGGCTAACATGGCACGAAGTTGAGGAATTTGCTTTGCTATTGCTTCAGGCTCGAAATCTTTCATTTCAGAAAAGCTGAGTTTGATATTTTCTTCAGAACCATCACCTCTCAGGGTGTTAGCAACATCAATGCTGACCTCTGGGTTAAGCTCGGACAAAACGCTATTAAAGTTGTTTTTGGAAATATTTAATTTATTGCGTTCAGAAAGCGGGAGTGTTTCTTTGCCGTTACTGAAGTCTCCCACCGCGAGAAGTTTTAAGGGCAACTCGACTTTCTTTTGGGCGGAGCCCGTGTGCAGGTCAAGCTGGATGTTGACACGTGCTTTTGGCACTTCATTCTGGAAGCTGGAATCTGCCATATCATTCCCTTTGTTGGTCAGTGGTGATAGTTACCATGAGGTATCTTTACAAAACGATGATAGAACATATTGCTCACATAGATCAACTTTGCAGATCAAAGATCTGCAATTAGAATTTTCTTAAGAATTTTCCTCTGTTTTGTAACAGAGTGCATCTCTAGGTATTGGGGAAAAAGTTGTTTTGTTAACTGCTTATGTCGTCATTTGCAGGGCTATTAACTATAAGTAACTGCCCTGATGGTTGAATGTTGCATATGTGATCTTTTATTGATTTAGATCAATGCAATTGGTGTGGTTCCCGCCTGGTGCTGATGTGTACCTTTGAACTGATAACTCACTGTAACAGTTACATTTTTTGTTACATGTCGTTGTGATGAAAAATCCGAAAACGGACTTATTGGAAAAACATTTTAAGTAATGGAGAGAGTTTTGTTTTAAAGATAATTATTAGACGTCAACTAGTTTTGCCGACTGGTGCCAACTACGCTGGCCGCATCCTTTAGTGCGACGTTAAGCCGCCTTGGTTAACAGCGCCGAAGAAATTCAAAACTACGCTGGTATTGCACCGGTGACTGAGCGAGGTGGCCAGAAATTCTGGGTTCACTGGCGATGGCAGTGTGCCAAGTTCGTCAGGCAAACCTTTGTCGAATGGGCTACCAAGACGGTTAACTCATCATACTGGGCCAGAATTTATTATCAGGGACTGCGAGAAAAAGGAAAATCTCACCAATCTGCAATCCGGGCTCTGGCATTCAAATGGATAAGGACCATTTACCGCTGCTGGAAGACCAAAACCGGTACGACGAAGCGAAATACTTGCTGGCACTGGAGGCGCGAAAGTCGCCCTTACTGAAGCCATAAAAAGCTTGTCGAATGTCTCAGGGCTGAAGCGACATTTCACACCTCTATCTCAGTCCATAGACCTGTGGGCACGCTCCATATGCCCCTATCATGATGACTCAGCCTGCAGCGACAAGAGCTTCCTTAGCTAAGCGTTGCATGTTTAGCGATCGGGTGCTCAAACCGGCCTTGGTAAACCGGTAGCGCATATATGAGGAAATGTCATCCTCGTGTGAGGAAACGATCAACTGACGATTGCTGAACTCGCAGCGAAGAAGATCAGTCAAAGAGGCAATATTCACCTCATCCAGCGACTGGGATGGATCATCGATCAGGATCAGCGGTACGTTTGAGTAAACTCTATTCAGCGAGAGGAAAAATCCCAGGCTGAGCGCCGATACCTGCCCGGAACTCATCGACAGAATTGCGTCATATTCAGATTTCTCGGCTGTAAGAAACCTGAGCTCTTTACCATCTTTGCTTTCAATAAACAGACCCAAACCACGCTGATAGTTTTGGATAAGCCTTCCGCTATAAATATGGAAAATCAACTCAATTTCAGCAATCGTTTGTTCCGAGTAGCGGCGTTCTGTTTTCTCCAATGTAGCCTTTAGGTTAGTAACCTTACCTTTAGCAATCTGCGCTGCTTTGGTTTCACGCTGAATAACCTGTAGCTCATCAAGGCACTGCTTGAGTCTTACGCTCTGGGCCTCGTTTGCTTTAGCTGCGATATACAGCTCTTTGTCTTTCAGATTCTGAAGTTCAACGATATAAAAGTCCTGCAACTCTTTAAAAGCAAAGGTGATGACATTTCTCCAATCTTGCGGCAAAGGCTCTGTCTCTGCTATTTTCTGGTTTCTGATGAACGCTATCAAAGACTGAGTTCGAGTATCCACTTCTTCATCATTTTCGGAGAACGAATAGTTTAGCTCTCCCCCTAAGGCTTGAAGTCTGGAGGCTAGTTGGTTAATTGCTGGTAACCGTGTTTTATCACGGAGCAGAAAGCTGTGTAGGGCTTGGTTATAACCAACGGATAGTTGCGTTATCCGGCCTTGTATCTGAGAGCCAATTTGAGCAAGTTCCGCAGCCATCAGCCCAGTGAGATTTATTAGGGTCTGACCATCGGTGTTTAGCACGTCATTAATCTGCGTGGTTCGGATCTCAATCTTTTGCAGCATAATATCATGGGAATGCCATTCTGCCCCACACAGTGGGCAATGCTGATCATTGGGATAAAGTTTAGCGTGCTCAGTCACCAGCTCTTTTTTTAGACGATTCAGCTCGGCTGCAGCGTTGGTATTAGAAGCGCTCTGTTGCTGAAGCAAATCACGAGTAACTATTTGTTCAAGAAACAATTTTAAGCGCTCTTGGGGCCATCCAATAAGGCTCTTGGCCTCATCGGCTTTGATGACTGTAGCGCCACGCTTGATAATCCCTCCTTGCTTGAACAGCTGGTTCAATTCTTTTTTGGTGGATTCGAGACCATCCAGTTTGTTCAAATCGTTGCCAAAACGCGCTAGGCTTTTTATGGAGTCCTTGTTAAGTTCAATAAAATTTTCGATCGAGTCATTTTTATCTCTGGTCTGTATTGCACTCTTTAGCAGAACCAATCTTTGAAGACTCTGGATATTCTCAATGTATTCTCTATGAATTTCCGCAGAATAGGTGGGAAATGGGCTCTCTTTATCCCAGCCAGGTTGTAGCACTGCGGTAGAAATTTTTTTATATTCAATTGCTCCTAGGTCAGCTTGAATCATTTCCTTGAGTGAACTGGCCTCTGTTTCTAACCTTGATAAATCTGCAGCACGCTTTGGATCACCAATGAACTTTGTAAGCCGCAAAGCAATAGCTTTACAGCTATCAGTTTCTGCTTTTACATCACTAATATTGAAGAGGTTGTTTAATGCCTCTTTACGTTTGTCTACTCGTGTGTGCAGGAGCTGGTTTTGGCCTTGTTCCAAATAATTCAAATAAGAAAAATTTTCTTTGAAGTTTTTGCCAAAAATCTCCTCAATGATGTTTTCGTTGCGAAGGTTTTCTGCTACATAATCGTTGGACGCGAATTCGGGCAACTCGTAAAGCTTAAGGTGGATAAATTGGTCTGCTCGATTGTTTGATTTCTCGTCAAAGTTTGCTGCAGGAGTATGTCTGGCTAGGGTAAGCTTGTGCAAGCCACTAATAAACTCTATTTTTATAGTCAGGTCATTATTGCCTGAACGGTTATTCCAAAGCAAGTTGTCTTCATAATTCGTTCTTTTACCCATCATTAAAGTTGTAAATAGGTGACAAATTCTTTTTATTCTACCGGTTAGCAATAGTTCAATAGCATCGAATATGCTAGTTTTGCCAAATCCATTGGGTCCATCTAATGTCAAAAGTGATGAACCACCGAAATCCAGATGAATTTTTTTGAAAGCTTTAAAGCTTGAAATCTCAATTTTAGAAATTTGCCAGTTCATCATTAATCAGTTCCTTGATCAAATCCTCTGCATTTAATTGGCCGTTTTTTTGTACCGTTTCATACGTCTTAGTAAGGTCTGCTTCTGCCACAGCCTCTTCAATTTGTAAACGGAGTGGAACTAGTTCCGCTTTGTTAATACTAAGCTCCAAAAAAGGCAGCTTAATGAATATCTTAGCAGCCGCACTGTACTTAGTCGCTGATGTGGGTTCTTTTTTGTAAGCATCGAATTGTTTTTTATCTGAAATCAATTCGTTTAACTTGGTGAAGTTTAGTCCTTTAATGGCTTCAACTTCTGCATCACTATAGTAAAGTACGTATTTTTTGTAGAAATGTGGGTCTTCTTCGATTTCAAAAATCTGCTCTTCATAATTTTTGAATTCGGCCAGCTTGTCAAGGTGATGAATGCAGATTAAATCGCAATTCTTTTTAAATGCTGGATCAGATGTAAATGCCACTGGCGCGGACTGGTTGATGGTTGCGTTAAGATCGCCAGGCTTCATCAAATTATCCAACCTGTGCAAGACTGCAAATCGTACAGCCGTACCGTTCTCTCTAACATAGAAGCTGGTTGTGTCATTCTCATGTATTTTGGAGAAATTGTGTGCATCCAGAGCTTGATGTATGAGGTCAATAATCATTTAAGTCGAGCCTCTGCGTCGTCTTTCGTTAAAATGCTGATGCATAAACTTTTGGTGATGTTGCTGTCGATGCGATTTTGATCGTCAGTGGAGATTATATCGAAGCAGTTTGTATACTTGGTGTCAATTATGAAACTCTCATTAGCCTTGGCTGCAATGAGATTGTTAAATTCGAACAACAGCCTGCCTAGATCATCATTATTTTTTATTTCAGCGATAATTTCGGAGGTACAGTATTTTTTGTCTGTTGGTTCTGGTAAATACAATGCCGTCGGTGCGTAAAACTTATTGTTGCTGTCTAAATAGTGCGGTAGTCGTTTTAAAATTGGTTCAACATTAATGGTGTGCACGAGGTCCGTGTACCGACGTATATCAGAGTTCTGAATGCGTGAAAACTTTTCTGAGGGCTTCATCAGTTGGCAGAGTGTTTTGAAATCGCCACCCTCAGAGCTTCTTATAAGCTCGTAGATATGTCTTGCTCTTTCGTAGGCCGCGTCCGACATACCTAGAAGTGATTCAGCTAGCCTTTCTTCCAAGTGAGTGTATAGGCGCGCCTTTAGCTCGATCGCGTAGTAGTCCTTTCTTTCGTATGGACTCGAATCCGTTATGTCTGCAAGAATACTTTCTGCCGATATGCGGTATTCATAAGCTGCTTTACGTTGAGCATCACCATCATTTTGTATTTTTTTGTGAATTGCTAGCGCATGTGAGCTAATTTTATCTGATAGTAAACAGTAGTTTGCATTTATAAGGTTATCATCAAAAAATATGGCCTGACGGACATAGATTTCTTTAATAAAATCTTTCGTTAGATCTTCTATCCTGTCAAGTTCACAGTGCCGGTGTTCACCATATGGATAGAATTCAACTCGTTCGCGATTCGCATCTATGTAATCACTATGATCGTTTATGGGTTGTGATATATGAAAATATCTTTTGATCCCTGCTATTCTATCCAGTTCTATTGCGGCCGATTTTTCTAAAGCATCCTTATAGTTACTGCGATAATCACCAATTTTTGCTTTAACCTGATGGGCGCTGATGAGTTTATCATCTTTGTAAATTGCGAAATCATCTGTGCTATCCAGTTGTAACTCGAATCCACTATCACCTGCACTAATTAATTTGAGACAATGATAGAGCGCCACTTTACCCTGGTAGACAAATCCGCTCCAGGTGGAAATAGCGCTATGCGGATACTTGCTTACTTCCTCGTCGCTCATGTTGACTCCTTTCACCATACTGTTTGCTGTATTTGGTACAGAAATGATATCACAGCGATATTAACTTTTGGGTTGTCGATAATCGTGCGTCAATGTTCAGCCATGCTAAGTTGATGCCACTAATTCTATAAATTCTTTTACCGACATCAGTTCCTGATGAACATCATGGGGATAGGTTTCCCATAATGGAAAGGGGACTATGAGATTTAGGTGTTTATCTCTCATTTCAGTCAGTTGGGCTTTACTTATGCCGGGTTGTATTGTCACCAGATACTTCGTCTTAAGACGGTCGCCTTCAGCCAGTACCTGACGCCAGCGATCTTTACATGTTGTTTTGGCACCAAGCAGAATTAATTTTTCTGCATCATAATTTTTATCGTGATAAGCATCGAACGAAGGAAAAAGAAAATCTGGTTTTGACTTATTCTCAGTTGTCTTTTTCGATGAACCTTTCTCAAACTTAAGTCCATGTAAATTAAAAAGATGCCCAAGGTGGTTTTCAAATGAGAAACCCATGCGTGATTTTCTGCGATTGTGTACACTTAACGAAAAATCGATGAAGGTATCGACATCACTGCCATCATCTCCAAATCCATGACGCAGACGGTTACTGACGAGATAGCGCTCGTAGGTTCGAAAAATATGTTCTTCTTCGGTGAGCCATTCCATAAGTGCTTCGTCTGGATCCTTCCTGGGATTTGCAGGTTTACGTTTCCGCGCAAGTTCGGAGAATACATGGGATTTAGGGAGACCTTCAGGATAGTGCTCAAGAAGAAAAGCCAACAGTTCCTTGTCGGTTTTTTGTTCAGACTCGAAGCTTATTCCCAATTGTTCAAACAGAGTCTGCACAGGCAGGAGAAGTTTTTTATCGCCTGTGTCAGCCCGGTGGAATGTTTCGTCAAGCTGGCCCGACAATCCAAACAGTTCGCGTAGTTGTGCTTCAATGACAGAGTCAGCCGGAGTGAAACACATCAGGAGTGAGCCGTTAGCCAGCCTTGTAATGAGGAGAAAATCACCTTCATTGATGGATTCAGTAACTGAATTCTCGCGGTAGTAAAGCCGGTACTCGGGAGCGCGGGTCTTTGATTTTCGGCGGACATCGTACCAGGTGACGAGATCATCAGCAATCAATGGCTCACCTGTTTCATCGGTGATATAAACCATTTTGCACATGAGCTCCAGCGTTTCATCTTTCCCAGGGCGTCCCAGTACATCGCCAAACCCCACTTTTACGAGCCCGCCAATTTCATGCTGATGAGAGCGCGTGACTTCGGCATCGACAGCGCTCAGGTACTTTCCGGCAGCGGCCTGAAAGATATCTCTTAGGTTCTGATTCATAAGGGACAATCCTTTATCGAAGAGATACCAATCTACAGGGTTAAGAGAAAAAATAAAACATTAAGGGCAGGTGTTCGCCAGCCCTTAATCATATCAGCCTGCCTTTTGTATTAGCTCATCAGTGCTACTAACCGCTTTCTGAATGTACGGCTTCAGTAGCTTTGCAACGGCCTCAAAGACGGGCACTACAACCGAATTACCAAACTGGCGGTAAGCCTGCGTATCAGAAACAGGAATACGGAATTTGCATTCACCAGGTTTTTCAAAACCCATGAGACGCGCACATTCTCGCGGGGTCAGACGACGGGGACGGTGTTCAAGATTTGTCGCATCGCCAAAATCTTTTTCGCCCTTATCCTTATCCCATCCCCTGTCAATGAGGATCTCTGAGCCGTCTTTGTGATAGCGTGCCGAAAGTGTTCTTGCCACAGCATGACTGTCATCGGGTGACACCAGTCCAAATCCAAAACCATTACCCTTAGCCTGATGTTTTTTCGCGTAATTGTAGAGATATTCCCAGAGCTTGACGGTTAGTATGTATTTTTCATCTACCTCATCATCAAGTAGCTCTCTAAATGCAGGACGAACTGCGGGATAGTATTTCTGAATATCCTGCAGTGAGAAATTTTCTGCCAGTTTGAGATCACGTCGAAAACCAACAAGAACGATACGTTCGCGGTGTTGGGGCAAAAAGTGTTTACCATCGATGATTTTAGGATCTGATGCTCCTGAGCTGTCAACATCGGCGACATCATATCCAAGTTCATCAAGGGTCTGTTGAATCACTTTGAATGTTTTCCCTTTATCGTGGCTCTTCAGGTTTTTCACGTTTTCGAGTACGAAAATTGATGGTTTTTTCACCGCGATGATCCTTGCTACATCAAAGAAGAGTGTTCCCTGAGTTTCGCACTCAAACCCATGTGCCCTGCCGAGTGAATTCTTTTTGCTGACCCCTGCCAGACTGAAAGGCTGACAGGGGAATCCCGCTAGCAGGACATCATGCTGTGGAATATGTTTGTCTATGTTTGCGTAGGCTTCGGACTCCGGGATGTCAGGCTTATCACTTAAGGTGATTTCGCGGATGTCGGAGTTGAATGTATGCTCATTCGGGTCGCTATACCAGTTTGCTTTGTAGGTTCTGACCGCTTGCTCGTTCCATTCGCTGGTGAATACACACTGTCCGCCAATCGCTTCGAAACCACTACGAATACCGCCAATGCCTGCAAAAAGATCGACGAAGCGGAATTCATAATGAGGATGGTGGGCTGGTGGTTCAGGCAAAAGGTTATGAAGCATTTTTACTTCGACTTCAACAAGCTGTTTGGGGGCAGTTTTACCATTTATCCATCGATTAATGGATTCCCTTGTCCAGTCATTATTGCTGACAGAACGTAAGCATTCTGCGACAGTTTTTTGATCATAAATTTCGAGAACCTGCTTCAGAAGGGCAAGGTCTTCGGCCAGACGTAGCTGGGCTGCCTGTTGTGATTCTTCCATTAATTTTCTGACGATAGGCTGCAATTCTTTCATGACATTTATCTTCTGGGTTAAATTAGTGACAGATTAGCACAAAACAATTCCCTGTATATACATCCATAGTGCCATTCGCGAAGCTTTTTCTGAGTAATGAGATGCATAACTATGATGTGCGTGAGGAGACCTTGTGTGATGGAGGGAAACATAATTAATCCATGTATTCATGGTGTTATAGAATATTGAACAGAATGAAATAAACAAAGGACGCCCGACCACAAAGGCTGAGCGTCTTGTTTTTTATCTGAATTATGTAATGATATAACATCAAAAACAAATCACTCTGGCAGAGCACCCGCCAGATTCTTTGCCGAAACACTGCTGGTGGGTTGTTCCGTTGCCGCAGGGGATGGCACCGTAGCCGTCACCATTACAGACGGAGCAGAACCCGGTTGAATGTTTAGAAACGACGACAGCATGATACGTAATGTTTCCGGGCTCGTATTGTCAGCTAACAGAGCCGCCAGCACCGACGGCAACCGACTGTCAATTTCCCCCAGCGCTATACCTGCCAGCAATGCTGTCCGCGATAGTTCACCGCGATCACCCCGATGACGCGTCTCTATCCTTGTATCAGCAAAGCGCTCGCTGGCATGTGTTTCAGGCCGTAGATAAATCAATACTTTTCTGCGAGTCATGACCACCTCCGTTAACCAATGGCTTTCAGTCCGTGCACCAGCGCGAACTGCGGCTCCTGTGCTACAAAGAAACGATCTTCGCGCAGGTTAACATGAGTACGAATGTCATCAGCCAGCAGGCAGGCCCCTCCGCCAACAACCGCAACATGGGTATAGCCTTTGAAGCGATCCATCGCTTCCAGTACCCTCGCACGGTAACGTGCAATACCGCTGTGGATTGCCTGCTTTATGCCATCGACAGCACGCGGATCGTTGATATTGTTCGCTAAGTACGTATCGTCGAAACGATTGATAATCAACCGGTCCACGTTGTAGCGGGACAGCGCCATACCGACTTTACGTAATGCCTGTTGTACCTCGTCGGTCACCAGCGATACACCCAACGCCGGATCGCCATAAATACGCGATACTGAAGACATCTGGCCTGCGACCTGCGAGATATCCAGCGTCGTTCCGCCAAGGTCAATAATCAGTACCGAGTTGGAGGACGAGAGTTGATCGCACAGCGCAATCCCGGCAGGAATGGACTCCGGGCGCACGGTGACGCGGGTGATGGTAAAGACGTGACCGTTATTCAGTACCACAGGTTGCAGCAGGTTCCGTTTCTTACGCTCAATGTTATCAAGCCGGTACTGGGCGTCTTCATCATAGAACTCTGCCAGCGGTAGCGTCACTACGATATCCACGCACTGCGGCGGAAGTCCACTGGTCAGCAGCGCATGCTGCACAGCTACGGCATTGAGCGGGCTGTACTGCCACTCGATATTGCTGGTGGTAAGTGAATCCGGGGAAATCAGGTCAAACGAGTATTTCTCTTCGCCTGCGGTGTAGTTAAACGGCGTACCGTTGCCAAACGTGGCTGACCACCCGCGTTTGAAGCTGTTGGGGCTGATGTGAGTAAATGTTTTGCCGTGCTGCACCCACAGCATTTTGATATGAGTCGAACCGTCGTCGATATAAATGCGCATTTTGCACCTTAGTTGAGTCTTATGTGAGTTGATATTGAGCCCTCCGGCGTTGCCGGACGAGTAAAAGGTGATTATTGAGCCAGAGCTGAGAGCACGATGAGATGAATCAGTGCCAGCAAGTGCTCAATGAGAAAAGTCAGCATTGCCAGTAAGACAAATATGAGAAATCGGTTTATCTGGTTTGTTAGCGAAAACTTTATCAATAGCAGAAATCGGTAAAAAACGGATATATTGGTTATTAGCCAGGTGCATTAGTTAATTTCCTTTTCAGTAATAATCAGGCACTCAATCAGGTAATATATGCCTGAAATGTTTTTCAATTAAATAACCATATATAAATAGCCGTACTGCAATAGATTTATTGCCTCCCCCCGGATAAAATTAATACGTAACAGGCTGAATTAGCATTCATCCCGACTGTATTTCAGCATTTATTTCCTGAACAGGAGCGATATATCTGCCAGTCAGGCTTCAAATGACTGGTGTTTCACGTTCCATCAGCCATTGATCCAGTTCGGCTTCCACCCAGCCTACAGACTGTTGCCCCAGTCGCCGCTGCTTTGGAAAAGTAGCATCGTAGCGTGGTGACTTCGGATCGAGCCAGTCGTAAATAGTCGAACGAGCGATGCCGAGTTTGGCTGTAACTGCACGCATGCGAAGAATCTTCACGGTCGGGGTATGGACGATCATCTTTCTACCTCATTAAACTGTTCGAAATTAAGTTACCTGTTGAATAACGATTCGCCGTTATTCTCCACCTAAGCCAACTGGCTGGTATGCGATGGATTGTAATGAGGTCTAATAGTGTCTAAAATTGGCAGTTATCACTTACTTTTTTTGACACTAACTTATGCCAGCAACAACCCCCTTGCAGAAAGCAGCGTTTGATGCCATCGACAGCCTTCACTTCAGTCAGGTTGTAATGAGTTTCATCTACGGAGAACCCGCTGCAGAGTGGTATCCGCGTATACTTGGCAGAATCAACGGTCTGCTTCAGAAAACAGGGATAACCGGAAAACAGGCTGAGATAACCCGGCACTATCTGCTGGCTGCTCTTGAAATTTACCTGTCTGTTGACAGCAACTATTTTTCTAATATGGATGAACACCATAAAAAAACTGATGCTGGCGGTACGCCTTATAACAGAGCTATGCATGAACAATTTGCTGAACACGCACGAAATTTTAGTATTGCCATGCTGAGCAAGCTTGCTCGCGAAAATGGTGTGGACAGTGATTTCCTTGTTGGGGCAACGGAAGAGTTGATGAATGATAAGGCGCTGGCATTATCAACCATGCCGTATCTAATCAGATACCGCCTAACTGAATGTTGCTTTGCACTGGAATACCCTGATGCGCCTCTAGGTTTTTATCGCGAACTGGCGAGATCTGATGTTATTCCAACTGCAAAATACTCACCTACTGTAGACAAGACCGATAAGGAATCTAACTCGGAACTATCGTTGCTGTTCGTCCGTGTCGGATTGCTGTTTGAGTTTAAAATGCTGCAAAGATCACTGTCAGTAATGATTTCGCTTCAGGAGAACGGCTCTATTGTTTTTCCTGCTCTTGACTCCAGAATGCCTCGTACAGATCGCAAGAATATTGCCGATTACTACAAGAGGATTGTTGATATTTGGTTGCTGGAGGCACAGCCGAATTCTTCTGCATCTTTTAAGTGTAAAGACCGGGTTTCAACAACAGATGCTGAACAGCTCCTTAAAAACATGAGCCGATTTTATTTTCATAAACGAATGTTTGGTGGCACACAGGGAAGCTGGCTGGGTACACTGGGGGCATTTGATATCGAGGTCAGCCGTTGGGAAGAACCAGGGATAGCGATTTATTACGAGATGAATAATAAAAATACAATCTCAGATAAAATAAGCTCAAAGTTTAAGGGATCTGGCTTTAGTATATCAGCAAGAAATTTATATTTACGGCATAAAGTGATAAGAAAAGATAGTTACTCTAAAGTTAGATATTATTGTGGTCTTTTAATGAATCAGCCATGCATGATCCCCTGGCATCTAAATGACAACAGCTATTACGACATGGCTCTGAAATTTGAAGAGGGAGAATAACTACAACGCATTCATGAACCTACCTGTTAATATAACCTTAGTAGGATTTTCATGGTAGTTGTGGTGAACCGGTAATACCCGTAGTTCTGTACCAGTCAAATACGGATGATCAGTAAAGTCAAAAAAAGAAAAGCGCCCCGAAAGGCGCAGAGCGAGTTTATTTTACCGCTGAAAACACGTAATCAGCCCATGCCTGCATCACCGGAATACGCTGCTCCAGTAAATCAGTACGATGGTACGCAGCCTCTACTTTGTTTTTCAGCGTATGCGCCAGTGCCCGTTCGGCTACATCCCGCGATACTCCCTGCTCACTGCACCAGTCCCTGAAACTGGAACGAAATCCATGAGCGGTTGCGAGTCGTCCGGGCGTATCGCTGACAGCCCCTGTTTTACGCAGGAAAGTGGTCATCACCATATCAGACAATACGATCTGTTTTCGCGGTGAGGGGAAGACCAGCTCATCGTGCAAACCCTGCATTTTTTCAAGCACAGCAACAGCCTGCAATGATAATGGGACACGATGCTGAATCCCCGCCTTCATTCTTTCCGGTGGAACAATCCATATTCGCTTGTCCAAATCAACTTCCTGCCAGCGCATACCTCGGGCTTCTCCTGACCTCGCCCCGGTAAGGATCACAATCAGCAACAACGCACGGGTCACGTTATAGCGCTCGTCACTGTAGACTTTCGTCGCCACGTAAAGTGGAACATTTCGCCAGGGCATCGCCGGTTGGTGCTCGGTTCTTACATTAATACCCGCCTGTACCGGCAGTAAATGGTCAACCACATCAACAGGATTGGCAACACAATGCCCGTGAGCCCATCCCCATTGCATCACCGCATGGATTCGCTGTTTTACGCGACTGGCTGTTTCTGCCAGCGTGAGCCACACAGGGCGCAATGTTTCTGCCACATCAGCAGGCGTGATGCGGTCGAGTGGTTTAGTTCCTAATGACGGAAACGCATACTGCTCCAGTGTTGATAGCCACTGCTTTATGTGCTTCTGGTTTTTCCATCCCGGCGAGAGTTCAGCGTGAACCTGACGCGCTGCTGCTTCAAATGTCGGAATAATAACCTTCTCAGCTTCGGCTTTTTTCAACTCAAGCGGATCATCACCAGTCGCCAGTTGTTCGCGCATGGCCTGCGCCATACGTGCTGCTTCCGCGATACCGATTTCGGGATAAGTCCCCAGTCCGGCATTTCGTCTTTTTTGAGTAACAGGACTTACATAGCGTAAAACCCACTTTCCCCTCCCCTTTACTGATGAAGGATGAAGCGTAAGTCCCGTAATTCCGCCATGAGGCAACGGCCTGTCATCAGGTTTAATGTGCCTGGCTTTAGTGTCAGTAAGTAGTGCCATAAAAGGGAAAATCCTGCTGTTTTCAGTATGCCATCCAGTATGCCATGAAAAATTCTTGCACATTTCTGGTATGCCATTCAGTATGCCATCTGTGGTGTGTTTCGTCAGGGTTATATTGGTTTCAATCGGACAGGCATCAAGAAAAAACGCTTAATTTTATTAGGTTACAGGATTAGATTGAACATCTTTGTATTCATATTTAGCGGTCCCCCTCACCGCCATATTCAAGACAAGAGCTCGTACGAAAGTACGGGCTTTTTTCTTTTATAGTCGCCTTATCTCGCCGACAAGCCTCGTAGGCCCGTGCAAGCGTAGCGCCACTGGGCGAAACCAACAAAGCGCACATTGCCAGCAGTCTGAGCCCGTATAGCAATACGGGCTCCCCCCTTAATTGTTCACTTTTCCTGCGCTCTGCTCTCTCACGACAGAAGTCGTCTGTTCTGGATTCGCAGCAGGTTCATCTTTACGCTCTTCCAGCCAGTAATCGGCATTTTTAATCCCCAGGCGAATCGGGTCAAAATGCGGATCCAGTCCCTGCGCATTCTGAATTTCATAATCTTTCAGACTGACGAACGCTTTTTTATGCAAAAGCACAATGGCAATAATGTTGAGCCATGCCATCAGCCCTACCCCAATATCTCCCAGCCCCCATGCCAGATCCGCGGTGCGGACGGTGCCGTAAACCGTGGAAGCCATCAGACATAATTTGAGCAAGAATGTCAGCCACGGACGGTGAATTTTACGGTTGATGTAGGCGATATTGGTTTCAGCAATATAGTAATAGGCAATAATGGTGGTGAAGGCGAAGAAGAACAGCGCAATAGCCACAAAGTAATTACCAAAGCCTGGCATCATACTTTCCATTGCCGTCTGCACATAGCCTGGCCCTGCCGCCACGCCTGAAATACCGGTGTAGAGGGCTGCGCCATCGACACCCTGAACATTGTAAAGACCGGTGATCAACAGCATAAATCCGGTCGCGGAGCAGACAAACAGCGTATCGATATAGACCGAGAAAGCCTGAACCAGCCCCTGTTTCACCGGATGGCTCACTGCCGCCGCGGATGATGCATGCGGGCCGGTACCTTGCGCCGCCTCGTTGGAATAGACGCCGCGCTTAACGCCCCACATGATAGCCTGACCCAGGATAGCACCAAAGCCAGCTTCAAGACCAAAAGCACTTTTCCAGATCAACAGAATCACACCAGGAAGCTCGGTAATATTAATCGCGATAATAACGCAAGCCACAATAATATAGCCGAGCGCCATAAACGGAACGACCATGCTGCTAAAACTGGCGATCCTTTTCACGCCACCGAAAATAATAAAGCTTAACAGTACGGCCAGTAATGCCGCCGTGACATTGGGATCAAGTCCAAAAGCAATATCCAGACTGGCACCAATCGAGTTTGCTTGTACCCCTGGCATTAATAGACCGCAGGAGAAAATGGTGACGACGGCAAATAACCATGCATACCATTTTACCCCTAATCCTTTTTCGATATAAAAGGCAGGACCTCCACGATATTCACCGTTAATTTTTTCTTTATAAACCTGGCCCAACGTAGATTCCACAAACGCTGAACTGGCACCTAAAAACGCCACCATCCACATCCAGAAAAGTGCGCCCGGTCCCCCGAAGGTGATGGCGGTGGCGACACCAGCAATGTTTCCGGTCCCTACTCGCCCTGCCAGCGTCATCGTCAGTGCCTGGAACGACGATACCCCGGCATCGGTAGGACGCCCCTGGAACATCAAGGTAATCATATGTTTTATATGACGTAACTGCAAAAAACGACTACGTAATGAGAAATAGAGACCGACACCCAGACATAAGAATATTAACGCCGGGCTCCAGATAACACCGTTAATTGCACCAACCAGTTCGTTCATGTATGACCCTCAACGTGATGTTCCAGGGAAACGGTTCCCCATGGGATTTTCTTGTTAGAATGTTGTTTGAATCAGTACGAAACATAGATAATTACCCACAAGACACCAACTTAATTTTTACAACTTAGTAACATTATGTGACAACATTCACGTTTAAATTTGAACGAACAATTAGCGCGATCATGATATTCATGGGTATTTTGTGGATATTATAAATACGCGTCACATTTCGCTGAGAGGGATAAAAACCCACCGCTGAAATCAATACCGAAATGATGAATTCCGCACGACAGGTGCTTTATTAAAAGATAACCACGCGCGAGGTGAGAGCAGGAATAAACGAAGCTTCCCGGCATTACGCCGGGAAGGGATTACTGAAGAGAGGTAAAACGGTAATGTTTTACCTTCAGTCGGAATAGACTTGCAGCGTGCGCTGACACAACGCCGATCGCACACAGTCATCTTTGGTGAAGCGAACCACCCCAATCATCTCATCTTCCTCAAAACGTGACATGGCGTCGCTCAATCCGGATTTCACGCCGGATGGCAGGTCACATTGGGTAATATCGCCATTGACGATAACCGTCACGTTCTCCCCGAGGCGCGTTAAGAACATCTTCATTTGCGCAGCGGTCACGTTCTGAGCCTCGTCAAGAATGACGACCGCATTTTCAAATGTACGTCCGCGCATATAGGCGAACGGCGCGATTTCCACCTTGCCAATCTCTGGTCGCAGGCAGTACTGCATAAAGGATGCACCCAGTCGCTTCACCAGCACGTCATAAACGGGCCTGAAGTAAGGGGCAAACTTTTCCGATATATCTCCGGGCAAGAAGCCGAGATCTTCATCAGCTTGCAGTACCGGACGGGTAACAATAATTCTCTCCACGTCCTTATGGATCAGGGCTTCCGCTGCTTTGGCTGCACTGATCCAGGTTTTCCCGCATCCGGCTTCACCGGTTGCAAAGATGAGCTGTTTACTCTCGATAGCATTCAGGTAGTGCGCCTGAGCCTCATTGCGCGCCACAATTGGGGAATTATCACGGCTGTCCCGCGCCATGCCAATTGCTTCTACGCCACTCATCTGCACAAGCGAGGTGACCGATTCTTCTTCACGCTGTTTATGACTACGTGAATCCCGTCTCAGCACACGTTTTGCTTCGCGACGAGCTTTGATCACTGCTTTTTGTCTTCCCATGGATAGCACCTTGAGTTGTTGGTATTCATCACACGCGCCAGCTTCGGCACGATTATGCGCACGAACATCAGAGGGTTGGCTTCCTTGTAAGCCATTGCTTGCCTTTCCGGATGACGAAACAGAATAGCTACGCGCACCATTCTGCACGTCGGTAGAATCAGGTTTCTGAGTAGAAGGGGAGAATTTAGTGGTGAGGAAATCGCTGCCGGAGTCTGAGCCTCCGCGCCGGGTGCTGCGGTTGTTGTGTTTACCTTGTCCAGTACAGGACGCAACCATTCGCGATCTCCATAGTGATTCAGCATCACTGCCGGGAACTACCGCTGTCTTATCTTAAGTACATCAGGAGTTATCATAAATGCAACATTTATTTTACCTGACTGCAACTTTTAAGACTGCTCCTGCAGTTGAAATCAGTCTCATACAGGAATATTACAGAAATATAACAGAGAGATAGTCATAGGAAAAAATAATGTCCCCGCGAACTATCGCAGGGACAATTATCAGGCTTCGATCAGCCCTTGTGCGAGATACGTGTTCGAATCGCGTACCCCTGGCAGCGCGAAGAAATAGCCGCCACCGATAGGTTTAATATACTCTTCAAGCGCTTCACCGTTTAACCGCTTCTGCACGGTGAGGAAGCCTTTCTCCAGATCGTGCTGGTAGCAGACAAACAGCAGCCCCATATCGAGCTGACCCGAGTTGGTCACCCCCAGCGAGTAGCTATAGCCCCGGCGCATCATCAGGCTGGACTGCGTCTCTTTGGTGCGCGGGTTCGCCAGACGGATATGGCTATCCAGCGCAATGGTATCGCCATTGGGATCGCTGGCGTAATCCGGCACATCATGTTCGTGTTTCATGCCAAGCGGTGCCCCGCTCTGCTTGTCACGGCCAAAGATCGTCTGCTGCTCTTTGAGCGGCGTGCGATCCCAGAATTCCACATGGAACTGAATCACCCGCACCGCCTGATAGCTCCCGCCCACGGCCCATGCTGGCTCGCCCTGATCGGCTGTCACCCACACCACCTCTTTCATTAGCGCGCTATTGCTGCTGTCCGGGTTGGCAGTGCCGTCCTTAAAGCCCAGCAGGTTAACCGGCGTCTCTTTGCCTTTGCTGCGGGCAGCATGGTCAGAGATAAACCCTTCCCGCTTCCAGCGCACACTCAGCAGATCCGGCGTGTGCTTGATAATATCCCGCAGGGCGTGGATCACCGTGTCCTGCGTATTGGCACAGATCTGCAGGAGCAGATCGCCGTGGCACAGAGCCGCGTCCAGCGAGTCATTCGGGAAACGCGTCATTTTTTGCAGCGCTTTCGGCTTCTGTTTTGCCAGCCCGTAGCGCGCATCAAACAGCGATTCGCCCAGCGACACCGTAATGGTCAGGTTATCCGGAGCGATAAACGGCCCTAAGATCCCCGAGTCCATGGGCGGCAGACGCGGGTTAGGCGTTTCCGGTGCCGGCCCCCCGGCAGTCAGAAACGCGATGCGGGTGGTCAGCAGGCGGAACAGACGCTCCAGGTCAGCTTTATCACTTGCCAGCGAATCAAAGGCCACCAGCATCATGGCGGCCTGCTGTGGCGTCAGAATGCCCGCCTGATGCTCACCATAGAACGGCTGCGTCTCCATACGGGCATTCGGTGACAGCGTGCCGGGTGCACTTTGCGGTTTTGCCGCATGCGCCACCGGACACCCTCCGGCCAGGGCAAATGCGCCCCCCAGCGCCCCTACCCCTTTCAACAACCGACGACGTGAAGGTTCCGCCACGTCGTATTCGTCATGCTTGTTCATCGTGCTTAGTCCAGACCCAGTACGCCACGCAGCAGGGAGAGATCTTCCGCCAGGGTGGTAATCGGGCCTTTCAGCGCATTACGATCGGCGTCGGTCAGTTTATCGTAGGTTTCAAACCCGTCTTTGGTGCGGTACTTCGCCAGAATGGTGTCGACTTTCTTAAAGTTGGCATCCACTTTTGCCAGCAACTCGCTGTTCTCTTTCTGCAGCTGAGGGCGCAGCAGGTTAACAATTTTCTGCGCGCCATCGACGTTCGCCTGGAAATCCCACAGGTCAGTGTGGCTGTAGCGATCTTCTTCACCGCTGATTTTGCTGGCGGCCACTTCTTCAATCAGTCCGGCCGCGCCGCCCACCACTTTTGACGGCGGGAAGGCGAGCTCGCTGATGCGCTTTTGCAGCTCCAGCACGTCGCTGTTGAGCTGATCGGCATACTTCTCCATCCCTTTGGTGGAGTTATCGCCAAACAGGGCTTTCTCCAGACGGTGGAAGCCGGTGAATTTTGGATCGGCCGCTTTCTGCTCGTAATCGTCTTCACGGGCATCAATGCTGCCATCAAGATCGGAGAACAACTCCGCAATCGGCTCAATGCGCTCATAGTGCTGACGGGTTGGCGCATACAGGGATTTCGCTTTTTCGAGATCGCCCGCTTTCACCGCATCCGTAAAGGCTTTGGTTCCCGCCGCCAGGTCTGCCGTCTCTTTGGTGACATACGCTTTATAGGCGGTGATGGCATCGCCCAGGCTCAGCAGAGCCGTGCCTTTTGCGGCATCCGCTGTGGCATTTCCCTTGACGATGAGCTTACCCTTAGGGTTGGTCAGCAGACCGCAGGTCATGTCATATTCGCCCGGCTGCAGGTTAGCCGTCATTTTCTGGCTAAAGCCCGGCGCGATATTTTCGCGCTCTTCCACGACCATCACGCCTTTGAGAATTTCCCACTCCAGCGCTTTCTGGCTGTGGTTCTGAATAATAAATTGTGTCTTACCGCTGTTGACCGTAATGGTCATCGGCTCACACTGCTTATCATTCACTGTCACCTTAACCTGTGGAATATCAGCAGCCTGAGCGGCGAAGGCAGAAGCAACAAGCGCTGCCACACCAACCTGTAACGCACTACGACGAAATTGAATTGCCATGACCCTTCCCTTTTAAAAGTATGTTGTAACTACAGTAAGCACATCAGGGCGCAGTCCGCGACGGCTGAGCGCTGGGGCGCGATGGCATAAAGAACAGCGCCAGCGCCGGAATGAGATAGATAAAGTACATCGCCACTTCGCTGACGCTTGGCGTTTCCTGGTAGCCGAAGATCCCTTCGAGCAGCGTGCCGGTCAGTGAATGGGTAGAAAGAACGTTACTGAGATCGAACGCCACATCCTGGAAGTGGTTCCACAGACCCGCCTCATGGAAAGCGCGGATCGCCCCTGCTGCCAGCCCTGCGGCCACCAGCAAAATGAACAGGCTGGTCCATTTAAAGAACGCCCCCAGGTTCAGGCGAATGCCGCCCCAGTAGAGCAGGAAGCCGAGCACCACGGCCGTTGCCAGCCCCAGCATCGCCCCCAGCGGTGGCCAGATCCCCACATCCTGCTGAAAGGCGGCCAGCAGAAAGAAAACGGATTCCAGGCCTTCACGCGCCACGGCGAAAAAGACCATCATGATCAGCGCCCAGCCGTGATGATTTCCCTTCTGCAGGGCGTTATCTACCGCCTGCTCCAGCTGCACCTTCACGTTACGCGAGACTTTACGCATCCAGAACACCATCCAGGTGAGGATCACGACCGCAATCACGGCAACGATACCTTCGAACAGCTCCTGTTCTTTCTGCGGGAATTCACCGGTGGTTTCATTGATCAGAATCCCCAGGCCCAGACAGAGCGCCGCGGCGAGGAAAACCCCTATCCACATCACGCCAATCCAGCGTCCACGCTGGGTTCGCTTCAGATAACTGGCGATGAGGCTAACAATGAGGGCCGCTTCGAGGCCTTCCCGTAACATTATGAGAAATGGAACAAACATGCCGACACCTTAAATGTTTATCGCGGTCAACTGATGCAAAGAAAGGTAAATTCTTGTGATAGTGATTATCATTACGGCGATAAGAAAAACAAGCGAAATGTGTGGTGTTTTGATGACGAGTTGTAAACGCATCGCGGGGTAATAGTTACGCTCGTAACGTTCAGGTTTATAAGTTATAACGAAAATGCCCATTTACGGTTAATCAGCGCTGTGGCTAAATATCCGCCTCGCAAACTAACCGAAAATAAACCATGTTTAAGATTGTCCATTTCCTGCTGGCGCTGGTGATTATTCTTGCGCTTGCCTGGCTTACGAGTTTTGACCGCCGAAAAATTCGCATTCGCTTTGTTTTACAGCTGATCGTTATTGAAATCGCACTGGCATTCTTTTTCCTGCATGCCGAAAGCGGGTTATTCCTGATTAAATACGTATCCGGTTTCTTTGAATCGCTGCTGAAATTTGCCAGCGAAGGGACCAATTTCGTCTTTGGCGGAATGGGTGAAAAAGGACTGGCGTTCATTTTCCTCGGCGTACTGTGCCCGATTATCTTTATTTCCGCACTGATTGGTATTCTTCAGCACTGGCGCATTCTGCCGATTTTTATTCGGGTGATCGGGACACTGCTGTCGAAACTGAACGGTATGGGCAAGCTGGAATCCTTTAACGCGGTAAGCTCGCTGATCCTCGGACAGTCTGAAAACTTCATTGCCTACAAGGGCGTACTGGGCGATCTCTCGTCACGTCGTCTGTTCACCATGGCGGCCACGGCCATGTCGACCGTCTCCCTGTCGATTGTCGGTGCCTATATGACCATGCTCGACGCTAAATTTGTGGTAGCGGCGCTCGTTCTCAACATGTTCAGCACCTTCATTATTCTCTCCGTCATCAACCCGGTGCGCCCGGAAGCGGAGCCGGATATTAAGCTCGAAAAACTGCACGAATCCCAGAGCTTCTTCGAAATGCTGGGCGAGTATATTCTGGCTGGTTTTAAAGTGGCGATGATTATTCTGGCGATGCTGATTGGCTTCATTGCCCTTATTAGCGCCATCAACGCCCTTTTCTCCAGCATATTTGGCATGAGCTTCCAGCAGATCCTGGGCTATGTGTTTTATCCGCTGGCGTGGCTGGTGGGTATTCCGCTGAGTGATGCCTTAAATGCCGGCAGTATTATGGCAACCAAACTGGTAGCGAATGAATTTGTGGCAATGATTGAGCTGCAAAAAATTGCGCATCAGATGTCACCGCGCGGACTGGGGATTTTATCCGTGTTCCTGGTGTCGTTTGCTAACTTCGCCTCCATCGGTATTGTCGCTGGCGCAATCAAGGGCCTGAACGAGCAGCAGGGGAACGTGGTCTCGCGGTTTGGTCTGCGTCTGGTGTATGGCGCGACGCTGGTGAGTTTGCTGTCGGCGAGCTTTGCGGGCCTGGTATTGTGATGTGATGCCGGGTGGCGCGCAGCGATCCCGGCCTACGATACAACAACGGCGGGTTATCCCGCCGTTTTCATTAAAACTGCACGCACACCGGCTGATCGACCCGCATCACCGATTCCTGCGCGAAGCGGGATTTATAAATCCCACGTAACGCTTCAATGTTTTTCTCGCTCTGCGCATCTTTTCCGTGGATCAGCATCAACGCCTTGCTCGGTTCGCGTGCCACTTTCCCGTCGTTGCCCAGCCACTGTCCACGCGCATCAAACACCGTTAAGCCATCGCGAAAACGCGGCGTGACGTCCTGGTCAACAAACTGCTGCCACTCGTTGGGGGTGATCTGCGCTCCGGCAGGACGATTTAAGCCGAAATAGAGCGTGGTCTGCTGCATCTGGTTGTCCGCTTTGCAGGTCTCTGACGCCGTAGGCTGCGACGGCGCCGTGCAGCCCACCAGCATCATTAATGCCGCTACCATTAACCCTGTTTTGATTGTCATGCTTCGCTATCCTCATTGTTATAAGTGCAGCGATATCACCGTAAATTACGGATTTTGGCAAGAAAAAAGCCGGGTGGCGCTGACGCTCACCCGGCTTACAGTGTGCAGGAAGAAAAATTACTCAGCCTGGAGCTTCGTCGGCGGCGCAGTGTGGTAATGGGCATCCGCTTCTGCAAAGCGTTTCTGCATGGAGGCAGACGGCGCTTTACCCAGCAGGCTGAAGACCACAATACCGATACTGCCGAAGATGAAGCCCGGGATGATTTCGTACAGGCCCAGCCACGCGAACTGTTTCCAGACGATAACGGTCACTGCACCAATAATCATCCCCGCCAGCGCGCCGTTACGGGTCATACGTGACCACATCACGGAGAACAGCACCACCGGCCCAAACGCCGCACCAAAGCCCGCCCACGCGTAGCTCACCAGACCCAGCACGCGGTTTTCCGGGTTAGACGCCAGCGCAATCGCCACCAGCGCCACCAGCAGCACCATAAAGCGCCCTACCCACACCAGCTCTTTCTGGCTCGCGCCTTTACGCAGGAAAGCCTTGTAGAGGTCTTCTGTGATCGCACTGGAGCAGACCAGCAGCTGGCAGCTCAGGGTCGACATTACCGCCGCCAGATTGGCAGAGAGCAGAATACCGGCAATCCACGGGTTAAACAGGATTTGTGCCAGCTCGATAAACACGCGCTCGGCGTTTTGGTTTACCGCGCCCGCCTGCGCCGGGTTATTGCTGAAGTATGCGATGCCAAAGAAGCCCACCGCGCACGCCCCTGCCAGACAGAGGATCATCCACGTCATACTGATGCGACGCGCATGAACGATGGTGTGGTGAGAATCGGCCGCCATAAAGCGCGCCAGGATGTGCGGCTGACCGAAGTAGCCCAGACCCCAGCCCATCAGGGAGACGATGGCAACAAAGTTCAGCCCTTTGAGCATATCGACGTTTTCAATGCTCTTCTGCTTGATCACTTCCAGCGAATCGCCAAGACCGCCGACGGTGAAAATCACAATTACCGGGGTCAGGATCAGGGCGAAGATCATCAGGCTCGCCTGCACGGTGTCGGTCCAGCTTACCGCCAGGAACCCACCCACGAAGGTATAGAGGATGGTTGCCGCCGCACCGGCCCACAGGGCGGTTTCATAGCTCATGCCGAAGGTGCTTTCGAACAGACGCGCACCGGCCACAATGCCGGAGGCACAATAGATCGTGAAGAACAGCAGGATCACCACCGCCGAGATAATGCGCAGGATGCGGCTGTTATCTTCGAAACGGCCGGTGAAGTAATCCGGCAGCGTCAGGGCGTTGTTGTTCGCTTCGGTATGCACGCGCAGACGGCCCGCCACCAGCTTCCAGTTAATCCACGCCCCAACGGTCAGGCCAATAGCGATCCAGCTTTCAGAAATACCGGAGATGAAAATCGCCCCCGGCAGCCCCATCAACAGCCAGCCACTCATGTCCGATGCCCCCGCAGAGAGCGCGGTCACCATCGGGCCTAAACTGCGGCCACCCAGAATGTAGTCATCAAAGTTCTTTGTTGAACGCCATGCCAAAAACCCTATCAGGATCATGCCAAATATATAAACGAGAAATGTCACCAGCATCGGTGTGCTAATTGCCATTCAAATTCTCCAAAAGTCGAGCGACAACCGTCCGGGTTGCCTTTGTTATGTCATCACCGGAACGGGGTGATGTGTGTATGTGTTTCTGTTGGCCGCGCGTATCCTGCCGTAAGCAGTGCTCGCACACAAACGATTTAACACTGCATTTACATCAAATTCATCCCTGGTTTTATATGTCTTTCCTATAGGTTGCACTCGCTCACATTTATACGGGTTGCACCTTTTAAAAGTGTTAAGTACCGCATAAAAACAGGCTTCCCATGCAGAAGCCAGCGCTTTTTTCCAGCTAACCATCGGTTAACAATCCATTCATTTTTCAGCTTGCAAGCCGGGTCACATTTAACACGGTTGCACAAAGTTGCAACATGGTGGATATTTCAGGCTAACCACCGAACATCATGAAAGAACAACAGGAGTTTTGGCATGGGCATGACCACCATGGGGGTTAAGCTGGATGACGCAACCCGCGAACGGATTAAGACCGCAGCAACCCGCATTGACCGCACGCCGCACTGGCTAATCAAGCAGGCGATTTTTAACTATCTCGAACGGCTTGAGAGCGACGAGGGTCTGCCTGAGCTGCCCGCCCTGCTGGCGGGTGCCGCCAATGAAAGCGATGACGCCACCGTCGCGGCCGAGGAGAATCACCAACCGTTCCTCGAGTTCGCCGAGCAGATCCTGCCGCAATCCGTCAGCCGTGCCGCCATTACCGGCGCGTACCGCCGTGCTGAAACCGACGCTGTGCCAATGCTGCTGGAACAGGCTCGCCTGCCAGAAGCCGTCGCCGCGCAGGCGCACAGCCTGGCGTATCAACTGGCCGACAAGCTGCGTAATCAAAAAACCGCCAGCGGCCGGGCCGGTATGGTGCAGAGCCTGCTGCAGGAGTTTTCCCTCTCTTCGCAGGAGGGCGTGGCGCTGATGTGTCTGGCGGAAGCGCTGCTGCGTATTCCGGATAAAGCCACCCGCGATGCGCTGATCCGCGACAAAATCAGCAACGGCAACTGGCAGTCACACATTGGCCGCAGCCCGTCGCTGTTCGTTAACGCCGCCACCTGGGGTCTGCTGTTTACCGGCAAACTGGTCTCGACCCACAATGAAGCCAACCTCTCCCGCTCCCTGAACCGTATCATCGGTAAGAGCGGCGAGCCGCTGATCCGCAAAGGCGTGGATATGGCGATGCGTCTGATGGGCGAGCAGTTTGTTACCGGGGAAACCATCGCCGAAGCGCTGGCCAACGCCCGCAAGCTGGAAGATAAAGGGTTCCGCTACTCTTACGACATGCTGGGTGAAGCGGCCCTGACCGCTGCCGACGCGCAGGCCTACATGGTCTCTTACCAGCAGGCGATCCACGCCATCGGTAAAGCCTCTAACGGCCGCGGTATTTATGAAGGTCCGGGCATCTCAATCAAGCTCTCCGCCCTGCACCCGCGCTACAGCCGCGCGCAGTACGACCGGGTGATGGAAGAGCTATACCCGCGCCTGAAATCCCTGACCCTGCTGGCGCGTCAGTATGACATTGGCATCAACATTGACGCCGAAGAGGCAGACCGCCTGGAGATCTCGCTCGATCTGCTGGAAAAACTGTGCTTCGAGCCGGAGCTGGCAGGCTGGAACGGAATTGGCTTTGTTATTCAGGCCTACCAGAAACGTTGCCCGTTCGTTATTGATTACCTGATTGACCTGGCCAGCCGCAGCCGTCGTCGTCTGATGATCCGTCTGGTCAAAGGTGCCTACTGGGACAGCGAGATCAAACGCGCCCAGATGGAAGGTCTGGAAGGCTATCCGGTTTACACCCGCAAGGTTTATACCGATGTCTCTTACCTCGCCTGTGCGAAAAAGCTGCTCGGCGTACCGAACCTGATCTACCCGCAGTTCGCTACCCACAACGCCCACACCCTGGCGGCGATCTACACCCTGGCCGGACAGAACTACTATCCGGGCCAGTACGAATTCCAGTGCCTGCACGGCATGGGTGAACCGCTGTACGAGCAGGTCACCGGTAAAGTGGCCGAGGGCAAACTGAACCGTCCGTGCCGTATTTATGCCCCGGTGGGTACCCATGAAACCCTGCTGGCGTACCTGGTGCGTCGTCTGCTGGAGAACGGAGCGAACACCTCCTTCGTTAACCGTATTGCCGATACCACCCTGCCGCTGGACGAACTGGTTGCCGATCCGGTGCAGGCCGTTGAGAAAATGGCGGCTCAGGAAGGCCAGATTGGTCTGCCGCATCCGAAGATTGCCCTGCCGCGCGAGCTGTACGGCAAAGGCCGCATCAACTCGGCGGGCCTGGATCTCGCTAACGAACACCGCCTGGCGTCCCTCTCTTCTGCCCTGCTCAACAGCGCACTGCAGAAATGGCAGGCCAAACCGATGCTGGAACAGCCGGTCGCAGACGGCGAGATGCAGCCGGTGATCAACCCGGCAGAGCCAAAAGATATTGTTGGCTACGTGCGTGAAGCCACGGAAGCGGAAGTGGATCAGGCGCTGGAGAGCGCGGTAAACAACGCGCCAATCTGGTTCGCCACCCCGCCGCAGGAGCGTGCCGCCATTCTGGAACGCGCCGCGGTGCTGATGGAAGATCAGATGCAGTCGCTCATCGGTATCCTGGTGCGTGAAGCGGGGAAAACCTTCAGTAACGCTATCGCCGAAGTCCGCGAGGCCGTGGACTTCCTGCACTACTACGCAGGCCAGGTGCGCGACGATTTCGATAACGAAACGCACCGTCCGCTTGGCCCGGTGGTCTGTATCAGCCCGTGGAACTTCCCGCTGGCGATCTTCACCGGCCAGATTGCCGCCGCGCTTGCCGCAGGCAACAGCGTGCTGGCCAAACCGGCGGAGCAAACCCCGCTGATTGCCGCTCAGGGCATTAACATCCTGCTGGAAGCGGGCGTACCGGCGGGCGTGGTGCAGTTGCTGCCAGGCCGGGGTGAAACGGTGGGTGCGAAGCTCACCGCGGATAACCGCGTGCGTGGCGTGATGTTTACCGGCTCCACCGAAGTGGCCTCCCTGCTGCAGCGTAACATCGCCACCCGTCTGGATGCCCAGGGCCGCCCAACACCGCTCATCGCGGAAACCGGCGGCATGAACGCCATGATTGTTGACTCCTCTGCCCTCACCGAGCAGGTGGTGGTTGACGTGCTGGCCTCGGCCTTCGATAGCGCCGGCCAGCGCTGCTCCGCCCTGCGCGTGCTGTGCCTGCAGGACGACGTGGCCGACCACACGCTGAAGATGCTGCGTGGTGCCATGGCCGAGTGCCGCATGGGTAACCCGGGCCGTCTCACCACCGATATCGGGCCGGTGATCGACGCGGAAGCCAAAGCCAACATTGAAAACCACATTCAGGCCATGCGTGCCAAGGGCCGTCCAGTGTTCCAGGCCGTGCGTGAAAATAGCGAAGATGCCCGCGAGTGGCAGACCGGCACCTTTGTGCCGCCAACGCTGATTGAACTGGCAAGCTTCGACGAGCTGAAAAAAGAGGTCTTCGGTCCGGTGCTGCACGTGGTGCGTTACAACCGTAACAACCTGAACGCGCTGATCGAGCAGATCAACGCCTCCGGCTATGGCCTGACGCTCGGCGTGCATACCCGCATCGACGAAACCATCGCCCAGGTCACCGGCAGCGCCAAAGTGGGCAACCTGTACGTCAACCGCAACATGGTGGGTGCGGTCGTGGGCGTACAGCCGTTCGGCGGCGAGGGGCTCTCCGGCACCGGTCCAAAAGCGGGCGGTCCGCTCTACCTGTACCGTCTGCTGGCAAACCGTCCGGAGAACGCGCTGGGCGTAACGCTGGCACGCCAGGATGCAGACTATCCGGTGGACGCGCAGTTGAAAACCGTGCTGACGCAGCCGCTGGAAGCCCTCATCACCTGGGCGGAAAAACGTCCTGAGCTGCGCGCTGTCGCACAGCAGTACGGCGAGCTGGCGCAGGCTGGCACGCAGCGTCTGCTGCCGGGGCCTACCGGCGAACGCAACACCTGGACGCTAATGCCGCGCGAGCGCGTGCTGTGCGTGGCGGATAACGAACAGGATGCGCTGGTTCAGCTGGCCGCCGCGATGGCAACGGGTTGCGAAGTGCTGTGGCCGGAAGAGGGTCTGCACCGCGATCTGGCGAAGCAGTTGCCGAAAGCGGTTTCTGCCCGCATTCACTTTGCCAAGCCTGATGCCCTGCTTGCGCAGCCATTTGACGCGGTTATCTACCACGGTGATTCCGATCAGCTGCGCGAACTGTGCGAGCAGGTTGCGGCCCGCAGCGGTGCCATCGTTTCCGTGCAGGGCTTCGCCCGCGGTGAAACCAACCTGCTGCTGGAGCGCCTGTACGTGGAGCGCTCGCTCAGCGTCAACACCGCGGCGGCGGGGGGTAACGCCAGCCTGATGACAATCGGCTAACGCTGTGCTAATAAGGCTCCGGAGACGGAGCCTTATTTTATTGGGGAGTGTATGAAACGATTTATTATCGCAGGTGCAGCACTGCTGCTCAGCGCCAGCGCGCTGGCCGACGAGTGCGACAAAGCGACCACCCAGCTTGAACTGAATACCTGTAGCGCGCAGCAGTACCAGGCTGCCGATAAAAAGCTCAACCAGACTTATCAGGCCGCCATTAAACGTGCGGCGGCCCCACAGCGTGACCTGCTGAAAAAGGCGCAGCAGGCGTGGATTGCCCTGCGCGATGCAGACTGCAACTTTATCGGTTCCGGTACCGAGGGGGGCAGCGTGCAGCCTATGATCATTAGTCAGTGCCTGACAGAGAAAACCGTGGAACGCGAGGCGTTTCTGGCCTCGCTGATGCAGTGTGAAGAGGGCGACTTAAGCTGTCCTCTCCCGCCGGGCTGACGAGGCACGGAACTATTCCCTCTCCCTGTGGGAGAGGGTTGGGGTGAGGGAAACTAGCGCACGCGGATCCCTTCAATAATCATCCGCTGCACGTTTTCGAGGGTGCTCTGGAAGAACGTTTCGTCCTGAAGGGTTTTCCCGGTCACCGCTTCCACCTGGGCCGCAAAGTCAGCGTAGTGCTGAGTGGCGGCCCAAATCATAAAGATCAGATGCTGCGGATCGACAGGTGCCAGTTTGCCGCTGGCGACCCATCCGGCGATGATCGCGGATTTATCGTCCACCAGCTGTTTCAAATCACCCGTCAATTCGGCCTTCAGCAGCGGCGCACCCTGCAGCATCTCCAGACAGAACAGCCTGGATGCCTGCGGATAATCACGGGAGACCTCCAGCTTCAGGCGAATGTACTCTTTGATCGCCACCAGCGGGGTGAACTCCTGACGAAAGGCTTTCAGCGGCGCCAGCCAGATATCCAGGATCTGCTGCATCACCGCCACGTACAGCGCCTCTTTCGACGGGTAGTAATAGAGCAGATTGGTTTTGGATACCCCGGCCTGCTCCGCCACCTGCTCCAGGCGCGTGCCGTGAATGCCAAACTGCGAAAAGGTCTCCAGCGCCGCACTGAGGATGGCGTGTTTTTTGGCGCTCACCGCCTGCGAACGTTTACCTGCTGTTTTCACTGCGCCTTGTGTCATCCCGCTCTCCTTATTCTGCGTTGCCATCAGCATAGCAAAACCCCCGCCTCGCCACGACATTCTGCACTCCCATCGCGCATGAATGCCTGTTTTGTGTGCAATGTTTTTGACCAGTTAGTCCACTTTTGTCGCGCTCAATTCACCAACCATTGATTAACACGTTAATAACAAAGCCATTTTAAAAACTGGCACCGCCTTTGCAAAACCCTGTTCACCTGCAACGTAGTGAAGAGAGGTTCGTGATGAAAATTGGCGTATTTGTACCCATCGGCAACAACGGCTGGCTTATCTCGACCACTGCCCCGCAATACATGCCGACCTTTGAGCTGAACAAGGCCATCGTGCAAAAAGCGGAGCACTACCATTTCGACTTTGCACTTTCGATGATCAAGCTGCGCGGCTTTGGCGGCAAAACCGAATTCTGGGATCACAATCTGGAGTCCTTCACCCTGATGGCTGGCCTGGCGGCGGTGACGTCACGGATTCAGATTTACGCGACCGCCGCCACGCTCACTCTGCCGCCGGCCATCGTCGCGAGGATGGCCTCTACGATCGACTCCATCTCCGGGGGGCGCTTTGGCGTTAACCTGGTCACCGGCTGGCAAAAGCCGGAGTACGACCAGATGGGGCTCTGGCCGGGAGATGAGTACTTCTCGCGCCGTTATGAGTACCTCACCGAATACGTGCAGGTGCTGCGCGATCTGTGGGGCACCGGTAAGAGCGATTTCAAAGGCGACTACTTCACGATGAACGACTGTCGCGTCAGCCCGCAGCCGTCGGTGCCCATGAAGGTGATCTGCGCCGGACAGAGCGACGCGGGAATGGCATTCTCGGCAAAATACGCCGACTTCAACTTCTGTTTCGGTAAAGGGGTCAACACCCCCGCCGCTTTTGCCCCAACCGCCGCACGTATGAAAGAGGCCGCCGAAAAAACCGGGCGCGATGTGGGATCTTACGTGCTGTTTATGGTCATTGCCGACGAAACTGACGAGGCCGCGCGCGCCAAATGGGAGTGTTATAAGGACGGGGCCGACGACGACGCCCTGAGCTGGCTCACCGAGCAGAGCCAGAAAGACACCCGTTCAGGTGCAGACACCAACGTGCGCCAGATGGCCGACCCGACCTCTGCCGTCAATATCAACATGGGCACGCTCGTCGGCTCGTATGCCAGCGTCGCCAGAATGCTTGACGAAGTAGCCGCCGTTCCCGGCGCGGAAGGCGTGCTGCTGACCTTCGACGATTTCCTCACCGGCGTGGAGACCTTCGGCGAGCGCATTCAGCCGCTGATGCAGTGCCGCGCCCACATTCCTGCCATCACCAGGGAGGTGGCGTAATGACAACCCTTAACGCTCGTCCGGAAGCCATCACTTTTTCGCCACAGCAGAGCGCGCTGATTGTGGTGGATATGCAAAACGCCTACGCCAGCCCCGGCGGTTATCTGGATCTGGCAGGGTTTGACGTCTCCGCCACCCGGCCGGTGATTGAGAACATCAAAACCGCCGTTGCCGCCGCACGCGCCGCCGGGATGCTCATCATCTGGTTCCAGAACGGCTGGGACGATCAGTACGTGGAAGCCGGTGGCCCCGGCTCGCCCAATTTCCACAAATCGAACGCCCTGAAAACCATGCGCAAACGGCCCGAACTGCAGGGCAAGCTGCTGGCGAAAGGCGGCTGGGATTATCAGCTGGTGGATGAACTGGTGCCAGAGGCGGGCGATATCGTGCTGCCCAAACCGCGCTACAGCGGCTTTTTCAACACCCCGCTCGACAGCCTGCTGCGCAGCCGCGGCATTCGTCATCTGGTCTTTACCGGCATTGCCACCAACGTCTGCGTGGAGTCGACCCTGCGCGACGGCTTCTTCCTGGAGTATTTCGGCGTGGTGCTGGAAGACGCCACCCATCAGGCGGGGCCGGAATTTGCCCAGAAAGCGGCGCTGTTCAATATCGAAACCTTTTTTGGCTGGGTCAGTAACGTCGCCGATTTTTGTGACGCCCTGACGCCACCGTTAGCCCGTATCGCCTGAGGAGAGAGACCATGCCGAAATCCGTGATTATTCCACCGGGCACCAGCACGCCGATTGCGCCGTTTGTCCCCGGTACGCTCGCCGATGGCGTGGTGTACGTCTCCGGCACCCTGCCGTTTGATAAAGACAACAACGTGGTGTTTATCAACGACCCAAAGGCGCAAACGCGCCACGTGCTGGAGACGATCAAGACCGTGATCGAAACCGCGGGTGGCACGATGGAGGATGTGACGTTCAACAGCATCTTTATCACCGACTGGAAAAACTACGCCGCGATTAACGAGATCTACGCGGAGTTTTTCCCCGGCGATAAACCGGCCCGCTTCTGCATTCAGTGCGGGCTGGTGAAGCCGGACGCGCTGGTTGAAATCGCCACCGTTGCGCACATTGGAAAGTGAGGCTGCCATGAAGCTCTCCGTCTCACCGCCCCCGTTTGACGGCGCGCCCGTCGTGGTGCTGATTGCCGGACTCGGCGGGGGCGGCAGCTACTGGTTACCCCAGTTAGCCGCGCTGGAACAGGAGTACCAGGTGGTCTGTTACGACCAGCGTGGCACCGGCAATAACCCTGACACCCTGCCGGAAGATTACACCCTGGCGCAAATGGCCGGTGAGCTGGCACAAGCCCTGGCCGCGTTCGGCATCACCCGCTACTGCGTGGTCGGCCATGCGCTGGGGGCGCTGATCGGCCTGCAGCTGGCGATCGACAACGCCGATGCCCTCACAGCGCTGGTGTGCGTCAACGGCTGGCTGACGCTGAATGCTCATACCCGACGCTGCTTTCAGATCCGCGAACGGCTGCTGCATGCCGGTGGCGCGCAGGCGTGGGTAGAGGCACAGCCGCTGTTTCTCTATCCGGCAGACTGGATGGCCGCCCGCGCGCCGCGTCTGGAGGCGGAAGAAGCGCTGGGGCTGGCGCACTTTCAGGGTAAAACCAACCTGCTGCGCAGGCTGAACGCGCTGAAAAAGGCCGACTTCAGCCGCCATGCCGCCCGCATTACCTGCCCGGTTCACATTATCTGTTCCGCCGACGACATGCTGGTGCCCTCTGTTTGCTCGTCCGAGCTGCAGGACGCGATCCCGCACAGCCGCAGCGCGGTGATGCGCCAGGGAGGGCATGCCTGCAACGTCACCGAGCCTGAGACCTTTAACACCTTGCTGCTGAACGGGCTTGCCAGCCTGCTGCACAGCCATGAACCCGCTTTATAAGGAGTTTCGATGAGCGAAGCCATTACCCCTGCCGCGCTGGAATCACTGTTCACCGGCGCACGCACCCACAACGGCTGGCTGGACAGACCGGTCAGCGACGAGACGCTGCGCGAGATCTACGACCTGATGAAATGGGGGCCCACCTCCGCCAACTGCTCCCCGGCCCGTATTGTGTTTGTGCGCAGCGCAGAGGGAAAAGAGAAGCTGCGCCCGGCGCTCTCCAGCGGCAACCTGGAGAAAACCCTCACCGCACCGGTCACCGCGATTGTGGCGTGGGACACGGAATTCTATGAGCGTCTGCCTGAACTGTTCCCGCACGGGGATGCGAAGAGCTGGTTTACCACCAGCCCCGCGCACGCTGAAGAGACCGCCTTTCGCAACAGCTCTATGCAGGCCGCTTATCTCATCTTTGCCTGTCGTGCACTGGGGCTGGACACCGGCCCGATGTCCGGCTTTGACCGGCAAAAAGTCGATGAGGCCTTTTTCACCGGCACGCTGCTGAAAAGCAATCTGCTGATCAATATCGGCTATGGCGATGTGGGCAAACTCTACGGCCGCCTGCCGCGCCTGACCTTTGAAGACGCCTGCGGGCTGGCGTAAGGAGCCACCATGACGACACCCGATAAACAAACCTTTCGCGATGCCATGGCCTGTGTGGGCGCGGCGGTCAATATCATCACCACCGACGGCCCTGCTGGCAGAGCGGGCTTCACCGCCAGCGCCGTATGCAGCGTCACCGACTCACCCCCGACGCTATTGGTGTGTCTCAACCGCGGCGCGTCCGTCTGGCCGACGTTTAGCGAAAACCGCACCCTGTGCGTCAACACCCTGAGCGCAGGACAGGAGCCGCTCTCCAACCTGTTTGGCGGCAAAACGCCGATGGAAGATCGCTTTTCCGCTGCCCGCTGGCAGACGGGCGAGACGGGCTGCCCGCGTCTGGAGGAGGCGCTGGCCTCGTTTGATTGCCGTATCAGCCAGGTGGTCAGCGTCGGCACCCACGACATTCTGTTTTGCGACATCGTGTCCATTATCCGCCACCCCGCCCCGCAAGGGCTGGTGTGGTTTGACCGCGGCTACCACGCGCTTATGCGACCCGCCTGTTAACCCTTCTTAAGGAAGCAGCTCATGGCAATGTTCGGATTTCCCCACTGGCAGTTGAAATCGACCTCTACAGAACCTGGCGTGGTCGCGCCGGACGAACGACTCCCGCTCGGGCAAACCCTGGTGATGGGCGTTCAGCATGCGGTCGCCATGTTTGGCGCAACGGTGCTGATGCCGATGCTGATGGGGCTTGATCCCAATCTCTCCATCCTGATGTCGGGCATTGGTACCCTGCTGTTCTTTTTTGTCACCGGCGGGCGCGTGCCCAGCTATCTGGGATCCAGCGCCGCCTTTGTCGGCGTGGTCATCGCCACCACCGGATTTAACGGTCAGGGGATCAACCCCAACCTGAGCGTCGCCCTTGGCGGCATTATCGCCTGTGGTCTGGTCTATACCCTGATCGGCATCGTGGTGATGAAGATCGGGACCCGCTGGATCGAGCGCATGATGCCGCCGGTGGTTACCGGCGCGGTGGTAATGGCGATCGGTCTGAATCTGGCGCCAATTGCCGTGAAGAGTGTCTCCGGCTCGCCGTTTGAAAGCTGGATGGCGGTGATCACCGTGCTGTGTATCGGTCTGGTGGCGGTATTCACCCGCGGCATGGTCCAGCGCCTGCTGATTCTGGTCGGGCTGATTGTGGCCTGTCTGATCTACGCCCTGCTGGCCAATGTCTTTGGCTTCGGCAAGCCTGTCGACTTTACCCTGCTCCATCAGGCTGCCTGGTTCGGTCTGCCGCAGATCACGTCGCCAACCTTTAACACGCAGGCGATGATGCTTATCGCCCCTGTCGCGGTGATCCTGGTGGCGGAGAATTTAGGGCATCTGAAGGCCGTGGCGGGCATGACCGGGCGCAGTATGGATCCGTATATGGGGCGCGCGTTTGTCGGGGATGGCCTGGCGACGATGCTCTCCGGGTCGGTGGGCGGCAGCGGTGTCACCACCTACGCCGAGAACATTGGCGTGATGGCGGTAACGAAAGTCTACTCCACGCTGGTGTTCGTGGCGGCGGCGGTCATGGCGATGCTGCTCGGCTTCTCACCAAAATTTGGTGCGCTGATCCACACTATTCCCTCGCCGGTCATCGGCGGCGCATCGATTGTGGTGTTCGGGTTGATTGCCGTGGCGGGAGCGCGCATCTGGGTGCAGCATCGCGTCGATCTCAGCCAGAACAGTAACCTGATTATGGTGGCGGTCACGCTGGTGCTGGGTGCAGGTGATTTTGCCCTGACGCTGGGCGGATTTACGGTTGGCGGGATTGGTACGGCGACCTTTGGGGCGATCCTGCTTAATGCCCTGCTGAGCCGCCGGAAGGGGGATGAAGCGCAAGGGGAAGCCATCACCCCCTCCACCTGATATAAAGGCCCCTTTCTTGCCGGGTGACGCTGCGCTTACCCGGCAATCGCCTTACGTCGTTTTTTGAGCTTTAGCTCACTCACCAGCACCCCAACAACGATAAACGCCGCGCCGACCAGCGCCAGCAGCGGTAAGCGTTCTCCGGCAATGCGTCCAAAAATCCCCGCCCAGACCGGTTCACCGGTGTAGATCACCGTCGCCCGCGTCGGCGACACGCTGCGCTGCGCCCAGTTCATGGTCACCTGAATAATGGCGCTGAAAATACCCAGCCCCAGCGCCACCACCACCAGCCCGGTAGACATCGGCGGAACCGACTCCCCTGCCGGAACCATCGTCGCGAACGCCACCAGCGACGCCGTGGCAAGCTGTACCACCGTGACGCGCTTTACGTCGACTTTCCCGGCCCAGGCACTGATGAGGATAATTTCTGCGGCAATCGCAATGGCTCCCACCAGGGTAATGATCTCGCCCGGCCCCAGCGCCAGCAGGTTATTTTCCGGCCCGGCCAGCAAAATCAGGCCGATAAACGCCAGCACAATACCAATGCAGGACATCACACCCGGCAGGCGTCCCAGACACAGCCATTGCAGTAACGGCACCAGCGGCACATACATGGCGGTGATAAAGGCCGACTTACTGCTGGAGATTGACTGTAACCCCCACGTCTGCAGGCTATACCCCATGGCAATCGCCACGCCAATCGCCACCCCGGCCTTGAGCTCCTGCAGGGTCAGCCCGCGCAGGGTTTTCAACGAGATCAACCCCACGGCAATCGCTGCCGTCGCAAAGCGCAGGCCGACAAAGAAGAACGGATCGCTCAGGGTGACCGCATACTGGACGGCGAGAAAGGTTCCGCCCCAGAACATGGTGATCAGAATGAGGATCGCTTCCTGAGGTTTGACAGAGAAGGTAAAACGCGAAACGGACATGAGGCACCAGAGCAAAGGGTCAGAAGTGTAGTGTGCGATGCCTTTGGTTACAGTTCAATGTTGCAAAAATAAAAAAACCGCCGGGAAACCCGGCGGCAGGGAGATCAACCCGGCGAATTACTTATTGCCGCCATGGCTGTTTTTACCCCCTTTTTTGCCAGCCTCAGATGCGCGCTGAGGGTCATTTTTAAAATTACCCCCGCTATGCTGGCCACCTTTACGGCCTGCTTCTGATGCTCTTTCACGATCTTCGGCGAAATTACCTGAACCACCACGATGGTTTGCCATCTCTAACCTCCAGTGTGTGAAACATTAGACATCATATTGCATTCAGTAAAAGAGGATTCTTTCACCTCGCGGCTCAAGGCATTGCCTTTATCTGTGCCGCGTGAAACTAAGCTTAGTGGACTGAGGGTATCCGGCAAGCTGTAGTTAATATTCTGCAACATGATCTCAGTCTTTCGGGTGAGAATACGTGACGGTCACTCATAAGCCTTTCTTATCATTTTAAAAATCGTCGCGCGGAAAAATGTTTCATTTTGCTACAAAGCGCTTTTGTCAGCATATTGTTATAAATCAAAGAAATGCCGTTCATTTTTGCAGTCTGGCTGTGATGTCATATCTTTAAATGAACGCAGCGATTCGCTGTCAGAAAAAACAAACGAGGAGTGATGCAAAATGGCTAAAGTTCTGGTGCTCTATTATTCCATGTATGGACACATTGAAACCATGGCTCACGCGGTAGCAGAAGGTGCAAACAAAGTGGACGGCGTCGAGGTTGTGGTAAAACGCGTACCGGAAACCATGCAGGCAGAAGCGTTCGCCAAAGCCGGGGGCAAAACCCAGAATGCGCCGGTCGCCACGCCTCAGGAGCTGGCGGATTACGACGCCATTATCTTCGGCACCCCCACCCGTTTCGGCAATATGTCAGGTCAGATGCGCACCTTCCTCGATCAGACGGGCGGGCTGTGGGCCTCTGGCGCGCTGTACGGCAAACTGGCCAGCGTGTTCAGCTCCACCGGAACCGGCGGAGGCCAGGAACAGACGATTACCTCAACCTGGACTACCCTTGCTCATCATGGGATGGTGATTGTACCGATTGGCTATGGCGCGCAGGAACTGTTTGATGTCTCTCAGGTACGTGGCGGAACACCTTACGGTGCAACCACCATTGCCGGTGGCGATGGATCCCGACAGCCGAGCAACGAAGAGCTCGCTATCGCCCGCTATCAGGGTGAATACGTCGCGGGTCTGGCCAAAAAACTGAACGGCTAACTCAACAGGAGGACAAGCATGCCAACTCAAGAATCCAAAGCTCACCACGTGGGCGAATGGGCAAGTTTACGCAATACCTCTCCGGAGATCGCCGAAGCCATTTTTGAAGTCGCGAAATATGACGAAAAACTGGCAGAGCAGATTTGGGAAGAAGGCAATGATGAAGTGCTGGTACGCGCCTTCGAAAAAACGGACAAAGACTCGCTCTTCTGGGGTGAGCAAACCATCGAACGTAAAAACGTCTGAACGTTTCCCCCCGCCTGCGCGGGGGGATTATCTTATTTCGCCGCGTCGTTCATCACCGTATTAAATTTATCGATCGGGCAAAAACCGTTCGCATCCACCGGACACCCCTTCAGTTCCAGCGTCACGCGCTGCGCCGGAGACTGCAGCGACAGCACGCTGGCGTTACGCAGCTGCTCTGAACTCTGATACACATACTCAATTTTCATCAGCTCGCGGTTGGCGTTTTTGTCATGCCAGCGCTGGAAGACAATTTTCCCGCCGATTGGGGTGCGCTCCTGCTGGTCATGCAGCTGGTACGGCTTGAAGTCCAGCGCCGTCAGCAGCGAGGCGATGTTGGAGTCATGCCCCACCAGCAGGGTGATTTTCGGCGCTTTCGCCTGATCGGTTACCAGGGCGTTATCGATATACTTCACCAGCGGTTTGGCGACGTTTTGCGCCACCTCGGTAGAGGTAAACAGCGAGTCCTGATATCCGTTTTTCAGCTTCGACAATACGCGCCATTGCTGGTCGGTTTTGATCTCTCCCCAGGCCACCTGGTCGGCCGGGAAGCCTTCGTAATACTGCAGCGTGAACGCATCCACCAGCGAGTTGCCCACTTTCAGCGGCCCGGAGACGCCCGGTTCTTTTTCATAGTCGGCGCTGAAGGTATCTTTCACGTCAGCCAGCGAGCAGACTTTTTTCTCTTTGCACGACGGTGAATCGGCGTAGTTCGTCATCTGCTCCAGCAGCTTATAGCTTTCGCCAAGCTGCATTTTCTGCCGCTCGGACTCCATCGCCTTAAGCGCTTTTTCGCGGAATTCCGGCGAGTTATCGGTAATTACCGGATTAAAGGTTGGGTCCATGGTGCCCATTTTGTCCTGATGATGCACAGGAACATCGCACCCCGGGAACGCGCCGGTAATGAAGAACTGCGCGGTGGCGACGGTGCGCTGCAGACTGTTGGCGTAAGCATAAACACTCTCCGCCGGCGGACATTCTCCCGTCTTCACCATCCCCTGCTGCGCCAGCCACTCGCGCATGTAGTGCCCCATATAAACCTCCAGCACGTCACCTTTGGTAGTGAGCTGACCGCCCGGCACTTCCCATTCAGGCCATTGCTTTGGCGTGGATTGCTCCAGCACGCTGCCGTTATTGGCGAGCGGCGCGCGCAGGTTGTGACGGCTCATGATTAAAACTTGCTCCAGCTGATACCCTTCCGGCGTCTCTTGCGCCTGCACCCCGGAGGCTGCTGAAAAGAGACCGGCCACGGCCACCGCAAGTAGTGCTTTTCTCATCCCTAATTCCTCACTCGTTTTAAAATGTCGCGTTCAGTGTGACAGACTGGTGACAATTTTCCGGGAAGCATTTCTCAAACTGATGAATAACACGCTTACCCGGTGAGCAAATTAGTTTTATAATAAAACCACACCCTCCCGGAGATTTGCCTGTGAAACGTACCCGCCTTGAAGAGAGCACCTGCCCTGTCGCCCGTTCGCTGGATATCATCGGCGACTGGTGGTCGCTGCTGATTGTGCGTGACGCACTGCGCGGGATTAAACGCTTCGGCGAGTTCCAGAAAAGCCTCGGTATCGCGAAAAACATGCTGACCGCGCGGCTAAAACTGCTGGTCGATGAAGGCATCCTCCGCCTCCAGCCCGCCTCCGACGGCAGCGCCTGGCAGGAATACGTTCTGACCGACAAGGGACGCGCGCTCCAGACGGTGCTGGTTGCCCTGTCCCAGTGGGGCAATGAATTCCTGTTTGCCGAAAACGAATGCGGCACCGTTCTCGTTGATAGCGAACAGCGCAAACCGCTGCGTAAACTGCTGCTTATCGCCGACGATGGCCGCGAACTTACCCCGGAAGAGATCGTGGCCAAACTCCCCTCCTGATCGTTCCCGACAGCAAAAGCACAAAATGATCACCAATATGGTTGCATTATAAAACCAAATAGCAGACAGTAAATTCAGTTTCATATTGAAACCAAATAACTCACTTTGCTTTGAGGTAACACACGATGACTACGCAAATCACTACCGCCCTGATTACGGGTGCTTCTTCCGGGATTGGTGCCGTCTATGCCGATCGCCTTGCCGCGCGCGGTGCTAACCTGGTCCTGGTCGCTCGCCGCGAGGATCGCCTGAAAACCCTCGCCGCCGACCTGCGTGCGCGCTATGGTGTAGCCGTCGATATTCTGGTGGCCGACCTCACCGATGAAGCCGGGATCCGCGCGGTGGAAGACGAACTGCGCAGCAATACCGCTATTGATACGCTGGTCAACAACGCCGGTACCGCGCAGATGGCGCCGTTCCTCGCGGGCGATGTGGCGCAGCATCAGGCCATTAACACCCTGAATACCACGGCGCTGATGCGCCTGACCTATGCGATCCTGCCGCGCCTGGCGCAGAATAACCACGGTACGCTTATCAATATCGCCTCGGTGTTGTCCCTGCACGTGCGTGCCGGCAGCGCGCTGTACAGTGCCACCAAAGCCTGGGTGCTCAGCTTTACCCGTGGGTTACAGGAGGAGTTTGCCGACAGCAACCTGCGTATTCAGGCCGTGTTACCCGCCGCGACGGCAACAGAAATCTGGCAGCATTCCGGTGTGACGGTGAACGATCTGCCGGAAGGCTCGGTGATGACCACTGACGATATGGTGGATGCTTCGCTGGCGGGTCTGGATCAGAGCGAGCTAATTACCATTCCGCCAATGCATGATGCCAGCCTGTGGGATCGCTACGAAACGGCACGTCTGGAACTGTTTAACAGCGCACGCACCGGCATCCCGGCGCCGCGCTACGTAAAACAGTAGGCTAACGCTCAAGCTGGTCGCCGTACTCACTCATCCAGGCGGCCAGCGGAGAGAGCGCCCCTTGCAGGGTTAACCCCAGCCCCGTTATCTGGTACTCCACGCGCGGCGGGATTTCCGGGTAGACCGTTCGCGTCACCAGCCCGCGCTGTTCGAACAGCCTGAGTTGCTTCGTTAACTCTTTTTGCGTGATGGGAGCGGTAGCGCGCAGCAGATCGCCAAAGCGTACCGGCGCATTGAGGATAATCAGGCGATAAAGAACAGGGATCGCCCACTTACCGGAAATCAGGTTCACAAACTGCGTCATCGGGCAGACATAAACCTCAGAATTTTTTTCACAACGGATATTGAGTAATTCCGCCATAGCACACCTCTTGCCGCATTAGTATCCAATTGGTACCTGGTTTCCTTTCGATACTAACGTTTCTATAGTGCTTTCTCCAGAGACATTTCAGGAGAAGAACATGGGTCGTTTAGCAGATAAATATACGCTGATTACCGGCGGGACCAGCGGCATTGGCCTTGCCACTGCGCAGGTGTTTCTCGCCGAAGGGGCGCACGTCGCCGTCACCGGTCGTAACCCGGAAACGCTCGCCGAAGCAGCGCGCATTCTGGGCGATAAGGCCTGGGTGATCCCGACCGATGCGGGAGATATTGCTTCGCAAAAAGCGCTGGCGGAGACGCTTGCCGCCCGCTGGCCACGCCTGGACGCGGTGTTTCTCAACGCCGGCGACGTGACGCACGCGCCGCTGGAAGCATGGCAGGAAGAGGCCTGGGATCGTCTGATGGGCATCAACCTGAAGGGACCGTTCTTTTTAATTCAGGCGCTGCTGCCTCTGCTGAATAATCCGTCCTCGGTGATCCTGTGCGGCTCCGTAAGCGCGCGCATCGGCCTGCCCACCAGCAGCGTGTATGCCGCGAGCAAGGCCGCCCTGCTGTCGCTGGCACGCACACTGTCGGCAGAGCTGTTGCCGCGCGGCATTCGCGTTAACGGTCTGAGCCCCGGCCCGGTAGAAACCCCGGCCTTTACGAAAACGGGCTTAAGCGAAGAAACGCTTAACGCGATGATGGCGGAGATCATCAAGCTTGTGCCGCTGGGCAGAATGGGCTCGACGACGGAGCTGGCAAAAGCCGCGCTCTATCTGGCCTCCGACGAATCCAGCTACACGGTAGGAACGGAACTGCTGGTCGACGGCGGAATGGGAAGTTTGTAACTCAAAAGGCGCTGATGCCGGTGACAATGCCGACATACAGCGCCGCCCAGACGGCGGCTGAGGCGAGACTGACCGCGTAAACCTTCAACATGTTGAGCCTGAGCATGCCCGCTGCCAGTGGCACGATATAGCGCAGTACCGCCAGAAAACGGGCGGTGAACAGCACCAGCACGCCGTTTTTCTGCAACTGATGCTGCACCCGCAAAAATGTATCGGCATGTTTTGAGGTCATACGCGTCACCAGTCGCGTATGCCCCATCAACTGACCGATATGATAGTTCAGCAGCGAGCCGAGCGTGGCCCCCATCACCACCGCCAGCCACGTCAATGCCGGATGCAGGCTCGCCTGGCTGACGGTGATCCCGGTCAGCAACATCACCGAGGCGGGCGGCAGCACGGAGGAGATCAGCACCGTGGATTTACTCAAAGCCAGCACGAAGAGCAGCGCAAAGAGATGCGCCGGATAATGCGCAAAATGATTGAGCAGATTGTCAAACCACGCCACATTGCTCTCCTCGTGAATATTTACCCTGCCATTAAAGTCGAGCAAGTTTAAATAAAGGCTCAACGCGTCATGAATAATGACTACATAAACATTCCCTAAACATTTTTTAAATTCCAGAGCGGGAAAATAAAATAAGCGTATTATCCCGCTGGTTTACAACGATCTCGTTATGGCGAGGCTCCTGTACAAATACACGTTATCGCTCTGGCAGGTTCGAGAGAACCCGCACAGGGTAAAACAGGCACTGTCGAATCAAGGCTTTGTCAGTATAACTTCCCTTACGGGATACGGTGTACAGTGCTGAACCCAGGACGTGGGGATCTCCTCTTCGACATGCCCTGTCTTGCTCGCCCCTGAGAGATTTTTTATTCAAAGGGAATTCACTATGTCTTACGCTATTCACAACCAGAACCCGGTATTCAATGACAGCGCCATCGCGCAATATATGAATACCGATTTTATCGTCCTCGATATTTCATTATGCGTAGCGCTGGCGCGCGAGCAGTTTTTTGAAAAATTAAAAGACGATGATATTCCGTCGCATATTTTCATTGAAGATAACGGTCGCCTCGCGGGCATGATTGCGGTACGCAAATTGCTGCAAACCACCGATACCGTACAGCCGGTGAAATCGCTGATGCTGTCGCAATTTCTGCAGGTCAAACCGGAAGATGAGCGGGCCGATGTCGCCGGACTGCTGGCCCACGGCGGTGCGGATGTGGTGCCCGTGGTCACCCACGGCAAGCTGGTTGGCTGCCTCACCGAGCGCGAAATTGCTCACCTGCTGGAAGACGATGTCACCGAAGATGCCCAACGCCAGGGGGCAACGTTACCGCTGGAAAAACCCTATCTGGAGACCAGCGCTTTTAGTCTGTGGAAAAAACGCTCCGTCTGGCTGCTGCTGCTGTTTGTCGCGGAAGCCTACACCAGCTCGGTGATCCAGCACTTTGAAGAGGCGCTGGAATCCGCCATCGCGCTGGCGTTCTTTATCCCGCTGCTGATTGGTACCGGCGGCAACAGCGGAACGCAGATCACCTCCACGCTGGTGCGTGCAATGGCGCTGGGGGAAGTCCACCTTCGCGACGTCGGGCGCGTGCTGCGCAAAGAGATGACCACCTCGCTGATGATTGCCGTCACGCTCGGTATTGCCGGGTGCATCCGCGCATGGATGATGGGGATTGGGCTGGAAATTACCCTTATCGTCAGCCTGACGCTGGTGTGCATTACGCTGTGGAGCGCCATAGTCTCGTCCGTTATTCCCATGGTACTCAAGCGCTGCGGCATTGACCCGGCCGTCGTCTCCGCGCCGTTTATCGCGACGCTTATCGACGGTACCGGGCTGATTATCTACTTCAAAATCGCCCAGTATACGCTGGGGCTGGAGTAATCTTGCGAGCACCTCTTTCCTCTGATTGAGGTGCTCACTTCGCTATACATCACCCAGTTGATGCGCAATCTCGCGCAGCTGCTGGGCCAGCGCCTGGAGGTTTTTTCCCTTCTCCCCTTTCGGCCCGGTGGACTGACGCACCACCAGACGGGCAGGTAAAATCGAGGACATGCGCAGGGCACTCTCTTCACCGCTGTCCAGAATACGGCGCACCGCCTCTTTACCCTGCAGATCTAAATCCAGCGATACCGTTGTCAGCGCCGGGTAGAAGAACGAGCTTTCGTAGGTGTCATCGTAGCCAATCACCGACTTCTCGCCCGGAATGGAAATCTGCTGCTGGTGGAAGGCGCTCAGTACGCCCAGCGCCATCTGGTCGTTGGCCACCAGCACAGCGGAAAACTGCGGCGTTTCGCGCAGCATCTGCAGCGCACCGGCATACCCGCTCTGCGCATCCCAGTTGCCGCGGATGACCGATGCTGGCTCCAGGCCGTAGCCCTTCAGGGTCTCGATCCAGCTTTTCAGCCTCAACTGTGCCGACACAGAGGACTCCGGCCCCGCCAGCAGGGCGATGTCGCGATGGCCCAGCTCGTAAAGGTATTTAACGCTGGCGCGGGTGCCGTCCGCCGGGTTAAACGAAACGTTAAACACGGAACTGTACGGGTCCACGTCGAGGAACAGGCAGACAATATCATCGTTGTCGGTGGCGATTTTCTGCGCCGCTTCAGCCTCCAGCGGCACGTTGATGATCACTTTGTTCACCAGCTGGGATTTCAGCTCGTTGATGGAATCCTGGATGCTGTGGTTGACGTTCTCATCAATCATTGAGATCAGTACCTGGTAGCCTTCCACATTGGCATAGCGTTTCACCGCCGCCGCCACCTGAGAAGGCGCGTGCAGCGCCAGTGAAATGGTGACCAGCCCAACGGTCTGGCTCTGCTTGCCCACCAGCTGCTGAGCCAGTCGGTTGGGTACATACCGTAATAACTCTATGGATTTCTCAACCTTGTGGCGCGTGGCCTCGGATACATTGGCAGATTTATTCAGTACCCTGGACACGGTCTGATAGGAGACGCCCGCATGGCGTGCCACGTCCTCTAACGTTGCGCTTTTCGACTTCATGGTCCGGTTCCTTATGTTGTTATGCGCTGATTGTAACAGGGGTGCTGAAAAAAAACGCTTACCACCCTCTCGCTGCGGGCATAACGCCATCAAAAAGTATGACGCTCACAATGCCATAATTTGTGTTCAATCTCATTACTCGTAACAAAATTGTCTATTTTATTTGCAGTTAATCACACATTTAGGATCGTGCAATTGCCAGTTAACGGGTTTAGGCATTTTATGACAGCGGATTTGTGAACGTATTACAAAACAATAAGAGGGTTACAATGAACACGACGATCCGCTCTGTATCTGTTGCGTTGGCTGCCGCGTTAGCGTCTCCATCGCTGTTTGCAGCGTCTTCAGTACCGATTGATTTTCATGGCTATCTTCGCTCCGGCGTGGGCGTCTCACGGGATGGTGGGATGGAGGAGTGGCAAAAAAACAAAATTGGCCGTCTGGGTAACGAGGCCGATACCTATGGCGAGCTGGAACTGGGCTCTGAGGTCTACAAAAAGAACGACGTCAGTTTCTATCTCGACAGCATGGTAAGCATGGTCTCAGATGGCTCCAACGACAATGAAACCACCTTAGATGACGATGCCCAGTTCGGCCTGCGCCAGCTTAACCTGCAGATCAAGGGGCTGATCCCCGGGGATCCCAATGCGGTGATTTGGGGCGGTAAGCGCTACTACCAGCGCCATGACCTGCACATCATTGATACCAAATACTGGAACATCTCGGGATCCGGTGCAGGTATTGAGAACTACACGCTTGGCCCGGGCGCAGTCTCCGTTGCGTGGATCCGCGGCGATGCCAACGACGTGGACTACCGCGTGGATGGCGACAGCGACGTTAACATCAACTACATCGACCTTCGCTATGCGGGCTGGAAGCCCTGGGCAGGCGCGTGGACGGAAGTGGGTATTGATTACGCCATGCCAAACCCGACCAACAAGCAGAAAGAGTACGGCGGGCTGTACGAGGCCGATAACGGCGTGATGGTCACCGGTGAGATCAGCCAGGATATGTTTGGCGGCTATAACAAGCTGGTGCTGCAGTACGCCAATAAAGGTCTGGCACAGAACATGGTGTCACAGGGGGGTGGCTGGTACGACATGTGGAACTATGTGAACGATGCCAGCGGCTACCGCGTGATTAACACCGGCTTAATTCCCATTACCGACAAGTTCTCCTTTAACCACGTCCTGACCTGGGGCTCGGCAGACGACACCACGCAGTATACCGATAAATCGCGCCTGATTTCACTGGTGGGCCGCGCGCAGTATCAGTTCACCGAGTACGTGCGTCTGATTGGTGAAGTAGGCGGGTTCTACCAGAAAGATACCTATACTGACGGTTCTAACTACAAGCAGAGCGGTGAGAAGTACACGATCGCCTTAGGTCTGGCGGACGGACCTGATTTTATGTCACGTCCCGAGCTACGCGTGTTTGCCTCTTACCTGAATGATTCCGAACATGGGAAATCCTTCGAAGACGGTACCGCCAGTAATACCTGGAACTTCGGCGTGCAGGTTGAAGCCTGGTGGTAATGTTTATTTCTAAAATGCGTTAATCGTTATTGTATCTCCAACACCTGGTAGTTTATTCGCCTGTTTCGGGATAGCCATTATTTTGGCTATCCCTTTTTTTATTTACTGATTAAAATGTTCATCTAATAACTGACGTAAGGCATCAGACTGCCTGCCAAATATGGCATGCACCTGCTGGCCAATAATAATTACGCCCAGCGCCCCTTCATTCTGTAACGCCTCTGAGTCAACTTTATTTAAATCTTTTACCGTCACGCGCAGGCGGGTAATACAGGCTTCAACGTGCTCGATATTATCGTCGCCGCCAAATGCGGGAATTAAACGCTGGGTAATTTGACTGTTCATAATACGCCTCATTATATGCAGATAAAAAAATGCCTGCTCGTAGAGCAGGCGTTCTGTGCCTTTTTTGCCCGGACGGTGCGGGGTGAGGGGAACATATGGCTGTAGAGGTCATTCCGTTCACTTTATGTTCCT
>NZ_RXPT01000011.1:0-200246 GCF_003965585.1 Enterobacter sp. WCHEn045836
GGTTTCGTCGCGCCGATGATCGGTGCTGTGATGACCGTTTTTGATAGCAACCAGGCAATTGCAACATGGGCTCTTGGCACATCGTGCTTTTCAGCAATGCTGGCAACAACATCAATAACGGGCTTATCCAGCAGGGCTGCGTTCTCATACATTTTTAACGCAAAGGCATCGTTTTGCGTTCGTCGGGACGTGACACTCCAGTCGCGCGTGAGCCTGCCGCGTGCCATCGGACTCCAGGGGATCACACCCACGCCCTGGTCTTCACAAAGGGGCAGCATCTCGCGCTCTTCTTCCCGGTAAAGCAGGTTGTATTGCGGTTGCATCGTAATAAATCGGGTCCAGCCGTTACGCTCTGCCGTATGCTGCATTTTTGCAAAGCGCCAGGCTTCCATAGATGATGCGCCGATGTAACGTACTTTTCCTGATTTAACGAGGTCATGCAGAGCCTCCATGGTCTCTTCAACAGGCGTGGAGTGGTCAAAGCGGTGAATCTGAAAGAGATCCACATAATCCATACCTAAGCGCATCAGGCTATCGTCAATAGACTGAAAAATGGCCTTGCGGGAAAGAAACCCGGTATTGGGTGAGTTGCGCCACGGAAAGAAGGTCTTTGTCGCCACAACAATCTCATCGCGTCTGGCCATTTCTCTCAGCGCTTTTCCAGTGATCTCTTCAGAACTTCCGCCCGAGTAGATATTCGCGGTATCAAAAAAATTAATGCCCGCTTCAAGCGCCTGACGAATGAGCGGACGTGATGCCTTTTCATTCAGGGACCAGGGTTGAGGCAAGCGTTCAGGTTCACCATAGCTCATACAACCGAGACAGAGACGGGAGACTTGCAAACCGCTACGACCCAGATTCACATACTTCATTCTGTGTTCCTTCTTTTATTGCCAGCAATTCTGTATGTGACAGGGTATTGCACTGACATGAAGGGAACCAGCATGCGCCATCGAATGGTGTTATGAGTTTTTTTCACAGATGAGCGTAATCGTCAGTGAAAGACGAGAAACGAGAGGGAGGTCAGACAAGCCGACCTGGTTCATGAAGTAAGTTATCAGTTAATATGATTTAACATAATATACATTATGCGCACTTAAATAGGATCTGGAAGAATCCAGCTTTGGATGGCCGTCATTTCCTCTGCCTATTCATAGCTGTTGTAAGATCATTTACGAGTTTCCTACAGATCACTATCCACTTGGCTAAATGGTTGATAGTATTGCTTACGAGAAGAAATCACCGCTCAGGGAGAAAACATGGCGATAACCGAAGAAAAACTTCTGGCTTCTGGATTTACATCCTCGGATCTGCAGAAGCTGCGTAGGTACATAATAAAAGATGCTCTTTCTCTGGATATGGTGATATCCGACTTGTCCAGACGTTTTAACGCAGCATTGTTGTTGACCATATTGCTTGCTGCTGTTTACCTCATTGTTCTTACCATAGCGTCCAGTGAAAATGTTATATCCACAGGTGTTGCTATGTTGATCGCTTTGTTCATCATTTGGTTTTTCCAGCCACCGCTTCTTTCCTATAAGGCATGGAAATTTAAAAAGAAACTCCGCTAAGAGTTCTTCTCAGTTGCTAACAGATCAAAAATGATTTTTGCTTTGAGTCCATACCCTACAATTTTCATCGTCAACATTGGGCGACTCATTGAACTGACTTTTCTGTAATAATCTTGCGGTACATAGTGAAAAAGTCGCCATGCATCTGGTTTTCTCATTAGCCCAAACACACCATAGATGTTCGCGGCCAGACTGACACCATTGTATAAAGCTAACCCTGTATTCCCGCGAAATCCTAAAAACTGAGCCGCCGCGATCGCACCATCAGCAAAAACACCCTGAGAATTTTCCTTTTCTAAAAGCTGGTTGTTTATTTCCCTGGTAATCCCGTTCAGACCGTCCATAACTAACGTAGCTCCGGCGAGCATCCCAACAGGTGTCATTGTGCCAAAAAGAGCCACTCCGCCAACGATTTCAAAACCTGATAACACCACACTAACAGCACTGATTACATATCCGACAATTTCATTATTCTCCTTCACAAATTCAATCTTTGCGTAAATTTGTGCGGCCCTGGTGCGTATTAATCTGTCCTGTTCCAGTAAGTTTGCCGTCTCTGTACGTAATATTTCTGTTGAGTGCGTATAAGATTCAATCGTTTTAAGTCTACGAGCTGCTGCCAACTGCTGAGAGATAAGATCGCGGATTTCTTCCACAAATCTGAGGCGCGTCAGGCCATCCTTGAGGTGTGTTGATGAGATTATATTGGCGATATTCACTAATCTGCGGGCTTCGCGATCAAGCGCCATTTCTGACCACGCTACACTTTTTTGTCCAGGAGGTACGGCGATATACATGGATAATCCTTATCGATGAGCAGTTTTTTGTACCGTATCGAACCTGATATCGATATACAAGGGGTCAGTTTGTGAAACGTACAATATGCAACATAAATCGAATTTGCTGATTCAGCCATCATCACTCATCTTTCATAAATATGGCATATGCTTAGCGAATCCTTCTCTCAGCAGAATTCAAAAACAGGTTCAGATACTCATGAACAACAATCTGCCTACGGTCGACGACGAACCGGGCGTTCCACCTCCGCATGTCAGTTTCCGTGAAGCCTTTTTATTCTGGCTGAAGCTAGGATTCATAAGCTTTGGCGGGCCGGCTGGGCAGATTTCGATAATGCATCAGGAGCTGGTTGAAAACCGACGCTGGATATCCGAACAGCGCTTTTTGCATGCACTAAATTACTGTATGGTGCTTCCGGGCCCGGAGGCGCAACAACTGGCGACCTATATTGGCTGGCTGATGCACCGCACCTGGGGCGGCGTGGTTGCCGGGGCACTGTTTGTGCTCCCTTCCCTTTTTATCCTTATTGCTCTGTCGTGGATTTACGTTGCGTATGGCCATTTGTCTGTCGTGGCCGGTCTCTTCTATGGCATCAAACCGGCGATTACGGCGATTGTTGTGCAGGCTGCGCACCGTATCGGTTCGCGGGCGCTGCGTAACCGCGCTCAATGGGCAATTGCTGCCGCCGCGTTTGTCGCCATTTTCGCCCTCAATGTCCCTTTTCCCGTTATTGTCCTGTCAGCCGCAATGATGGGTTATGTGGGGGGCCGCCTTTTCCCCGACCATTTTGGTCAGGGTAACGCCCATGACGCCAGCCGCAAATCCTACGGTGATGCCATTATTGATGACCATACGCCAGCGGCTCCGCATACGGTTTTCAAATGGTCACGTTTGACCCTGATTATCATTGCCGGTGTTTTTTTATGGGCAACGCCAATGGCAATGCTCTTTCTGAGCCTGGGCTGGACGCACCCGTTTACCCAGATGGGCTGGTTCTTCACCAAAGCGGCGTTGCTGACCTTTGGCGGTGCTTATGCGGTACTGCCTTATATCTACCAGGGTGCGGTTGGCCATTATCAGTGGCTAACGCCAACGCAGATGATTGATGGTCTGGCACTGGGCGAAACCACGCCGGGGCCGCTTATCATGGTTGTGGCATTTGTGGGATTTGTCGGTGGCTATGTGAATATGGTGTATGGCCCGGATCAGCTTTTCCTGGCAGGCGCTGTAGCGGCCGTGCTGGCGACCTGGTTTACGTTTCTGCCATCGTTTTTGTTTATCCTCGCCGGTGGTCCTTTTATTGAAACGACGCACAACAATATTAATTTCACCGCGCCGCTCACGGCGATTACCGCAGCTGTGGTTGGGGTAATTCTTAATCTGGCGCTCTTTTTTGGCTACCACGTGCTATGGCCTCAGGGCTTTGACGGCAAAACGGACTGGATCGCAGCGGTCATTGCCCTTGCTGCCGCTATCGCACTTTTCCGGTTCAAATATAAAGTGACTCACGTTATTGCCGCGTGTGCGGTCATCGGGTTGGTTTTACATCTGTTCCTCAGAACATAGCCATGCCCCGGTTATTCGGGGCCTGGCAGCAATTCTAACCTGCACGTTTAAAGAAAGTTGAAGCCTGTCTGGTATACTCCAGTTTTTTTAAAAACACCCCTAAGCAAATGGAAATTGAATTAAATAAAAGTTTTAAAGAACGCGTTTTCCATGCTGTCATTTTCGAAGTGACGGCCAACGTCATTATTGCGCTGTCACTGGCGTGGCTGATGAACGTGTCGGTGCTCCAGTCAGGTTCGTTATCCGTGATATCTGCACTTGCCGCTACAGCATGGAATTTTGTGTTTAATAAATTCTTTGATGCCCTTCAGAAAAAATATGCATTTCAACGAACATTTCTCGTTCGTGGGATCCATGCGGTCTGCTTTGAAACAGGACTTATCATCACATTAATCCCTGTCGCGATGGTAATGCTGAATTTAACAGTGACTGAGGCATTTTTTGTCGAGATCGGTCTGGTACTGTTTTTTCTGCCATACACGATGCTGTTTAACTGGCTCTATGACTACCTGCGTTGGACATTTGTTGGGCGAAAACAGTCTGCTACATAACACCCGATGATTGACGCTGGTCACACTGGCACGTTCGCGAGCACATTTGGCGCCGCACGCCTTCTATACTCTGTGTTTCTCTCTCTTTTTTAAGGAAGGAACAATGTTCGATCATGTGAAATTCGGCGTCAGTGATTACGAGAAAAGTAAAACCTTCTTCCTCAACGCGCTTGAGCCGCTTGGTGTAAGGCTCATCGATGAAGGCACACCTGAGTACGGTGTTGAAATGAGTTCCGGCAACGTGTCACTCTGCCTGTTCCAGACGCGCGACAAACCGGCCCCGCTGCACCTGGCGTTCGTGGCAGAAACACGCCAGCAGGTTGATGATTTTTACCATGCCGCAATGCGAGCGGGTGCCAGGGATAACGGTGCCCCAGGCTTGCGGCCCTACAGCAAAAACTACTATGCCGCCTTTGTCATTGCGCCTGACGGCCATAATATCGAGGCGGTCTGTCATGCACCGGACTGATTCATGATGGCTTTTGTGTGGGTTTCTCTGCCGGTGCTGCGAACCAGTTTTCTTCCGCGACGACGACCGCACCTTCCGGCTGCATCACGAAGTTTGGCGACATAATCTGCACGTTGAACTCGTTGAAAACATCCTGAATGTTACTGTGGAGCTCATTGCGGGCCTCGGCAAGTGACTGTCCAGGCTGTAATTTTACCTGCAGCTCATAGGCAATGTACCAGTCCATCAGCCCCAGTTGCCGCACCAGGGGCTGCTGCGAAGGGTCAACACATTTCGACCGTCTGGCTGCCATCTCCAGCATGGCATGAACCTGTCGCCACGGTGTGTCATAGCCAATCGTCACGCCAATCGTCAGGTTCACGCCGCCGTCAGGATTCTGCACGCTCAGATTGGTGATTTTTCCGCTCACCACCACCGCATTGGGTACGGTCACAACATAGTTCTCGCGGGTGATGATCTTGGTCGCCAGCATGCCTATCTCCGTGACCAGCCCTTCGTTATCCGCAACCCGTATAACGTCTCCTTTCCTCAACGCTCGCGAGTAGATCAGCACCAGTCCGCTCATCGCATGGTTCATGACGCCCGCTGAGCCAAGGGTCAGCATCAGGCCGAAGAAGACACTGATACCTTTGAATGCCAGTGAATTGGCGCCGGGTAAAAACGGGTATGCCGCAGACAGGGCAAACAGCCACACCACAACGGAAATGAGCTTACGCGTCGCGCCGACGGTCTCAGGATGAATGCCCGGCAGCTGCAGGCGCCCTGCTTCCACCTGATTCAACAACACCTTCAGGAGCTTCAGAATAAAGGCGGTAATCACAAAGATGATCAGGACAATCATAATGCCCGGCATGGCCGAGACAATCGACAGCGCAATGTCCCGCAAAACGCGCATGGTCCAGTCGCCTAACGATGCGCCCCAGACGCGCGTCCAGGGAAACAGACTGAATGCCCAACTTAGCCAGAGATATAACCCGAGGATCCCCAGTAAAATCATCAGCAAAGCATACAAACGGGCCTCAATTGCGCCGACAAACTTACGCCAGCGTTGAGGAATGACGCTGCGGTTTTCAAGAATACGACGACGGCAGACATTACGAACCCAGCGCCACGACCGCCACGCCCCGTACCAGAAAAGAGACAGAACCAGCAGCCCGACGATCGTTTTCCCGGCGGAGAGCGCCAGCCAGCCGGTGTCATACTGATCGCGAAGCGCCGTACGCTGCGCCTCCATCCGCGCCAGCACGCGCTGAGCGGCCTGGTCAAGGGTCAGATCATCGCCCTCATCGAGATCCGCCTGTGTCAGCAATAGAACAGGCTTATTGTTCATGACAATCAGCCTTCCCTGCTGGTTGTAACGGGTAACGGGGACAATTTTCAGCGGCTCACGCACATCCTGCTGGGTGAAATTACGCAGGGTATGACGGATACGCAATACGCGCTCTTCAGGAGTGGTGAGACCAAATTTGGCCTGTAGCATCACAATCGGCTGGTGAAAAATGTAAACTGTTCGGGCACGTTCCTGCTCAGTAGGCTCCTGCCGTGGCTCGGCGGCGATGCCGGTAAATGAGATGATCGAGAGCACGCAGGATAATAATGCGAGCAGGACCTTGTTCATTTCCACCCCCTGAAACGCAACTTATTGTTATTTTTCAATTGCCCCAGAGAATGGCGAGTCTCTGCATGTTGAGCATAGACCAGCCATGCCCTTATGCAACATCACCATCATGCACGATATTACTTGAATTTGCACGAGGACGCACGCTACGATGTTTTGCAAACGTAAAACTCACATCGAATTTCTGAACGTGCAAATTCATGCACCATCACGCAAAGAGGTAAGTATGACACAACAGTTGATTTTAATTGCCGGGCCCTGGCGCAGCGGGACTGATGGCGACCAGGCAAAAATGGATGAAAACCTTGCCCGTCTGGAAAACGCTGCGTTAGCTGTTTACCAGCGTGGCCACGTTCCGGTGATTGGCGAATGGCTCGCGCTACCGCTGGCCAAAGCCGCAGGTTCAACGTCAATTGGGGATGAAATCAGTGAGACGATGCTCTATCCCGTTGCACACCGACTCATTGCCAGATGCGATGCGATTTATCGTATTGCCGGTGCGTCTAAGGGCGCCGATATGGATATTGAGGTTGCCCGGAAGCTGGGGTTGAACGTCTACACCTCATTAGAAAGCATCCCTCAGGTCTGAGGAAACGCGTGAACCTGCCTGCTGTTTACAGGCAGGTTCAAGGGGTTATTCTGGATCTGAAGTCTTCACCACGGAAACCCCTTTCTCCCTGACCGCGTTAATCCAGGCGCGATCGGTATCGTCTTCCACGACAATCGTATTGACCAGCGATAGCTCGCCAATCACAAACGATGATGCGGTGTTAATTTTTTCTGGCGACGCCAGGACCACCGTCTCGGCGGCCCTGCCGGAAAATGCACGTTTGATGCACGCCTCTTCGAAATCCCCGGTGGTAAGCCCCGCTTCAGGATGGATGCCGGTAACCCCCATAAAGAACAGATCCGCATGAATATTGTCGATGCCCTCAATGGCTGCTGCGCCTACCGTCACGATGGAGTGTTTGTACAGACGCCCCCCGATCAAAATGACATCAATCGAAGGATGTTCAACGAGTCCCAGGGCAATGCTCGGGCTGTGTGTGACCACGGTAATGCGTAAATCCGCCGGCAAAAACGCGATCAGTTCCGACGTGGTGGTGCCGCCGTCGACGATCACCACCTGGCCCGGGGAAATGAGCTTCGCGCCTTTGCGGGCCACATTTTTTTTCGCATCCATCTTCACCGATTTACGCTCGGCAAATGGCACGGTGGCCGACGAGGCCGGCAGCGCACCGCCATGGACACGCTGTAAACGCCCTTCTGCCGCCAGCTCACGCAAATCACGACGAATGGTGTCTTCTGACACCGCGAAATGTGCACTGAGCGCTTTAGACTGGACCTGGCCTTCAGCGGCAAGCTTCTCAAGGATTAATTGTTTTCGCTGACTGGTGAGCATAGTGGATTCCTGATGTTGCACGTTTTGTCTTGAATGTGCATGATAATGCTGTTTATGACGATCACTCTACGTAAGGAGCAGCAAACGTGCAATCGAAACGTGCAGATGTACGCATCATTGAAAATGAAACGCTGTCGGATAACTGGTACATCCTTAAAAAATATACCTTCGAGCTGCAGCGACGCGACGGTGAATGGCAGCGACAAAGCCGCGAAGTGTATGACCGGGGGAACGGGGCAACGATACTGCTCTATAACCGCGATAAAAGAACGGTGATCCTGACGCGGCAGTTCCGCTTTCCGGTCTTTATCAATGGTCATGAGGACGACCTTATCGAAGCCGCCGCCGGGCTGCTGGATAACATGGATCCCGAAAGCCGCATCAAAGCGGAAGCGGAAGAAGAGACCGGATATCGTGTCTCCCGTGTTGAGAAGGTGTTTGAAGCCTACATGAGTCCAGGCTCCGTCACGGAAAAGCTCTATTTTTATATCGCTGAGTATCACCCACAGGATCGAACCAGCGAAGGCGGCGGAATTAAGGCAGAGGGAGAAGATATCGACGTGCTGGAAATGCCGCTGGACGAGGCATTGCGCAGCATTGAAACCGGCCAAATCGTGGACGGCAAAACCATTATGCTGATTTACCATATTGCGCTGAAAGGCATTCTGTAACCAAAACGCCGGCAGAGACCAGCCGCTGTGCAGGTCTCTGCCTGTGCTATTCTTGCTGATGACTGCAACACGGAGATGCAAAGATGGCCGACTGGAACCCTTCGCTTTACCTGCAATACGGTGCCGAACGCACGCGCCCTGCTGCTGAACTGCTCGCCAGAATTCCGCTGGTTGAGGTGTCCACCATCGTTGACTTAGGCTGTGGACCGGGAAACAGCACCGCGCTGCTGAAGCATCGCTGGCCTTCCGCCTACATCACCGGTGTCGATAACTCACCGGCGATGCTCGAAGAGGCGCGCCAGGCGTTGCCTGATTGCCACTTTGTTGAAGCCGATATTCGTCAGTACAAGCCGGGCCAGACCCTGGGCCTGATTTATGCGAATGCCTCGCTACAGTGGGTCCCTGACCATTACGATCTTCTTCCGCATCTGGTTTCGCTGCTGAAGTTAAACGGCGTGCTGGCGATCCAGATGCCCGATAACTGGCTGGAACCGACACACGTCTCGATGCGTGAAGTGGCTGTTGAACAAGGTTATCCGGATCGTGGCCGTGAACCTCTGCCCGGTGTCCATGCGTATTACGATATTCTGACGGAGGCAGGCTGCGACGTGGATATCTGGCGCACAACCTATTTCCATAAAATGAGTTCGCATCAGGCGATTATTGACTGGGTGAGTGCCACGGGGCTGCGTCCGTGGTTACAGGAGCTGAATGAAAGCGAGCAGAAGCAGTTCCTGAAACGCTACCATGAACTGCTGGAAGAGCAGTATCCGCTTCAGGAAAACGGGCAGATACTGCTGGCATTTCCACGCTTGTTTATCGTTGCTCAACGTCAACCCTGAGTCGGGTCAGGAGCGGGCCTCCTTCAGCAGCTGCTGAATAACTTTTTCCTGCTGGTCATAATTGCCTTCGCCAAAGGAGGTATAGCGCAGTTGCCCTTTGGCATCGAAATAGTAGTGTGCGGGCCAGTACTGATTCCCGAAGGCGTTCCAGATCTGATAGTTGTTGTCTGTTACCACCCGATACGGGAGCTGCCATTTCGTCACCGCTTTTTGCACCGAGGCGAGCGGTTTTTCCCACGGGTATTCCGGCGTATGCACACCTATCACCACCAGACCCTGCGACTGGTACTTTTTGGCCCAGTCGCGAACGTGCGGGAGCGTATGCTGGCAGTTGATGCAGTCCCACGTCCAGAAATCAATCAATACCACCTTCCCCCGCAGAGAGTCAGACGTGACAGGGTCACCGTTTATCCATCCCGTTCCGCCGCTTAAGGAGGGCAACTGGCTGCTGGGCTCGGTCATCACCACCGGCTGGAGCTTCACCGGGGTCGTGGTCGGTTTCGCCAGACTCAGGAGGGAATTTTCCAGGCGGTCTGCGACGCCATTTGCACCTTTCAGAACGGACGTCATCCCGGTGGCGTTAAACGCAACGGTCGCTAACATCACCACGCCCGCCCCCTTGCGTAACCTTTCCATCAATGCCGATCGGGCGCGCAGGGGGGCCATCAGCGTGCGGCCACCGGCAACCAGCAGACCCAGCATCAGCGCGCATCCACTGCCGTAAGCGGCCAGCAGTGCCCCCGTGGCAATGGCGGAGTGACCGGCAATATTCAGGCTGAAGATGGCGCCCAGAATCGGCCCGGCGCACGGTGACCAGAGCAACCCGACGGCCAGCCCTGCCAGAAAGGCAGAGATCATGCCGCGCGTCTGCCCGCTGCGTGTGTTGAGGAGATTACCGGCGCTGACGGCCGGTCCGGCAATACGCTGGGCGAATGTCGGGAAAATGAGTGCCAGCGCGGCTATTGCTAGTACAACCAGTGCGACCCAGCGCCCTGCTATCGTCGCCTGGGCGATCCAGCTGCTGGCGGCGGTAGCCACCAGTGCCACGAGGGTGAACATGACAATCATCCCCGCGAGCAACGCCAGAATATGCCGTCGTTGCCCCTGGTGCCCGGCAAACAGCAGTGGAATAACCGGGAGTGTGCATGGGCTGAGCAGACTTATCATCCCGCCCAGAAAAGCGATTATCAGAAACATAGTGACCTCACATTACAGATGCCCTGCGAAGCTGCAGTGAGGTTATTTCACCGTGTTGATATGTTCAGGATGTGTGCAAATCAGCGCGAATTGTCTGCGCGCGTATCATGAGGGCTGTCCGATACAAAACCGTACAATTACCCGCGCGGCAGCGTAATCGACACGTCCAACCCACCCTCGACGTGGTTCGCCAGATGCAATTTCCCGCCTAACTGCGCAGTCAGCTGGGCGGCGATCGCCAGCCCTAATCCGGTGCCCCCGGTGTCGCGGTTTCGTGAGGTTTCCACCCGATAAAACGGCTGCAATACCGCCTCCAGTTCGGCGTCCGGTATCCCCGGTCCGCCATCGCGAATCGAGATCGTGACATGATGGGCATCTGAATGAATCGTAATGACGGCGTAGTCGCCAAATTTCAGCGCATTATCCAGCAGATTAGTCATCACCCGGCGTAGCGCCTGCGGGCGCGTGACAATCGGAAGACGGGCATCGGTTGCCTGAAGCTGCACGTTTTTCCCGATGTCCTGATAATCACTGGCAATGCTGTTGACCCAGGCGTTCAACTCCAGCTTGAGCGAGGTCTCTTCCAGAGATTCTGATGACCGGGCATACGCTATTCCTTCACGCACCAGGCGCGTCATATTATCCAGGTCGTTAAGCAACTTGTCCCGCAGTTCCGGCTGGTCCGCCATTTCGACGCGTAGCTTCATGCGCGTTATCGGGGTCTGGAGGTCGTGCGATACAGAGGCCAGGATCTGCGCGCGCTCACGCAGGTACGACTGGATACGCGCCTGCATGGCATTAAAGGCGTGTGCGGCCCGTTGTACCTCGACTGGCCCTGTCTCGGTCATCGGCGAGCTTGCTGCCGGGTCGAGGGAATCCACCGCCCGGGTAAACTGCGAAAAGGGTCGAATAACCTGACGCACGGCAATCCATGAGCAGAACGCCAGAAGCAGCAGTTGCAACACTAGCACCACAGGCAGCCAGCTGGCGACCGGTGGCATTCGGGGGATAAGGTCAATGGTCAGCGGCGAACCATCGCTCAGCGTAAGGTGGGCCTGAATATGAGAAACCGGCCCCGGCACGGCAGTAAACGTCAGTGGCCAGGTTGCTGACAGCGCCTCTGTCAGGGTGCGGATGGCATCCTGCGAGCGTTTGTCATGCGGTGCGGGCCCCGGTTCACCGGTTCCCAGGATGTAGCGATAGTTCCCCCGCGCCAGTCGCTCCAGCCAGGCTGGACGCTCCTTCGCGGGAAGCCGGTCGAGGATGGCCACACTGGTGGAAACGTCATATTCCAGGTTGCCGAGCATCACCGTGCGGGCGCTGCGCATCCGCTCCAGCATGACCAGCGTCAGGCTGAGCGCGTTGGCCAGCAGGAGCCCCAGCATCACGATGATCAGCAGTCGCGTCAGTAACGAGCGTGGCCAGAGCCTCATTCATTGGCCTCTTTGATGATCACCGGCATGGTGAAAACGTACCCTTCACTGCGAACGGTCTTGATGTAGGCCGGCGTGCGGGCATCTTCATTCAGCCGCTGACGAACCCGGCTGACCAGGAGATCAATTGAGCGCTCAAAGAGTTCGGCATCTCGCCCCTGGGTCAGGTTAAGCAGTTGATCGCGGGTCAGCACGCGCTGAGGATGGTCAAGGAACACGCGCAGAAGGCGATATTCCGCCCCGCTGAGTGCCACAATCATCCCTTCGCTGTCGATCAGATGGCGGGCAACGGTGTCCAGCTGCCAGTCGCCAAACATCACCAGGCGCCCGGCTTCGGTGACCTGCAGATTGGGGGGCATCGTGCGAAAACGGCGCAAAATGGCTTTGATACGCGCCAGCAGTTCGCGCGCAACAAAGGGCTTCACGACATAGTCATCGGCCCCCATTTCCAGCCCCAGGATCCGATCGGTCTCTTCGTTGCGCGCGGTTAGCATCAGGATCGGCAGATCTTTATGTTTACCGCTGCGCAGTCCCCGGCAGAGCGTTAATCCGTCATCGCCTGGCATCATCACGTCCAGCACCACCAGATCGACATGCTGTTTATCAAGCACAGCCCGCATCTCTTTGCCGTTCGCCGCGCCAGACGCGCGATACCCCGACTTGACGAGATAGTCGACAATCAATTCACGAATATCCCTGTCGTCATCGACGACAAGGATATGATCAATATGCTCCACCGGGATCTCCTGACTGAGGGGTAACGTATTGAAAATAGCACATATCACAGCTTATCCGCGTCGATAACCGCCTTGACGAAATCCTGCGGGTCTTCCTGCGGCGGGTTGTGCCCCACGGTGGCCCCAAAGGTGCGGTGTTCATATTTACCCGTGAATTTACCGGCATAGGCCTGCGGTGCAGGATGTGGCGCCCCGTTGTTGCCGCCTTCGATGGTGATTGTCGGGACGGTGATATTTGGCAATGTCGCCAGCTTCTGCTCGTAGCTGTCGTATTTACGCTCGCCTTTTTCAAGCCCTAAACGCCAGCGATAGTTGCTGAGCGTAACCGCGACGTGATCGGGGTTATCCAGAGATTTTGCGCTGGCGTTAAAGGTCGCATCGGAAAACGTCCAGTCTGGTGAGGCCTGCGACCAGATCAGACGGGCGAAGTCATGGGTATTTTTGGCATAGCCTTCGGCACCGCGTTCTGTTGCGAAATAGAATTGATACCACCACTGCTGCTCTGCTTTAGGCGGCAACGGCTGTTTACCAATCTGCTGGCTGCTGATCAGGTAACCGCTGACCGAAACAAGGGATTTGACGCGTTCAGGCCACAGCGCCGCGACAATATCTGCCGTACGGGCGCCCCAGTCGTATCCGGCAAAAACAGCCTGTTTAATGTTGAGTGCGTCCATCAGGTTAACGATGTCTTTCGCCATGGCCGAAGGCTGGCCGTTACGCGGCGTGCTTGCAGACAGAAAACGCGTGGTGCCGTAGCCGCGCAATGACGGCACGATTACCCGGTAGCCTTTTGCGGCCAGCGCAGGTGCGACCTCGGCGTAGCTGTGAATATCGTACGGCCAGCCGTGTAACAGAATTACCGGCTGACCATTTTTCGGACCGATATCGACATAGCCGATATTCAGATCGCCGGCGTTAATTTGCTGAGGGTGATCGAAGGCCGCGGTGACATCTTTGCCGGTGACTTCGGCCTGACAGGCCATGACGGTGCCAAGAGAAACGGTTAACGCCAGGGTTGAATACGCGAGTTTGCTGAACATGTTGGTATCTCCGGTTAAGTACAGTTGACGGGGATATAACAACACGCGTTTGTATAGCGGATATGTGCGAAAGGGAGTTTATTGCAATCCTGTGTATGTATCCGGTACGCAGATACAGTGTGATACAAACACAGGCGATTGAGGCTTACAGCGAAAGGCGGTAGCGTACGTAATCGTCAGCTTCACCGTATTTGTCATAGAGTTTACGCGCCGGGTTGTTCTCCCGGGTGACCCAATACAGTTTTGACCACCCTTCGCGCTTGCCTTCCGCTATCAGGGCATCAATGAGCGCCTTCCCGGCCCCCGCATTACGTTCGGTGGCATCAACAAACAGATCTTCCAGGTAGCAAACGGGGGCCATTGACCAGGTGCCTTCGTGGAGAATGCACATCGCGAAACCGATGACCTTTTCGTCTTTCTCTACCACGCGGCAGAACATCGGTGAATGTGGGGAAAGCGCCCTTTCCCACGTCGATGCGGTAACCGATTCATCGAGAAAACAGTCATAAAAATGGGTATAGCCATCCCACAGCGGTCGCCAGTGGGAGTAATCGTCAGCGCGTAAAGGTCTTACCGTAACAGTCATGCGTTCCTCACATTACACATTGATCGCCATTTCAAAACAGCGTAAATCAGCGCCCGCCATACGCGAGTGATGATATTTTTCGCTCAGCGTGACAAACCCGAGCTTCTGGTAAAACGACCGGGCGTTAGGCGTTGCATCAAGCGTCAGGCGGGTTATCCCCCGGCTATGGGCCTCCTGTTTGAGCGCCTCGACAATCCGGGTCGCCATGCCTTTACCGGATGCTGCAGGCAAGGTGAATATCGCCTCCAGACAGTGGGTCTCCAGATCAAGATAGCCGGTTGCCGCAATGTCGCCCTTTTCATCTTCCACCACATAAAAAGGGTATTCAATGACCATTTGCCGGTAGTGCTCGGGCATCAGATCGGGCGTCCAGCGCGCAATGACGTCCGCGTCGTAACTGGTTTTACAGCCGTGACGAATCGCCTGATTGCGAATATTCCAGAGTATTTCGGCTTCCTGCGGATGCGCTTTTCGTAATGTCATATTACCTCTTTAACGGCTTTTTAACCGGATTTCACGAGCCACGCTGGCAAGACGCTGAGTGCGACAATAGAGGGTAAACAGCACAAAGCCGCTGCTGTTCATCACCCTCCGACAAAGTATCAGCGCGGAGGATGCGATGACCAGTGGCCAAAGGCTTCCGTCATGAGAAAACAGCAGATGCAGCCCCTGAGCGAGAGTCACGACCAGCAGAATGATGAACACCGCCATAACCCCTAACAATCCTGACGTCATCCCTCGGGCCAGAAGCACGCTGATAACAATGAGCGCGCCTGTCATTATTAATGATGGTACGAAAAAGCTCAGTGCATGCTGTAAAGGTGACAAACCCGGCAACGCGCTGAGAAAAGGCAGAAGGTTTAACGCAAACGCCACTAAAAACAGAGGTAACAGCGCCGCCACCGGGTAAGGGTTTTGACGCGGCAGCTCGCTGAGGGGGCGAGAAAAATACCGTTCCAGCTCGGGGGTGGAATGATTCAAAAGACGGGTATCACGACGAGCAATCGCCTCCTCTGTTTCTTTGCCATGTTGCAGAAGATCCTGGAAAACACGTCCGGTGAAAAGAGACAAAAAGCCCATTAAAAATTTGCCATTGAAGAAATGATGCCCATTTTTGGTAGTGAATAAATCCAGCACGCCTCAACTGAATGTGATAGAGATGAAAATACCAGAACGCAAACAAAAGCATAACGCTTAAATAGGGAGATCTGCGGATGACGATACCGACGCTCACGACAGAACGCTTGCTGCTAAAACCGCTGGTTGCCGAAGATGCCGTTCAGATACAAACGCGCTATCCGCACTGGGAGATCGTCCGCTACATGGTCTCTTCCGTGCCCTGGCCCTACCCGGATAACGGCGCGGAAAACTATGTCAACAACGTGGCGCTGCCGGATATGGCAAAAGGGATTGCCTGGTTCTGGAGCATCCGCCGTCGCGAGGTGCCGGACGTGCTGATGGGTATTATCTGTCTGTACGATGTGGAAGATAACAACCGCGGGTTTTGGCTGTCGCCGGAATTTCAGGGAAAGGGATATATGCGCGAAGCCAGCATTGCCGCAACGGATTACTGGTTTAATACGCTGAACAAACCCGTATTACGCGCGCCGAAGGCCGCCGCCAATAGCCGCTCCCGTCGTATTTCAGACAGTAGCGGCATGCGGCTTATCAGAACGGAACAGAAAGCGTACGTCAGCGGTATGCTCGATTCCGAGCTGTGGGAAATCACCCGCGACGAATGGAATGCCCGTCAGGTCAGTTGATAATGCTTATCCGGCATCAGCCTTTCCGGAATGTTCTCTTCATCGTTCATCTGCAACAGATCGCGTTCCATCATGTTGCAGATAGCGTCCAGCGGCAGGTCGTTATCTTCGGTACCAAACGGATCTTCCAGCTCTTCCGCCAGGGTGTCCAGCGAGATAAAGGTGTAAGAGATCAGGGCCGAGACAAAGGGCGTCATGTAGTGCAGGTCAACAACCAGCGCGAACGGCAACATGATGCAGAACAGATAGACCGTACGGTGCAGGATAAGGGTATAAGCAAACGGTACAGGCGTGGTGGCGATCCGCTCGCAGCCGGACAGGACACTCGACATGTCGTTCAGACGATTGTTCAGGCTGTGGAACAGGATGTCTGAGAGTTGTCCGTTACGGCGCCGCACGGCCAGCCATTCTCCCATGATCAGCAGAATACGGTTCGCCGGCGAGTTGGCGGCCATAACGTTGCGTAACTCCGCCGCCGCCAGATAGCGCGCCAGTTGCCCTTCCCCCTTTTCACGGCGCAGGGTCATGCGAAGACAATGGGCAAAGGCAATTTGCAGACGGACGAACTCACCCAGATGTTTATCGTCCGGTAAGGTGTTTTTAACCTCGCGAAACAGCGAGCGTGCCGCTATCATCAGTTGCCCCCACAAAAGGCGAGCCTCAACGTAGCGCGAATAGCAGGCGTTGTTTCTGAACCCGAGGAAAATAGCGATTGCCACCCCCAGGATACTGAATGGCGCAACGGTGAATTTAATGCCCAGCGAGGTATACCACGGCAGCATCAGAATAACGGCGATGGAAAGCAGGAAGTTAAGCAGCAACCGGGTATAGATTTTGGGCAATACCGAACCGTGCCAGACAAAAATCAGTTGTAGCCAGTGCTGTTTGGGACGAACAATCATAGTGAGCTTCAGGAATGGAAAGAGCCGCGCTATTAAACGTGATCCCCATCACAGTTGCAAGCTTGTTAATGAAAGATTGCATTTTTCACCTGATACGCAATAAACCGCACGGTGTCGCAGGTGACTTTAAATAAAGAGGCTTATAGTATGTTGTAACTAATGCAATTAAAAAACCCGGCCAACGCCGGGCATTGAATCTCTAGCAAAGCGGTTTCACTGCGGCACGCATCCCTTGCTGCAGGATAGCGTCGAGATCGCACGTAACCTGTTCTACCAATCCTGCCACCTGGGTTAAATCCTGCTCCCAGTGCTCAGTCACGCTTAAAACGGAAGAGACCAGCTGGCGGGTAGTGATCTGTTTGTCGTGATGCTGCGCCCACAGATGTTGGTAACGAGCAAGCCAGTGCGCATCATCCTGCACCGGATAGTTCTCCCCGTTACGCTCTGCGCGGTAGAACGCGATCAGTGCGGCCAGGGCGAACGTCAGACGAGCGGGCAACGTGCCAGATGCCCTCACCCCCGCCAACAGCTGCGGCAGAATGCGCGTGCGATACTTAGTCATGCCGTTAAGCGCAATCGACAGCAGCTGATGCTTGATATAGGGATTGCGGAAACGACCCGTGACGGCGCGGGCGAAAGACGCCAGTTCATCACGCGGCAAATCCAGGACCGGAATGATTTCCTCATAGATCGCTTTTTCGATAAACGCGCATACGTCGGCATCGTTCATCGCCTCGCCCACCGTATCCAGTCCCGCCTGGAACGCCACCGGCACCAGCGCCGTGTGCGCGCCGTTGAGAATTGCCACTTTGCGCTCTTTGTACGGCTTAATGTCATCCACAATCCGCACGTTTAGCGGGAATTTGTCCAGCCGCAGTTCGCTGGCCAGAGATTCAGGCCCCTGAATAACAAACAGGTAGAAATGTTCCGCGGTATCAAGGAATCCGTCGTGATAGCCTAACTCAGCTTCCAGCGCAGCCGCTTCGTCGCGCGGATAACCCGTTACAATCCGGTCAACCAGCGTGGAGCAGAAGCTGTTATGCGCATTCAGCCACTGAATAAATTCCGCTGGCAACGCCCACGCCTGGGCATAGTGCAGCACCAGTTCACGCAGCGCTTCGCCGTTGTAATCAATCAGCTCGCACGGAATGATGATCCAGCCTTTGTCCGCTGCGCCGTTAAAATGGCTGAAGCGCTCAAACAGCAGCCGCGTCAGCTTCGCCGGATAGCTCAGCGCAGGCGAATCCTCGAAGCGGTCACCGGCGTGCCAGCTAATCCCCGCCTCGGTGGTGTTGGAGAAGACAAAACGCATCTCAGGATTATGTGCCAGTTTCAGAAACTCATCGTACTGGCTGTAAACGCTGATCTCACGATTTACAGAGCGGATAAGGCGCGCTTCGCTGACCGCCTCGCCCTGCTCATTCAGACCACGAATGATCGTGGTATACAGACCATCCTGAGTGCTTAATGAAGGCGGGAAGTCGCTTTGAATGGGGCGAACCACCACGACACCGGCATTGAGATCGGTATGTTCGTTTAACAGGTCGATTTGCCAGTCGACAAACGCACGCAGGAAATTGCCCTCACCAAACTGAATAATACGTTCAGGGTAGAGAGCACCGGGGAAATCACGACGGTTAAGTGTGTTCACAATGGGGTCCTTTTATGATTAGTCGTACAGCCTTATAAGATTGGTATGATAACTTATCAAAGGTTTTCGACCAGAACCCCGCTTTTGATCAATTCATCACGTCATTGAGGGAAATAATCACAAGAACTTACAGAAGACAGATGTGGCGGTCATTGCGCCATCCGGCATCAGCGCATAGCGCGGGATCTCCCCGACCTTTTGCCAGCCTGCCCGCTGGTAAAAGGTCTCCGCTCCGCTACCGGTTGACGTATCCAGCACCAGCACCGAGATGCCGCTGGCTCTGGCCTGCACTTCCAGTTCCTCCATCAGCGCCATCGCGGCCCCTTTACGGCGCGCTTTTTCATGAACCAGCAGCTTTGCCACATCGGCACGATGCGGCTGGTTTTCCGGCTGATCGGTAATCAGTTGCACGGTGCCAATCACGCCATCCTTCGAATCGATGCAGGCCAGCACGACGCGTTCGTTACGCTCTACGCTCCCGGCAATCCCCTGCCAGAACGCGCGGGCTTTTTCGGTACTGAAAGGCAACATAAAACTGACGGAAGCGCCACCGTTGACACAGTTTTCAAGGATATCGGCCAGCGCATCGAGGTGGGTGAGAATATCGTCCCGGGTGAGGGTTTTGATCTGCAGTGAGGTATTCATTCTTTTTCCTTACGTTGAATATCCTCACTTTGCATTTAACATCTTTGTAACGCAATCCTGTCAGACATAGGCTTTTGTTATGTCATTTTGTATGCTTACGCTGCTGCTTCATGGCATACATTTTTTCATCCGCGTCTTTCATCCACTGCTGCAGATCGTTGCCGTTATGATCGAACTCGCTCAATCCCCAGGAAAAATGGAGAGACCAGGGATGCAGCTTGCGGGCATTGTAGTGTTCAACCTGCTCGGCAAGATACTGCATGGCAATCCAGGCCCCCTGCTCATCTGTATCGGCAAACAGCACGGCAAATTCATCACCGCCAAAGCGAACCAGCAAATCCGCTTCACGGAAAGAGGTGCGCATCAGTTCCGCCATGACTTTCAGCGCGTTGTCACCTTCCTCATGCCCGTAGCGATCGTTAATCTCTTTGAAGCGATCCAGATCCAGCCAGCCAAGAGTTAACGGCTCCGCCCGGCGTCTGGCCACGGACAGCGTGAACCGGAGAAGCTGGTTAAAGCCCCGACGGTTGAACAGTCCGGTTAATTCATCAGTTGTCGCCGCACTGACGGCAGCAAATTCGTCTTCCGCCAGCGCGCCGAGGTCACCCAGCACGGCCAGATCGGCCGCCGAAAATTCACGGGGAGAATAATCAATCAGACAGAGCGATCCCACGCTCGCCCCGTCACGTAAACGCAGTGGAAAACCGGCATAGAATCTTACGCCGGGCTCACCGGCCACCAGCGGGTTATCGGCAAAACGATCGTCCTGACGCATATCGGCGACCACCAGCGGCGCTTCGCTGAGGATCGTATGACCGCAAAACGAGATATTACGCGGAACGGAGCCAGGTGCCTGACCGTCGGCCGACTTCACAATCAGCGAGTGTTCATCAATCAGATTGACCATCGCCAGCGGGACCTGGAAGAAGCGTTTTGCCAGACGTGTCAGTCGGTCAAACGCCGGGGAGCCGTCGATCTCAAGCAGGCCTGACTCGCGCAGCGAGTTCAGACGTTCCATTTCATTTGCAGGGGTTGCAGGTGTTTTCATAACGTCTCCTGACGCAAAGCGTTACTCAAAGCGTAGCCTAAACAGAGACATTGTCAGTGCGCGAATATTCTGTTCTTACCGTCCCGCTTGGCGCGGTACAGGGCGTTGTCCGCGGCCTGTAGCCAGTCGGTTACGCTTTTCATCTCTCTTGTGGCACAGGCAATACCGATGCTGAGCGTGCAATGCACCGTCTCCTGAGCCACCTCCTTTTTCATTGCAGCCGCATCCATAATGCGCCTGGCGACAACATGCGCCTCTTCCAGGGTGGTATCCGGCAGCAGAACCACAAACTCATCGCCGCCAAGGCGTGCGGGGGTATCGCTCGGGCGCGTCGACAGATGCAAAATTTGCGAGACGGTCGCCAGCAATGCATCCCCGACCTTATGACCAAAACGATCGTTAACGTCTTTAAAATTGTCGATATCGATAAACATCAGGGCCGATTCACGGCACGTCTGACGCAGTTTATTCAGTTCGTGGTCAATCCGCTTTTCAAGCAGACGCCGGTTAGCAATATCCAGCAGCGGATCCATCATCGCGATCCGCTCAAGCTCCCGACTCTTGATCCGCAGACGCAGCGCAATGCTGTCCGTCAATATGCTCAGTGCCAGCAGATAAATCGCAATCAGCGGCAGCGTGGCAAACATGGTGCGCTGCGAAACGTACATCTCTACCGCCATCCCCTGCGTCAGCCAGCTCACCAGGAAAACGCCCAGCATGGTGATGGCCGCCTTTTTCATCAGCGTAATCCCCCCTGCCGAGAGCCGGTCGGTCAGCATAATGGTGGCAATGACTACCGACGGCAGCGGATTGACCGCCATCATGGCGATCCAGAACCCCCCTGCTCCGGCGTCCAGCACCAGATTCTGATGCTCAGTCACCAGAGGCATCGCCGAATTTCGCGCCCGATACCAGGCAAGCGTAGGCCAGATAAATGCGTTTATTGCCAGTAAACACATCAGCCAGACTGAACGATTCTGTTCAATCAGCACGGAGAGGATGGGGATAAAACAGAGAAACGTGCCGAGAATACGCATCAGATACATACGCTTGACAAACCGGCTTCCTGGTACACGAGGGCTTCTACTGAGTTTGTCAGCTGCATTCATTCTGCGAATTTTCCGATAGCTTTCTTCCGGTATCTTATTGACGTTAAAAATACCTAGCAAGCAATTTATCCGCTATTCGTTATGATTCATTCCCGGCAGAATGCAGGCTGCGCTCAGGTTTCACTCTCCGGTGTCGGGATAATGGGTTCGTCTGACACACGCGCACTGGTGCGATTTCTCCCCGCTTTTTTGGATCGATAAAGATGATCGTCTGCTTCGGCCATCAGCTTGTTGAAAATCTCAGTCAGTTGCCAGGACTCCGCCTTCCCGCTTCCAAGGCCGATACTGACGGTCAGATAGAGCGTTTGCTGGCGCCAGGTAAACGGATGACCGGCAATGGTGAGCCTGATACGTTCCGCCAGCGCAAAGCCGTGTCGCGCGTCACCGGTATTCACCACAACCGCGAACTCTTCCCCGTCCATACGCGCCACCATGCCGTCGTCTCCGACAACCTGCTGCACCTCGCGGGCAAACGACGCCAGCACGCGGTCGCCACACTCGTGCCCATAGTTATCATTGATGCTTTTGAAGTAATCGATATCCAGCAACATCACGGTCAGAAAACGTGAATGCCGGTGCGCCTCTTCCCGCTTTAACGCCTCATAGAGCCCGGAGCGCGAATACACGTGGGTCAGAAAATCATAATCCGCACGCAACGACACCTGGTGGATCAGCGAATTAATGGCCGCCATACTGACGGAGACCATAACCGGACAGATAGCCATGGTGGCAATCCCCAGCCGGGCGGAGAACATCATCGGAGTCGAGAGCGGCGTGCCCACGGCGATATTGATAATGGAGTTGGCGACCAGGACGATCTCCACGCCTCCGGTCAGAAACGTCAGCAGACAGGTCGCGGGCAAGGAGTAGCGGACCGCACACCAGATCAGCGCCGGCAGCGGAAAGGCAAGGCTTCCCGCCCCGCCAATCACCACCGATGCCATCACCGAGACAATCAGCGCAATGACCGGTAAAAGTTGCTCCAGACGCAGCCTGAATGCCCGCGTCGGCATACTGACCGTGAGCATACACGGCAAAATGAGCACGCCCGTTGAGAACTGCTCGCTAAACCAGTCGGCAAACAGCGGCCAGAAGGTATGGCTGTCGATCCCCACCGACCCGGTCGCGCCGAGCAGCGCGCACAGTAAGGCGGCGATCAGACAGTAATTGAACAGCCGCAGCGCATTGATAGGATCGGGGGTTTTCTTCATCAATCGCTTATCACGCACCACCAGCAACGCGACAACGACGATAAAGATCATATTCGACAGGTTGATGACCACCGAGGCCATTCCCCAGTTGGTGGTGACCGCGTCGTACATCAGCATGGCGACATACGACACCGCATAGTAATGCAGACGATTAAGATAGGTATAACGGGCAAAGACGCCTGCCATCACGCCGTTCAGCGGCCAGAACAGCGACAAGGCTTCGACCAGACGTAACTCCGCACCAATAAAATAGAACAAGGTGGTGAGAATAAAGATACCCGCCGCATTACGCAGCGGCGATTCAGGTCGAAAGAGCGTGAAGGCAGAGGGGTCTGAACGCATTAAATATCATTCCATATAATAACTTATGGCAACTAAATGACCCGTCACCACGAGGGGAAATCACTTAACGTGCATCTATAACACAATTACAACAGGATCAGCACTCGTCAACTTTTGGTGTTCATTTGCAACACCAGCCAGTGATGGATCACGCCCACGATATAATGCTGTTGCTGCGCGGTGAGCTGAACACCTTGCGGAATGTTGTGCCATTTCGCCAGACAGCCGCGACAGCAGGTGGCGGTCGCATGCTGGGCTATAAACACCGGATGGCCGCGCATCGGCGTCTGTTTTCCGTCATTGGCGGGGTGCGCGGGCGCAAGACGCTGAGCAATAAAATCGGCGGCATGCCGATCAATGGTATCGGCACCCTTGTCCCAGCAGTACTGCCGTTCTTTGGTGCCTAAGCGAAAGCGCGACCGAAAGGTCGATCGCGCCAGGCGAGAAAAAAGCGGATCCAGATCAGACATCAGTAAACGGAACGTCCCAGGCGTTGGGTCAGTTGCTCCAGAACCGCCACACCGGCCAGTGAATTTCCCGTCTCATCCAGCTCCGGGCTCCAGACGGCGATTGCCATCTCATGCGGTACAATGGCGACCACCCCGCCACCGACGCCCGACTTGGCCGGAAGACCGACACGCCAGGCAAATTCCCCCGCGTTCTGATACATCCCGCTTGTCGCCATCAGGGCATTGACCTGACGCGCCTGCAGCGGTGAAACAACGTCCTGATTAAGATGGGGAGCATGTCCCTGGTGGGCAAGAAACAGGAAGGTCTGCGCCAGCTCCACACAGCTCATTTTCAGCGCGCAGTAGTGGAAATAGTTTTGCAGTACGGTCGCCACATCATTATGGAAATTGCCGAAGGATTTCATCAGCCAGGCGATGGCCGCGTTCCGCGCAGAGTGATCAAACTCCGAGCGAGCCACCACCGGATCGTAGGCAATGTCGTCAACGCCTGAAAGCTGACGAACGATTTCAAGCATGCGCTGACGTGGCGCGCTGAGACGGCTTTGCAGCATATCGCAGACCACCAGCGCCCCGGCATTGATAAAGGGGTTACGCGGTTTACCCTGTTCAATCTCAAGCTGAAGCAGCGAGTTAAACGGCTGCCCGGAGGGATCTTTACCCACCCGCTGCCAGATCTCCTCTTCCTCGTACTGCCGCATGGCCGCGACCAGACTCAACACTTTCGAAATAGACTGGATGGAAAAACGTTCCGTGGCGTCACCCGCCTGGTAGCGCTGTCCATCGATCGTACAAATTGCAATACCCAGCTTATTCCCGCTGACCGAGGCAAGGGCCGGAATGTAATCGGCAACCTTCCCTTTTCCAAGTAACGGACGAACCTGCGCCAGAATCTCGTCCAGCATCTCATTATGGATGACCGCAGCCACTCTCTTTGCTCCTTGCCCTCAGGCTAAAACGGGCTGCGAGTATAACAGACGCTTATGAGTTGCGTCAGGCACTGAGACGAAAACGCGAAACGGCCTGCAATAAAAGATCCGACTGCTTGTGCAGACGCTCAGAGGCATCGGACGCGTCAGAAACGAGGCTGTCGGTCTGCCGCGACACCTGATTCAGCGCCTGAAGCTGGCGCGTCATCTGGTGAATACTCTCCCCCTGACTCAGCGTGGCCGCGGAGATCTCATTCAGCAAACTGCTTAATGTTCCCACCAGCCCCGTGACCTGCTGCAGGTTGTCTTCCAGACGGTTAACGGCCCGGGAACCGTCTTCGATCCCCTGAAGAGAACGGTTGATAAGCTCCTGAATGGTCTGCGTCGAGTGGCTGCTCTTTCTCGCCAGCAGCCCCACTTCCCGGGCGACAACGGCAAACCCGCGCCCCTGGTTTCCCGCATGGGCCGCTTCAATTGCCGCATTCAGCGCCAGAATGTTGGTCTGAAACGCGACGCTGTCGATCATCGCCACGATCCCCCGCATCTCTGAGGATCGGTCGACGATCGCCTGCATCGACGCATTGACGGTCAACATCATCTGATCTCCTCCCGCAGCGGCCTGGCGCGCCTCGTCCGCCCGCGAGCTGGCAAGCTTCGCATAGCCCGTGTTGCCTTCCACGTGGGTTTCCAGGGTCGCGATATGCGCCGTCACGTCTTCCAGCTCTTTGGCCTGACGCGCCGACTGGTGATACAGCTTTTGATTGCCCTGCGCCAGCGCACCAATGTTTTCCACCATGGAGGTGGTGGCATCGCTGACCTGGGTCACCAGCTGCTGTAGCCCGTGCTGCATGGTGGCAATACTGTCGCTGAGCTGTGCAATTTCACGGTTAAAACGCGTCACGCCAGGAGGGGTACCGGAAAGATCGCCTGCGGCCAGCCGGTTGATATGCGCAATCAAGCGCCGCAACGGGGTAATCACCCATCGGGACATCCCGAACCAGACGGCAACCGCAATAGCGAGCAACAGAACAGGCGCAAGCAGGAACAACGTTTGCAGACCGGAGAGCTGCGCCATCAACGACTGACGCCCTTTGAGCGCCTGCTTCTCGCTTGCTTGCTGATAGCGGGCATAGTTGTCATTAAAGTCGGTCTGAAATGCCTGCGCCGGCACGGCAAAAAACGCATCGATGGTGTTGGTTTTCACCAGCCCTTCCGCCTGCTCTTTTATCGCGCCGTAAAAAAGCTGATAGCTGTTCACCAGGGCGTCATCTTTTGGCGGATTAAGCGCCAGCCAGGCATTCCACGCCTGCTGCGACACGGCCAGCGCCTGTTGCGCGTCGTCCATCAGGCTGTGCCAGCTGCCCTCGGAGCCGGTCTCTTTATCCTGCATAAACCAGACGCCGGAGCGGTTAAGCAGATCGCTTGCAGCCAGCAGGGATACGCGAGCCAGATCCAGCTTGCTCTGCTGCTGGTACGCCAGCAGGTTTTGCTGCTCGTTGCGTTGCGCTTCTTTCAGGGAGGCATTGAGCAGGAACGACGAGGAGAGTTGCAGGGCGGAAAAGAGGCCGATAATACAAAAGATACCGGTCAGCAGGCCAAACTGGCGGGGGATAATGTGCTGCGCAATACGACGATAAATTTGCGTTAGGTTCATAATTTTCTTCAGTAACAAGACGTTATACGCGTGCGAGTCTACGAAACGAAAATGACAGAACCATTGCAGAGAAATGACAGAGACCTTCGTTGTAAAGGCCTCTGTCCAGGGGAAGTTACACTCTGTTCTTCCACACCGTCTGCACGTTACAAAACTCGTGCAAACCAAAGTGGGAAAGCTCGCGGCCAAAACCACTTTTCTTCACGCCGCCAAAGGCCACGCGCGCATCGCTGGCGCTAAAGCCATTGATAAACACCCCGCCGCACTCCAGCTCGCGGGAGAATCTCCCGGCCAGCGTTTCGTCGGCGGTAAACACCGTGGCAGAGAGACCAAAGTCGCTGTCGTTGGCAAGCTGCAGGGCATGTTCCGCATCCTTCGCCACCGTCATCGCCGCCACCGGGCCAAACAGCTCCTGACGGAAGGCGGTCATTGTCGGGGTGACATGGCTCAGCACGGTTGGCGCGTAATAGTTGCCCTCCCCGCTGATTTTCTCGCCGCCCAGCAGCAGCGTGGCCCCTTGCGCAAGCGTGGCCTGCACCTGCTGATGCAGTTCGTCACGCAGATCGAAACGCGCCATCGGCCCTATATCATTCTCTTCCCGATCCGGTGCTCCCATCTTCAGCGCCGCCACCGCCGCAACAAAACGCCGGGTAAAGTCATCGGCAATCCCCTCTTCGATAATAAAGCGCTTTGCCGCCGCGCAAACCTGTCCGGTGTTCTGATAACGTCCCGTGACGGCCGCGCGAACCGCCAGATCCAGATCGGCATCATTCAGCACGATAAACGGATCGGAGCCGCCCAACTCCAGAACGCATTTTTTCAGCGCCGCTCCCGCCTGAGCCCCTATCGCCGCACCTGCACGCACGCTACCGGTGACGGTTACCGCTGCGATACGACGATCGTTGATCGCCTGACTCACGCCATCATTGGTGGCATTCACCCAACCAAAGACGCCTTGCGCAATACCGGCATCAGCAAAGATTTGCCCAATCAGCGCAGCAGAACCCAGGACGTTCGGTGCGTGTTTGAGCAGATAGCTGTTACCTGCCAGCAGGATCGGCACCGCACCACGCAGCACCTGCCAGAGCGGGAAGTTCCACGGCATCACCGCAAGAATCGGCCCCAGCGGACGGTATTCAATGACCGCGTTTTGGTTTTCCACCAGCGTGGGCTCCGCATGCAGCATTGCCGGACCATGTTCCGCATACCAGTCGCACAGACCCGCAGATTTGGCCACTTCCGCCCGCGCCTGCACAATCGGCTTGCCCATTTCCCGGGAGATCATCTGCGCCATCTCTTCCCCACGCTGGCGCAGTGCTGCCCCCAGGTCGCGCAGCTTTTGTGCCCGGTGAGAGACGCTTTCCCCTCGCCACTGGCGAAAACCGGCCTCAGCCAGGGTGATTGCCTGTTCAACCTCTTCGGATGTGGCCCAGGGATACGCGGCCAGCGTCTCGCCTGTCGCCGGATTAACAGAGAGGGCATGCGTTGCAGATGAATAAGTCATGATGTTCTCCACGTAATATCGGTTGATTGATTGTGGCCCACTCTGCTATTTCTTAAAAATGAATAATACTAACCACCTTATTCACGAATCGAGAATGCTATGGATTTAACTCAGCTTGAAATGTTTAACGCCGTTGCACAGACCGGCAGCATTACCCAGGCGGCGCAGAAGGTGCATCGCGTGCCGTCTAACCTCACCACTCGCATCCGCCAGCTTGAGGCCGATCTCGGCGTTGAGCTGTTTATCCGGGAGAGCCAGCGTTTGCGGTTATCCCCCGCCGGACACAACTTTCTGCGCTACAGCAAGCAGATCCTGGCGCTGGTTGAAGAGGCGCGGATGGTCGTCGCTGGTGATGAGCCGCAGGGGTTATTTGCCCTTGGCGCCCTGGAGAGCACCGCCGCCGTGCGGATCCCGGAAAGTCTGGCGGCGTTTAACCAACGCTATCCGCGCATTCAGTTCGCGCTCTCTACCGGCCCGTCCGGAACGATGATTGACGGCGTTCTGGAAGGCACCTTAAGTGCGGCGTTTGTCGACGGGCCACTTTCTCACCCGGAGCTGGAAGGCATGCCGGTTTACCGGGAAGAGATGATGCTGGTCACCCCCGCCGGGCATGTGGCGGTGACGCGCGCCGCGCAGGTAAGCGGCAGCGACGTCTACGCGTTTCGCGCAAACTGTTCGTATCGACGTCATCTGGAAAGCTGGTTTCACGCCGACCGCGCCACGCCCGGGCGGATCCATGAGATGGAGTCGTATCACGGTATGCTCGCCTGCGTGATTGCAGGGGCGGGTATTGCGTTGATGCCCCGCTCAATGCTGGAGAGCATGCCGGGGCATCATCAGGTAGAGGCGTGGCCGCTGGCGGAGAACTGGCGCTGGCTGACCACCTGGCTGGTGTGGCGTCGTGGGGCGATGACCCGCCAGCTCGAAGCGTTTATAGCGCTGCTAAACGAACGTCGACAACCAGAGCCTTCTCCATAAACAGACTCAGCGGATCGTCGACATACGGCGCAAACGCCGGACGGCGTTCATATCCGCACTGCTCATACAGGCGAATGGCGGCATTTTGCTTGATCCCTGTCTCCAGACGCACGGTATGGCAGTGACGGCTCAGGGCTTCATCTTCGAGGGCGGCCAGCAGCGTCTCGCCCAGATGTTGCCCGCGATGGGCCGGATCAATATAGACCCGCTTCATTTCTCCGGTACCGTCGCCATTCAGCACCACGGCACCACATCCCACGGCCTGCAGCTGCGGGTCGCGAATGATCATCAGGATAAGCGAGGCTTCAGGCAGCGCAGCCAGATCGAGCAGATGATTGCTTTCAGCGGGATAGAGTTCGCTCTGATAGCGGTCAAGCGCCGCGATCAGCTTGAGGATATCCGGATGACGGGCAGATTCAGAGGTAATGGAATACATGGCAGGCTCCTTGCTTTTTTTGTGACACCAGATTTCAACATAGCGTCTGCCATCTGTTCGGACTTCATAGTTTTAACTTATGTCATGACGCCAGCGTCAGGCGGGTCTCAAGCTGTTCCAGCTGGGCCCGGGCCGCTTCATCCAGCCTGCTGTCGGTGACGATATCCGTCAGGGTGTTCAGGTGCGCCACATTAAACAGCGACCAGGCACCGTATTTAGAGCTGTCCGCCAGCAGCACCCGACGTTTGGCATTGGCAATCAAATCCCGCTTCAGCGCGGCCTTCTCTTCCGTGGGCGACGTGATACCGCGGGTAATATCCCAGCCATTACAGCTGACGAACGCCACATCAGGCCAGACATTCTGCAACAGCCGACGCCCGTGTTCCCCGATACAGGACTGGCTCGAATCATCGATACGGCCACCAATGATCGTCACTTCAATCTGTTTAAACTCAGAGAGAAACAGCGCAATGTGCAGATCGCTGGTGATGACGCGAAGCGGCAGATGCGTGAGCTGACGCGCGAGTTCAATCATTGTGGTACCGGCGTCCAGCACAATGGCATCCCCCGCGTTAACAAAGCTCGCTGCCGCGCAGGCGATGGCATGTTTTTCTGCCAGACTGCGCTGCATTTTTTCGGACGTGGTCGGCTGGGAAGGAATAAACCGGTTAAGGGTAACGCCGCCGTGGGTTCGGCTGATGACGCCCTCCTGGTCAAGCTTAATCAGGTCGCGGCGTATCGTCGCCGGTGAGGCATCGGTGATCGCCACCAGCTGATCCACCGTGACCAGGTTGTGCCCTTTGAGGTAATCCATTATCTGCTCTAACCGGTTATATCCCTTCATATTATTCCCGTGTAATTTGCATAGCCAACTGAATAGACACCGTCATGCTCTCCGACCTGGCTTTACCGGTCCATGCAATATCGAACGCGGTTCCGTGGTCTGCAGAGGTGCGGATAAACGGCAATCCGGCGGTGATATTCACCCCGTCGTAAAAGCCGAGCAATTTTAGCGGAATATGCCCCTGATCGTGATACATCGCAACGACCATGTCATACATTCCTTCGTGGCATTGCATAAATACCGTATCCGGCGGGCACGGTCCGGTGACGGTAACCCCCTGCGCCTTCATCGCCGCAACGGCCGGGCCGACGATTGTGATCTCTTCATCGCCAAACAGGCCATTTTCTCCCGCATGCGGGTTCACACCCGCGACCGCAATACGAGGTGTGCTAAAGCCCACCCGCTTCAGGAAGGTATCCGCAATGCCGATGACGGTTTTTACCCGATCCTGATTGAGCGTATCAAGGAATTTACGCAGCGCAATATGGGTCGTGATATGAATGACCTTCAGCCGATCGGTGTACAGCACCATAGCGTAGTCTTTGCTGTGCGTCAGATGGGCCAGCAGCTCGGTATGTCCGGGGTAGTGATGTCCGGCCAGATGCAGCGCTTCTTTATTCAGTGGCGCCGTGGCAACCGCTTTCACGTCCCCCGCCATCGCCAGTTCCGTCGCGCGCTTCACGCAGCGATAGGCTAAATCCCCCGCCTGAGCCTGAACCACGCCGGGCTTCAGGGCATCAGGGTCGGCCAGCGGTTCGTCCAGCACGTTAATCACGTTGGGTGCGAAACGAGCCTCGCTGACCTGCTTGATGATATGGATGTCAGCCTGCCCCACGATCCCATCATCCAGCACCCGCCTGAGCGTGCGGGCACAGCCCACCACGACAACCGGGGCTCCCGTTAATTCGCTCCCGGTGAGGGATTTGATAATGATCTCCGGGCCAATGCCCGCCGGGTCACCCATGGTTACAGCAATAATGTTAGTCACTCAGTCTCTCCTCGATAAAATGCAACACCTCAAGCAGCGTCTCTTCTTTTCCGAAGCCCCCTGCTTTGGTCATTACCGGCTGGTGCCAGGCACAACCCAGAAATTTGCCGTAAGGGACGCATCCTGCGACGCGGCCTGTAATTTCAAATCCTTGCGCATCAAGCGCGCTGGCGACGGCCATTGCCACATCGCCGCCTGAGACATACAACGCATCCGGCGGACATGCCGTCAGTGCCTCTCGGGTAATCTCTCCCAGAAAGGCGCAGATCGTTTCACCCAGTTCGGTCCGGGTCATTTGATACTGCGCGCAAAGCCGCTCAACCTGATGTCGCGCCTCATGGTCCGGGCAGGTATGAACGAGGCAGTGACGGCCCGCCTTCAGGGCCTGCGTGATGCGCATGAGCGCGTTCGCCGTCTCCCCCTTCAGCACATCATTAACATCAATGAACACCGACGAAACCGCAGGCTCTGCAGCGGCCAGCGCAATCTGTCGCTGAGCGATCTCACTCATTGATCCCACCACCGCCAGCAGCTGCTGACGCTTCACAGGGGCGAGATGGCGTGCCAGCGCATCACATAAGCCGGCAGACCCGACCAGCAGCGGTGTCTGCGGGCAGGTCAGCGCGGCGGCAATAATGGCGTCCAGATCCTCGTCACACCGGGCATCGACGATGAGCCACTCCGTTCCCTGCGCCAGTTCGGCTGCCAGCGTGTTCACGGTCACGGATTGACAACTCACGTCGGTAAACAGGTCAGCAATAGTGGCAGACGGGACGGGCGTTTTCGGATCGCTGGCAAATTCGGTTTCATCCACCGGAATGCCGTTCACCAGACATCTGCCGTGGCGCGTGATCCGCCCTGCCGCGGGATACGCTGGCGCCACAATCACCTGCCGTTTGCCGCTTACTGCCTTAAGGACGCCTGTTTCTGCCCCTACATTGCCACGCAGCGTGGAATCAATCTTTTTGATGAGCCAGCGCGTATCCGCAATATCCGCCCCCAGTACGGCCACTTTTTCGGCCGCCTCTGCTGCCCTCAGCGCACGGGAATCGGTATTAATGACCAGTGCATCCACCGTCTGGGTAAAGGGTGTGTGGAATGCCACGCTGACCGTCTTACCGCTCAGCGCCAGGCTGACACCCGCATCGTTTGCACCGGTAAAGTCATCTGCGACGACAACGACGTCTCTGAACAGGTTGTTTTCTTTCATTCCCACTCCGGGCTCGTTTTTCCTGTTAATGATTATATTCAATCATGATTGATTATATGTGAGCAAGATCAAGTTAATCAGTTTGCGAATAAATTATAAATTTAGCCACACGATGACCATGAAGCGTCTTAATTGAGCGAAATCAATCATGGACACACAGACAGGAGAAAAGCGTGGTTACCCTCAACAGCACCATTATTAGCGGCGCAAATGCGCTCGCCGCCATCAGGCCATTACTCACCGATAACGCGCAGCTCTTGCTGGTCACGGACGGCAACATTGCGCGTCTGGAGGCGGCAAAACAGATCCGTTCAATTCTTGAAGAGGACAACCGCCGCGTCACGGTGATTGACACAGTGCCACCTGAACCCTCCCACCACGATGTCAGCCAGTTGCTCGCGGGGTTAAACGGCGGATCGTTTGATGTTGTGGTCGGGATCGGCGGCGGCAGCGTACTGGATGTGGCGAAACTGCTCTCCGTGCTCTGTCACCCGCTGTCGCCGGGGCTGGACAGGCTGCTGGCAGGGGTAAAACCGATGGCACGTATCTCCTCACTTCTGATCCCCGCCACCGCCGGAACGGGGTCAGAAGCCACGCCGAACGCTATTCTGGCGATACCGGAGCAAAACACGAAGGTTGGTATTATCTCCCCGGTCCTGCTGCCCGATTACGTCGCCCTGCTGCCGGAACTGACCACCAGCATGCCCGCGCATATTGCCTCCTCTACCGGAATCGATGCCCTGTGCCATCTGATTGAGTGCTTCACCGCCACGGTCGCCAACCCGGTCAGCGATAACGCGGCGTTGACCGGGCTCGCTAAGCTGCTGAAGAACATTGAAACGGCCTGCGCTGAGCCGGGTAACCTGCTGGCAAAGCTGGAAATGCTGTGGGCCTCTTATTATGGCGGGGTCGCGATTGCGCATGCCGGCACACATCTGGTTCACGCCCTGTCTTATCCGCTTGGCGGGAAATATCACCTGCCGCACGGCGTGGCCAACGCCATTCTTCTGGCGCCCTGCATGCGTGTGGTTCGTCCCCACTGCGTGACAAAATTTGCGCAGGTCTGGGATCTCGTGCCAGGCGCGGACAGCAGCCTGTCCGATGACGAAAAATCTCACGCGCTGGTGGAGTACTTTGCCGCGCTGGTTCGTCGTCTCAACCTGCCGGACAACCTTGAGTCCCTGGGCGTGCCGCGCGAAGACATCGCTTCCCTGAGCGATGCCGCCCTGAACGTTAAACGGTTAATGAACAATGCCCCCTGTCAGGTGAATCACGACGAGGTGCAGGCGATTTACCGGACACTGTTTCCTGAACATGCATAGTCAAGGAGTAAGAAATGCGTAACAACATCAAGGGCGTGCTGACGGCCATCGTCACCCCCTTTGACGCGGAAGGCGAACTCAACCTTCCCGGCTTAACGCGGCAGATCGCCCGCCAACTGGACGCCGGAAACGGCATTTTTTGCGGCGGAACCAACGGCGAGTTCTTTGTCCTGAACGAAGCGGAAAAAATCGCGGTCACCCGGACCTGTGTGGAAACCGTCGCCGGACGCGCGCCCGTCGTGGCGCATATTGGCGAAATCTCCACCCGCGACACTATCCGGCTGGGAAAACAGATCGCTGCGCTGGGTGTGGATGCGGTTTCCGTCATCACCCCTTACTTCGTGCCGCTGAAACAGGCTGAGCTCATCGCACACTACACCGCCGTCGCTGACGCGCTAACCGTACCGGTCTTTCTGTACAACATTCCGGCGCGGACCGGCAACACACTTGAGCCCGCCACGGTACGGGCGCTGGCCGAACACCCCAACATTTCAGGTATTAAAGACAGTGCCGGGAGCTATGAAAGCCTGCGCGGTTTCCTCAACGCGGTAAGCGACATTGATGGGTTCGACGTGCTGAACGGACCGGATTCACTGATCCATCAGGGCTTCGTCGACGGATGTTCAGCCTGTATTTCCGGGCTGGCGAACGTGGCACCAGCGGCGATCAACGCCATCTGGTCACGCTTTAACGCGGGTGATGTTGAAGGTTCCCGGCAGGCGCAGGAGCGCGTCACCCGACTGCGCACCGAGCTCTACAGCGTGGCGTTTTCCCCTGCCGCCGTAAAAAAGGCCCTGCAAATCATGGGCGAGGATGTCGGAGAGAGTCGCTATGCCGTGGCGTTTAGCGAGCAGCAGTGCCAACAGATTCGCCAGATAGTGACAACGTCACTTAGCTAAACGGCGTTGGTTTCGTCAATAAGAATACCGGGTACCTGAGGTGCCCAGGATTCACTCGCCCTGAAGAGAGGCAAAGATGAATAATTTTACCGCTGAAGATACCCTGATCATTGTGGGCATAGTCATTGCCTACATCCTGTTCACCACCTGGCTGACCTTCCGGATCCGCAGTAAAAACTCCGGGGACTTTATGGAAGGCTCTCGTGCGATGCCGGCGTTTATTGTCGGGATCCTGCTGATGTCTGAGTATATCGGCGCTAAATCCACCATCGGCACCGCGCAGGCGGCGTTTGAGGACGGGTTTGCTGCGTCATGGTCCGTCATCGGGGCCGCGATTGGCTTCCCACTTTTTGGTCTGTTGCTGGTAAAACGCATATACAACACCGGGAAAATCACCATCTCGGGTGCGATTGCTGAAAAATACGGTAACAGCACCAAAAACATTATCTCCCTGATCATGATCTACGCCCTGCTGCTGGTTAACGTGGGGAATTACGTCAGCGGCGCAGCAGCCATTTCCACCGTACTGAAAGTCAATCTGCCCGTTGCCGCCTTTATTACGGCTATCGTCAGCACCTTCTATTTCGCCTTTGGCGGCATGAAGGGCGTGGCGTGGGTAACCGTGCTGCACAGTGCGCTGAAATACTTCGGCATTCTGGCCATCATGGGTTTTGCGTTATCCAAAACCGGCGGTTTCACGCCGATGATCGAAAACATGCCTGACTTCTACTGGACCTGGGATGGCAACATCGGCGCGTCGACCATTTTTGCATGGCTCATCGGCACCATTGGCTCCATCTTCTGCACCCAGTTTGTGATCCAGGCCATCTCCTCCACCAAAGATGTTAAATCGGCTAAACGCTCCACCTGGGTCGCGTTCTTTTTCTGCCTGCCGATTGCGCTGGCCATTGCGGTGATTGGCGTGGCGGCAAAATACCTGCATCCGGAGATCGACAGCCTGTATGCGATGCCGATTTTCCTGCAGGATATGAACCCGTGGCTGGCCGGTCTGGTAACCACCTCTCTGGTGGCGTCCATCTTCGTCAGCGTCAGTACCGTGGCGCTCGCCATTGCCTCCCTGGTGGTCAAAGATTTTTACGTACCGATGCGCAACCCGACGCCCGAGCAGGAATTTAAGGCCACCCGCTGGATCTCCCTGCTGATTGGTTTCCTGCCGCTGATTTTTGTTCTGCTGGTGCCTGAAGTGCTGAAGCTGTCGTTCTTTACCCGTGCCATTCGTCTGTCAATTTCCGTCGTGGCGGTCATCGCATTCTACGCCCCGTTCTTCCGCAGCACCCGCGGAGCCAATGCAGGGTTGATCGGCGCCTGCGTTGTAACCTCCGTCTGGTATCTGCTGGGCGATCCGTTTGGCATTAACAATATGTACATCGCCCTGCTGACCCCTGCGGTCATCATGGTCATCGACCGTCTCATTCCGGGAAAGGCACAGGGTAAAGCGCCAACCCCCGTTGAAAACAATGGAGTCTGATATGTCTGTAACCGTAACCCGCGACGGAATTATTCGCCCACAACAGGATACTCGCGTGGAGGCGGCGATGCTGCCTTCCGCCTGCCCACAAAACCACGCGGCAAATCTGCTGCCGCTGCCGGATGGTTCGCTGATGTGCGTCTGGTTTGGCGGTACCCAGGAGGGTATTGCGGATATCTCCGTCTGGGGTTCGCGCCTGTCACCGGGAAGCCAGCAGTGGAGTGAGGCAGAAAAACTGTCGGACGATGCCACGCGCTCCGAACAGAACCCGGTTCTGTTCCTGGCGCCAGATAACGTGCTGTGGCTGCTGTGGACCGCGCAGATGTCCGGCAACCAGGACACCGCTATTGTGCGCTATCGCCAGTCCCGGGATCGGGGTAAAACCTGGGGGGACATCGCGACCCTGCTCGATAAACCCGGCACCTTTATTCGTCAGCCGATTGTCGTGCTGGAGAACGGTAACTGGCTGCTGCCGGTGTTTTACTGCCGCACCCGGCCGGGTGAGAAATGGGTCGGAAACGATGATATCAGCGCGGTGAAAATCTCCGAAGACGGGGGCAAAACCTGGCGTGATGTCGAGGTACCGGACAGCCTGGGCTGCGTCCATATGAACATCACCCCGCTGTGCAATGGCACCCTGGTTGCCCTGTTCCGTAGCCGCTGGGCGGATAACATTTATTACAGCCAGTCAACGGACAACGGCGAAAGCTGGTCCGTGCCGGAGCCCACGGTATTACCCAACAACAACTCCTCTATCCAGGTGACAACGCTTGCCAGTGGCGAGCTGGCGCTGGTGTTTAACTTCATGAGCGCCGCCGGGGCGCAGGAGCGTCGCACCTCGCTGTACGACGAAATTGACGATGGCGATGGCCGTAAAGAGCCGGTTGTGACCCACGGTCGGGCCGCCTTCTGGGGTGCCCCGCGTGCGCCGATGACCGTCGCCATTTCGCCGGACGGAGGCAAAAGCTGGCCGTGGCAACGGCATCTGGACGAGGGAGACGGCTACTGCATGACTAACAACTCCCTGGAGAAACTGAATCGTGAGTTTTCCTATCCGAGCATTAAACAGAGCCCGGATGGCAGCCTGCATATCGCCTACACCTACTTTCGTCAGGCCATAAAATACGTACGGGTGACGCCCGAGTGGGTCAAGGAGTCAGCATGATTATCGGACATCTCAACGCCCTGCCGCTGGCAGGGTTACCGCCGGTGTTGTATGCCCTGCTGTCTCGCCCGGATTGCACGCTGCAGGCGCTTAGCGAACGCGACGACGGCCGCTGGCAGCCGGACAATGCCCCCTGGTTTTGCCAGATTGGTCCGGCGCAGACGCAACCGCGCGCGGAGCGGCATACGGAGTACCATCACCAGTGGGCGGATATTCAGGTTGTGCTGGCGGGAGAAGAACTCATCTATGCCGGCGCGCGCCCTATCGGCAAGCCGAATGACGAAGAGCGTAAAGCGGACCTGTTCATTGCCCGCTCACCGGCACACAGCGTCGGGATCCGCCTTGGCGCGGGTGACTTTGCGGTCTTTTATCCTGGAGAACCACACCAGGCGCTGTGCGCCAGCGGCGCACCGATGACCGTGCGCAAAGCGGTGTTTAAAGTTCCTCGTTCAATGCTGGAGGTCTGACATGCGTCACGCCGTCGTGACCGGAGCCAGCTCCGGAATTGGTGAGGCCATCGTTAAGCGTTTACTGGCGGAAGGCTGGCAGGTCACCGGACTCAGCCGCCGTGCCGTGATGCCGGATACCCCTGGCTTTACGGGGTTACGCGTGGATATCACCGACCCTGAGGCGCTGAACAGTGCCCTGTACGCTATCGCGACACCGCAGGCGGTGATCCACGCCGCCGGGATGATGGCCGCCGCCCCACTAGGGCAACTGGACAGCAGGGTTGGCGCGTCACTGTGGCAACTGCACGTTCAGGCCTGCGAAGCCCTGTTTAACCATTTCGCGCCCGCTATGGCCGCCGGTGGACGATTTGTGGCGATTGGCAGCAGAACCTCCCGCGGGGCGGCAGGCCGTTCGCAGTATGTTGCCACCAAGGCGGCGATGACAGGGATGGTCAGAAGCTGGGCGGCGGAACTGGCCCCGCGTGGGATCACCGCGAACGTGGTCGCGCCGGGCGCCACCCAAACGCCGATGCTTAGCGCACCGGGGCGAGAAAGCTCACCGCCCACGAGTCCGCCCATCGGCCGTCTCATCACGCCAGAAGAGGTCGCGGGGCTGGTCAATTTCTTGCTCAGCAACGAAGCCGCCGCCATCACGGGCCAGGAGATGGTGATATGCGGCGGCGCCTCGCTCAGCTAGCGCAGGAAGATACGCCCTTTCAGATAGAGCGTCGCCTGGCCGCCAATCAGCACACGGTCGCCCTTCAGTTCGCAGCGCAGATCCCCGCCACGGTACGAAACCTGGCGGGCGTTCATCGACGTTTTGCCCAGCTTCTCGCTCCAGTACGGTATCAGCATGCTGTGCGTGGATCCGGTGACCGGATCTTCCGGTACCCCTTCGCCCGGGCAGAAGAAGCGGCTGACGAAGTCATACTCCTCCCCCGGAGCCGTCACGCAGACCATTTTCCCCAGCGGCGCCATCGCTGCAATATCCGGGGTTAAGGCTTCCACCTGTTGCTGGCTCTCCAGCACCACCATGTAATCCCGTCCGACGCGGACCTCTTTAGCCTGGGCTATCCCCAGCGCGCTGAACAGGCCTGGCGGTGGATTGTCAACCATCTCGGTCGACCACGCAGGGAAATTGAGCGTCAGCCAGTCGCCGCTGCGTTTCACCGTCAGCTCACCCACGAAGCGCGTGGTGAAGGTGATTTCGGTATGCGGATAATCAAGGTATTCGAAAATCACGTGGGAGGCTGCCAGCGTGGCGTGGCCGCACAGATTAATTTCATGCAGCGTAGTGAACCAGCGCAGCTCGAAGCCGGTGTCGGTACGCACGAAGAAAGCTGTTTCGGACTGGTTATGCTGCTGCGCCATTTTGAGCAGCGTCTCATCCGAAAGCCACTCTTCCAGCGGGCATACCGCCGCGGCATTGCCGCCAAACGCCCTGTCGCTGAAGGCATCCACCAGATAAAAATCAATTTCCTGCATTGTCTTTTCCTCTGTTGTTATAGGTATTTAGCGCAGAAAAACTGTGCCTTTCAAATAGAGTGACGCCTGCCCGCTCATCAGCACGCGCGAACCTTTCAGCTCGCACCGCACATCGCCACCCCGCGCGGACACCTGACGGGCAAACAGCGTGGTTTTACCCAACGTCTCACTCCAGTAGGGAATGAGCATCGTGTGTGCAGAGCCGGTCACCGGATCTTCCCAGACGGCAACGCCGGGTGAGAAGAAACGGCTGACGAAGTCATAATCCCCGTCGCCCCGCGCCGTAACGGCAACTTTATGTTCGCCTGGCGTCATGGCCGAAATAGTCGGTGTGAGCGCTTCAACCTGCTGGCGATCCTCCAGCACCACCACCCAGGCACGCCCTTTTCGGGCTTCGATGTAGTGGCTTATCCCCAGCGCCGCCAGCATCTCCGGCGGGGGCGTCTCTTCCTGTGTCGGGCATGCCGGGAAATCCAGCGTCAGCCAGTCCCCCTCCCGGCTCACCGTCAGGCGACCGGAAGCCGTTTCAAAATGGATACGCGGGTCTGGATAGTCCAGCTCACTGAACAGGACGTGCGCCGCAGCAAGGGTGGCGTGACCGCACAGGTTGACTTCGGTGAGCGTGGTAAACCAGCGTAGCTCAATGCCCCCTTTCGTACAGACGAAAAATGCGGTTTCCGACTGATTATGCTGTTGCGCCATTTTCAGTAACGTTTCGTCCGGCAGCCACGCTTTCAGCGGGCAAACGGCAGCCGGATTTCCGCCAAATGACACATTGCTGAACGCATCGACCAGATAAAAATCAATCTCCTGCACTGTCTTACCGCCTGTTTTTATTGGAGTGTTCCTTTATATTCAATGAAAACCACGCCCCCGGCTACCGCTTTGATAAGGTAAATATTGAGATCTGCATCACATAATGGTTGAGTTTTCGCCATTCAAGGCTTTAAGATCGTCTCCTCTTCTTTAGCAACGAATCTCCGACATCCCTATGACAACGAACACAGTTTCCCGCAGGGTTGCGTGGCTACGCGTGGTCACGCTGGCTATCGCCGCGTTTATTTTCAACACCACAGAATTTGTTCCGGTCGGGCTGTTGTCTGACATCGCAGAAAGTTTCCAGATGGAAACGGCGCAGGTGGGCATTATGTTGACCATTTACGCCTGGGTGGTGGCATTGATGTCGCTGCCGTTTATGCTGCTGACCAGCCAGATGGAGCGCCGTAAGCTGCTGATCGGGCTGTTTGCGTTGTTTATCGCCAGCCACGTGCTGTCGTTCCTGGCGTGGAATTTTACGGTGCTGGTGTTAAGCCGCGTCGGAATTGCCTTTGCTCACGCCGTTTTCTGGTCGATCACCGCGTCACTGGCTATCCGGCTGGCGCCCGCGGGGAAACGCGCTCAGGCGCTGAGCCTGATTGCCACCGGGACCGCCCTGGCGATGGTGCTGGGCCTGCCGATTGGCCGCATCGTGGGGCAATACTTCGGCTGGCGTACCACGTTCTTCGCCATCGGTATGGGGGCGCTGATTACCCTGGTTTGCCTGATGAAACTGCTGCCGAAGCTGCCGAGCGAACATTCCGGCTCGCTGAAAAGCCTGCCGCTGTTGATGCGTCGTCCGGCACTGCTGAGCATTTATCTGCTTACCGTCATCGTGGTCACCGCCCACTATACGGCCTACAGCTACATTGAGCCGTTCGTTCAGGTCGTGGCCGGCTTCAGCGCCAACTTTGCCACCCTCCTGCTGCTGCTCCTTGGCGGGGCAGGCATTATCGGCAGTATTCTGTTTGGTAAGCTCGGCAATAAACACGCTTCAACACTGGTGAGCAGCGCCATCGGTTTGCTGCTGGCGTGTCTGCTGCTGCTGATGCCCGCGGCGGGCAGTGAAAGCCAGCTGGCGATCCTCAGCCTGTTCTGGGGCGTGGCGATCATGATTATTGGTCTCGGGATGCAGGTGAAGGTGCTGGCCCTCGCGCCGGATGCCACTGATGTGGCGATGTCGCTGTTCTCGGGCATTTTTAATCTTGGGATTGGCGCGGGTGCGCTGGTGGGCAATCAGGTGATCCTGCATGTCTCCATGTCGGCGATTGGCTATCTGGGGGCCATTCCGGCCGTGGTGGCGCTTATCTGGTCGGTGTTGATCTTCCGTAAATGGCCGGTGGCGCTGGAGGAACAGGCTCACCACGGGTGATGTCTGTTTGTGCCGGGTAAGCGCAGCGCCACCCGGCAAACACATCAATGATAGGTCTTAATAATCTCCAGCACGCCGTTAATAATAAACTGCACGCCCATACACACCAGCAAGAACCCCATCAGCCGGGAAATCGCCTCGATACCGCCCTTGCCTACCCAGCGCATAATCGCCCCGGAGCTGCGCAAGGAGGCCCAGACAATTACGCCGATCAGGGCAAAAATAAGCGGGGGTGCAACGGTCAGTACCCAGTCCGGGAACGTAGCGCTATCACGCACCGTCGAGGCGGAACTGATGATCATCGCAATAGTCCCTGGCCCCGCCGTGCTCGGCATGGCTAACGGCACAAAGGCGATATTCGCGCTGGGTTCGCTTTCCAGCTCTTCGGATTTGCTTTTCGCTTCAGGCGATTCATGCGCTTTTTGCGCCGGGAACAGCATGCGGAAACCGATAAAGGCCACAATCAGCCCCCCGGCGATGCGCAGACCAGGAATGGAGATCCCGAAGGTATTCATCACCAGCTGACCGGCGTAGTAAGCAACCATCATGATGGCGAACACATACACGGAGGCCATCATCGACTGATGATTGCGCTCTGCGCTGTTCATATTCCCTGCCAGCCCCAGAAAGAGCGCTACCGTCGTTAACGGGTTAGCCAACGGCAGTAACACCACCAGCCCAAGACCAATTGCTTTAATCAAATCCACCATAATGTGTCGTTGTCCTTATCCATATTTACCACCGCAATTATAGGGTGAAAGTGTGACGTTGAGCCATGCACTCAACGTAACGATTATTTTCATCCGGGAACGATAACCCGGCGTTATCTGTATGATTTGAAAGACCCCAACAAAAGTTCATGAAACGTTTTAGCAATTCGTGGCATCCGCAGATCCATTCAGTTGACTTATACTTGCCTGAGCAATAATATCTGCCGTGACTAAACTACTTGCCAGGGCAACCATTGTGAAAAGCACCAGTGATATCTTCAACGACGTTGTTCCACTGGGTCGTCTTATTCATCTGGTTAACCAGAAAAAAGACCGCCTGCTGAATGACTATCTGTCGCCGCTGGATATCACCGCAACACAGTTTAAAGTGCTGTGCTCCATTCGCTGTCAGGTGTGCATCACCCCGGTTGAATTAAAAAAGGTGCTCTCTGTCGATCTGGGCGCGCTGACCCGCATGCTGGATCGTCTCGTCTGTAAAGGATGGATAGAACGAAGCCCTAACCCGAATGACAAGCGCGGCGTCCTGGTGACACTCACCAGCGACGGTGCGGATATGTGTGAGCAATGTCATCAATTAGTAGGACAAACACTGCATCAGGAACTAACAAAAAACTTAACGGCAGATGAAGTGGCAACGCTTGAGCTTTTGCTTAAGAAAATACTGCCGTAAACAGAAAAAGAGGTATGACGATGTCCAGACGCAATACTGACGCTATCACCATTCATAGCATTTTGGACTGGATCGAAGATAACCTGGAATCGCCGCTCTCCCTTGAAAAAGTGTCAGAGCGTTCAGGTTACTCCAAATGGCACCTGCAACGGATGTTCAAAAAAGAGACCGGTCATTCATTAGGTCAATATATTCGCAGCCGCAAGCTGACGGAAATTGCCCAAAAACTGAAAGAAAGCAATGAACCGATCCTTTATCTGGCGGAGCGTTACGGATTTGAATCGCAACAAACCCTGACGCGTACGTTTAAGAACTATTTCGACGTGCCGCCTCATAAGTATCGAATCACCAGCGTGCCGGGTGAATCCCGATACCTGTATCCGCTAAAACATTGTAGTTAATCATCGCCTGTAAAGACGTAACCGAGGAAATCATGAACCTTACCGCCTCCGCCGCCCTCGCCTTGCTGGTGCTGTTTTCCAGCCAGACCTTCGCGGAGCAAACACCCCGTGCAACGCAGCAAAATAATCATGATACGATGATTTTGCCGTCAGCACATGACCGGTCTCCCTATGATTTCAACCACATGGGGACTGGTAGCGACAAATCCGACGAATTAGGCGTGCCTTATTATAATCAGCACGGCCTCTGATTCGTTTTTGCCCCGCGGATGCGGGGCTTTTTTCTGCCCTATCCCCGCACCCGCGTCGCCCGACGCACGCGCAAGCCAAACACGTTGATATACAGTCCGGCCATGATCAACACCGCCCCCAGCAGCTGTAATGCACTCAGCTTCTCATCCAGCAGGATTGCAGCGCTGGCCAGCCCGACGACCGGCACCAGCAGCGATAACGGCGCCACGCGCCAGGTTTCGTACCGCCCCAGCAGTGAACCCCAGATACCGTAGCCCACAATGGTGGCGACAAACGCCAGATAAACCAGCGACAGAATGGTGGTAAGGTCGATTTCAACCAGACTCTTCAGCATCACCGCGTGGCCGTCAAAAATCAGCGACGCGACCATAAACGGCACCACCGGGATCAGTGCGCTCCAGACCACCAGCGACATCACCTGCGGGCGTGCCTCATGCTGCATAATCAGCTTGTTGAAGATATTGCCGCAGGCCCAGCTCAGACCCGCCGCCAGCGTCAGCATAAAGCCCAGCAACGCCACATGCTGACCGTTCAGGCTGGCCTCAATCAGCACCAGCACGCCAAACACGGCTAAAGTGATCCCCGCCAGCTGTTTACCCTGCAAACGCTCGCCGAAGACAAATGCGCCAAGAATGATGGTAAAGAACGCCTGCGCCTGCAGTACCAGCGAGGCCAGCCCGGCCGGCATCCCGAATTTGATGGCACAGAACAGAAACGCAAACTGGCCAAAGCTGATGGTCAGGCCATAACCCAGCAGCAAGGTAAACGGAATTTTCGGGCGGGCAACAAAGAACAGTGCCGGGAACGCCACCAGCATAAAACGCAAGCCTGCCAACATCAGTGGGGGCATGTTATGCAATCCCACTTTAATGACCACAAAATTGAGTCCCCATACGATGACCACCAGCAATGCCAGCAGTCCGTCTTTACGCGTCATACCCTGCCCCTGATTTATTAATAATTTGTTAACACTTGAAGGTAACAGAAAAAAGCGCGTTACGAGAAGATCATTAATTCTGGCAGGCAGCTGAAGCACTTACGGATAAATTAGCCGCTATACAAGCCTCTTATGTCGTGATACTCCTTTTAGGACACAACTAAAAAAAGCATAAGCATTTGTCGGGCAGGAATATGAAACCATCTCTCAGGCGCTCAACCGCAGCGCTGCTGGCATCGTCATTGTTGTTAACCATCGGTCGTGGGGCCACGCTGCCGTTCATGACGATTTATCTCACGCGTGTGTTTAACATGAGCGTCGGGAATATTGGTTATGCCCTGACCATTGCGTTAACCATCGGCGTGGTATTCAGTCTGGGATTTGGCATTCTGGCCGATAAGTTTGATAAAAAGCGCTACATGCTGATCGCCATCGTGGCGTTTATCGCCGGTTTTGTGGCGATACCGCTGGTCAATAACGTCACGCTGGTGGTGCTCTTCTTTTCGCTGATCAACTGCGCCTATTCCGTGTTTTCGACGGTGCTGAAAGCCTGGTTCTCTGACGTGCTGACCTCCAGTGAAAAAGCCCGCGTGTTTTCGCTGAACTACAGCTTTCTGAATATCGGCTGGACGGTCGGGCCGCCTCTCGGCACGTTTCTGGTGATGTACAGCCTGCAGCTGCCGTTCTGGCTGGCCGCGTTCTGTGCCGCCCTGCCTCTGGGGTTTATCCATTTCTTTGTGCAAAAAAGCGTTGCGTTAGATACCGCTGAGCAGAAGACAACGTGGCAGCCGTCGGTATTGCTGAAAGATCGGGCGTTATTCTGGTATACGCTCTCTGGCCTGCTCGCGTCATACGTCGGCGGGTCGTTTGCGAGCTGCATTTCGCAGTATGTCCTGGCCGCGCATGCAGACAGTGATTTCGCCGAAAAGGTGGTCGCCGTGGTCCTGCCCGTCAACGCCGCCGTGGTGGTGACGCTGCAGTACGCACTCGGTCGTAAGATCTCTGCCAGCAATATTCGCCCGCTGATGACCGCCGCGACGCTGTTTTTTATCGTGGGGCTGGGGGGCTTTATGCTCTCCGGGGAAAACCTGATTTACTGGGGCATCGCTGCCGCCATCTTTACGCTGGGTGAGATTATTTATGCGCCGGGTGAATACATGCTGATCGACAACATCGCCCCGCCGGGAATGAAAGCAAGCTACTTCTCCGCCCAGGCGCTGGGCTGGCTCGGCGCGGCAGCTAACCCGATGATCACCGGCATTATCCTGACCAACCTGCCGCACTGGTCATTGTTCGTGATTATGATGGCCGCCATTGTCGTTGCATGGTTGATGATTTTGCGTGGCATGAGCGTGAAAAATGAAGATATCGTGTCGGGTGGCGCTGCGCTTACCCGACCGACAAAACCCTAATGGCAGGCCGGGTATGGCGTAGCCGTCACCCGCCTGCAATAAAGCATCAGTGGTGCAACATCTCCTCCACCACCTGCTCTTTGTACATCTCGTTTGGATAATAGGTCGGCCAGTTATCCATCTCTTTCAGCAGCGCCTCGTGAGAGGTATCGCCCATAAAGATGTGGAAGTGGGAAGAGGCTTTTGGCGCAATGGTGTGGTCGCTGAACTGAACAAACTTCGGCGCCTTGCTGCTCGCATCCTTACACTCAAACAGATAGCGAACGCCTTTTTTGCCTGACGCGTAGGTCAGAATTTTGTAGCCGCTGTAATCATACTGACAGCGGCTGACCTCTTTACCTTTGTGGAATTCCATGACGTTATTTTCGATGCCGATAGCCTCCACGTCGGTGGCGTACCCCGTGCGGTAATAGGCTTTGATCTCGTCGAAGGTTTTTTTATCCTTCTGCGCCTTCTTTCTGAAGACCGGGTCCAGCGAGCCATCCAGCAGGAAGGGATAAACGGACTGCCAGGTGCCATCCCAGTCGGACAGTTTCCGGTCCTTAACGTCTTTATCTGCAAACACGCCGTTTGCCGCCTTTTGCTCCGCTTCGGTCATCTGGTGACCGTGTGAGTGGGCAAACAGCTGGCCGCTGACCAGCAGCGCCCCCAGAGTCATCGCAAATTTTCCAATATGTGCAGCCACAACAGTATCCTCACTCCGTTTTTATAAGAATGAGGATGTTATATTATAACATTTCAGATCGCAACCCGTCCGCGAACGCCCTCCTGCGCCATGTTTTCTCCCCGTCCTCGCTGGATAATAGTGCCGCGAGACATCAGCAGATAGCTGTCTGCCAGCGCTGCCGCAAAGTCATAAAACTGCTCAACAAGCAGGATCGCCATGTCCCCCCGGTCTGCAAGCTGGCGGATCACGTGGCCAATCTCTTTGATTACCGAGGGCTGAATGCCTTCGGTGGGTTCATCGAGGATCAACAGCTGCGGACGGCTCGCCAGGGCGCGTCCAATCGCCAGCTGCTGCTGTTGTCCGCCAGAGAGATCGCCTCCGCGTCGGTGCTTCATCTCTTTTAATACCGGGAAAAGCTGCCAGATCTCCTCCGGGACATGTTTTGCATCGCGGGCTGAGAAGCGCGACAGCCCCATGAGCAGATTCTCCTCCACGGTTAAGCGCGGGAAAATCTCACGTCCCTGCGGCACATACGCGACCCCAGACTGTACCCGCTGGTGCGGCTTGCTGTGGGTGATCTTTTTCCCCTGCCAGATAACCTCACCCGTTTTCGCCGGGATCAGCCCCATCAGACACTTCAGCAGCGTGGTTTTCCCCACGCCGTTGCGCCCCAGCAGGCAGGTCACTTCGCCGGTGATGGCCTCAAAGCTCACGCCGCGCAGAATATGGCTTCCACCGTAGTATTGATTCAGTTCGTTAACCTGTAACATCAAGGCTCCTTAGCGTCCCAGATACACTTCAATCACCTGCTCGTTGGCCTGTACCTCGCGCAGCGAGCCTTCTGCCAGCACCTGTCCCTGATGCAGTACGGTCACGCGATCGGCAATGGTTTCAACAAACCCCATGTCATGCTCAACCACCATCAACGAGTGCTTGCCTGCCAGGGTCCGGAAAAGCTCGGCGGTATACTCGGTCTCCGCGTCCGTCATCCCGGCGGCGGGTTCATCCAGCAACAGCAGATGCGGATCCTGGACCAGCAGCATACCGATCTCCAGGAACTGTTTTTGCCCGTGCGACAGAAGCCCGGCGCGGCGGTCGCGTTCACTGGCCAGCCGCAGCAGGACCAGCATCTCATCAATACGATCGCGCTGTTCGCCGTTGAGTTTGGCCCGCAGGCTTGCCCAGACGGACTTGTCGGTTTTCATGGCGATCTCAAGGTTTTCCCATACCGTCAGCGCTTCAAAGACCGTCGGCTTCTGAAACTTGCGCCCGATCCCCTGGCGGGCAATGGCGGCCGGTTCAAGCAGGGTCAGGTCTACGGACTGGTCATACACGGCTTTACCGCTTTTTGGCCGCGTTTTGCCGGTGATCACGTCCATCAGGGTGGTTTTCCCGGCGCCGTTTGGGCCAATCACGCAGCGCAACTCCCCCACGCCAATGTTCAGCGTGAGATCAGTCAGCGCCTGAAATCCATCGAAGTTCACGTTGATCTTATCCAGCTGCAGCACCGGGTCCGTCTGCTCGCGATAGCGATCTCCGGGCAGCTGGCGAGTAAATAATCCTTCGGCTGGCTGCATTATTTCTCTCCTTTACGAAACAGGCCGTAGACGCCGCGCGGTAAAAACAGCGTAACCGCGATAAAAATCAGCCCGAGAAACAGCTGCCAGTACTCCGGCATCGCGACGGTGAAGAAACTCTTCGCGCCGTTCACCAGCGCCGCGCCAATCACCGGGCCAACCAGCGTGCCACGGCCGCCCAGCGCCACCCAGATAGCGGCTTCAATGGAGTTGGTCGGCGACATTTCACCCGGGTTAATAATCCCGACCTGCGGGACATAGAGCGCCCCCGCCAGACCACACAGCACGGCGGAAAGCGTCCACACCAGCAGCTTAAACCCCTTCGGATCGTAGCCACAAAACGTCAGGCGGTTTTCAGCATCGCGTACGGCGGTCAGAATGCGGCCAAACTTACTCCTGGCGAGGGCAAAACCGGTACCGAGCGTCAGGAGCAGCAGCATCACGGTCGCCAGAAACAGCGCGATACGGGTTGTGGTTGCGGTGACGGAAAAGCCCAGCAGCGTGGTGAAACCGGTAAAGCCGTTATTGCCGCCAAACCCGGTTTCGTTGCGAAAGAACAGCAACATCCCCGCGTAGGTCAGGGCCTGCGTCATGATCGAAAAATAGACCCCTTTGATTTTGGAGCGAAAGGCAAACCAGCCAAACACCAGTGCCAGCAGTCCCGGCACCATCACAATCAGTACCAGCGCCCAGGCAAAGTGCTGCGTCCCCCACCAGAACCACGGCAGTTCGCTCCAGGAGAGAAACGACATAAACGCGGGCAGGCCATCACCCGCGGCCTGGCGCATCAGGTACATGCCCATCGCATATCCGCCCAGCGCGAAGAAGATCCCGTGGCCCAGCGAGAGCATGCCGGCGTATCCCCATACCAGATCGAGCGCCACCGCAACGATGGCGTAGCACAGGATTTTGCCGATCAGCGTCAGCATCCAGGTCGACAGCGCCAGCGGATGGGTAGCGGGCAACATCGCAAAGAACGGCAATACCAGCAGACACGCCACCAGCAGGCTGCCTGCAATCTGCGTGGTGCGTGGCGCTTTTCGCGCCAGTTTTAAGGTAAGTGGCTGGCTCATCAGTCAGTGACCCTCCCTTTCAGCGCAAACAATCCCTGCGGACGTTTCTGGATAAACAGAATGATGGCCACCAGAATGACGATTTTGCCCAGCACGGCCCCCATCTGCGGTTCAAGAATTTTGTTGAAGATCCCAAGGCCAAAGGCCGCCGCCACGCTCCCCGCCAGCTGTCCGACGCCGCCGAGCACCACCACCAGGAAAGAGTCGATAATGTAACCCTGGCCCAGTTCCGGCCCGACGTTGCCCAGCTGGGAGAGCGCCACGCCGCCTAAACCGGCAATGCCGGAGCCCAGACCAAACGCCAGCATATCGACGCGCCCGGTCGGCACCCCACAACAGGCCGCCATGCTGCGGTTTTGCGTTACCGCACGCACGTTCAGGCCCAGACGGGTTTTATTCAGGACCAGCCAGGTAAAGAACAGCACCAGCAGCACAAAGCCCAGTACCACAATGCGGTTCCACGGCAGCGTCAGGTTGGCAAATACCTGCACCCCGCCGGACAGCCAGGCCGGGTTTGCCACCTCCAGGTTTTGTGCGCCAAACGTCATGCGTACCAGCTGGATCAGCATCAGGCTGATACCCCAGGTGGCGAGTAATGTCTCCAGCGGACGACCGTAGAGATGGCGGATCACGGTGCGTTCCAGAATCATCCCGATGCCGGCGGTCAGGCAGAAGGCGATGGGCAGCGCGACAACCGGATACAACGCCAGCCACTGAGGCGTCAATCCGGCCATCGCCTGCTGAACCATCCACGTGGCGTACGCCCCCAGCATCAGCATCTCGCCGTGCGCCATGTTGATGACCCCCAGCAGCCCATAGGTGATCGCCAGCCCCAGCGCCGCCAGCAGCAGGACCGAGCCCAGCGACAGCCCCATAAACGCCTGCCCAAGCAGATCGCCCCACATCAGTCGGTGCTGGATCTGACTCAGGCTCTCCCCGGCAGCGGCTCGCACGCGGGCATCCGGTTCGGTTTGCGTCTGGGTATACGGCATGAGTCGGGATGGCACGTCCGGGTCGTCAGACTGCCCGAGTCGTTCAATAGCCTGAAGACGCACATCAGCCTGCGGGCTGGCGAGCTGGAGATTAGCCAGCGCCAGCAGCAGCGACTGGCGTGCCACATCGTCCGTTTCACTGTTTACCCGCGTTTGCAGGAGGCCGATCATTTCCGGCTGCGCATCCCGCTGTAACTGGCGCGCGGCGGCCCGCCGCTGCGTGACGTTGTCACTGATAAGTTGATGCGTAGCGTTGGCCGTGGCGGCCAGCACCCGCAGACGGTTGGTCAGGCGTACGGCTTTGGTTTGCCCTTCTGCGGCAGGGGAATCTCCCAGCGCCACCATCTCGCCATTGCGTCGCGCAAAGGCATGTTTCTGGCTGTCGGCAAACAGATTTTCGTTTTGCAGCGCCTGCAGTAATGGCAGCCTTGCGGCATCCGGCGCGATGGCCCAGCGGGTCAGCATCTCCGCCTGCTGGCTGCGGCTGGCGGCAACAAATTGATCGGCATCCGATGCCTGCGCCATCCCTGGCAGCAGTCCGGTAAGCCATACAATAGCGATCATCATGCGCATGGCGTTCATGACTTTTCTCCCTGCGGTAATGGCTTAGTTGCTGGCGGTCTTCATCGGCTGGTCGGGCTTTTTATCGTTCCCGGCGATGAACGGGCTCCACGGCTGAGCGCGTACCGGCTCTTCCGTCTGCCAGACCACATTGAACTGACCGTTACCTTCGATTTCACCGATCATGACCGGCTTATGCAGGTGATGGTTGGTGGCATCCATGGTGAGCGTAAAGCCGGATGGCGCTTTAAAGGACTGTCCGGCCATGGCCGCGCGCACTTTATCCACGTCGGTGGTGCCTGCTTTCTCTACCGCCTGCGCCCACATATGGATCCCGACATAGGTGGCTTCCATCGGGTCGTTGGTGACCACGGTATCGGCGTTCGGCAGCTTATGGGCTTTGGCATAGGCTTTATAATCCGCCACGAAGGCCTGGTTGGTCGGGTTATCGACGGACTCGAAGTAGTTCCATGCGGCCAGGTTGCCAACCAGCGGTTTGGTGTCAATCCCGCGCAGCTCCTCTTCGCCAACGGAGAACGCCACCACCGGAACATCGGTTGCTTTCAGCCCCTGATTAGCCAGCTCTTTATAGAACGGGACGTTAGAATCGCCGTTGATGGTGGAGACCACCGCGGTTTTACCCCCGGCGGAGAATTTCTTGATGTTGGCGACAATGGTCTGGTAATCGCTATGCCCGAATGGGGTGTAGACCTCTTCGATATCTTTGTCTTCCACGCCTTTGGAGTGCAGGAAGGCGCGCAGGATCTTGTTGGTGGTACGCGGGTAGACGTAATCCGTGCCCAACAGGAAGAAGCGTTTGGCGCTACCGCCGTCTTCGCTCATCAGGTACTCCACCGCCGGAATAGCCTGCTGGTTTGGCGCCGCACCGGTATAGAAGACGTTCGGCGACATCTCTTCGCCCTCGTATTGCACCGGATAGAACAGCAGCCCGTTCAGCTCCTCAAACACCGGCAGTACGGATTTACGTGACACCGAGGTCCAGCAGCCAAACACCACGGCCACTTTATCCTGGCTCAGCAGCTGGCGGGCTTTTTCGGCAAACAGCGGCCAGTTAGAAGCCGGGTCAACCACCACCGGCTCCAGTTTTTTACCCAGCACCCCGCCTTTGGCGTTGATCTCGTCAATCGTCATCAGGGCGACATCTTTCAGCGGCGTTTCTGAGATCGCCATCGTGCCGGAGAGCGAATGCATAATCCCCACTTTGATGGTATCGGCCGCCTGTGCGCCAAAACTCATCCCCATAGCAACGACTGACGCAGACAACGCGAAGGCTTTTAATAATGTACGACGGTGCATATTTTCACTCCTGAAAAAGAACGCTGTGCGAAGACGTCCGTTACGGCATGGACGCGGAAAAATGTCTCAGCGAAGCAGGAGCAAAAAGGATGCCAGGATGAATAACGTGCTATTGCAGGATGTGTAACGCGGGATGTAAAGAGAACGACTCAGAATGGTACAGCGCTGCACTTTTATAATGCAGCGCTGTAACGGCGGGATTACCAGACTTCGCTGGCGATCTGCGTGACCAGACGCACTTTGTCCCACTGCTGGGCTTCACTCAGGGTGTTGCCCTCTTCAGTGGAGGCAAAGCCGCACTGCGGGCTGAGGCAGATCTGCTCTTTCGCCACGTATCTGGCCGCCTCCTCCAGGCGTGTCTTCACCCCTTCAGGGTTTTCCAGCTCGCCATTTTTGGTGGTGATCAGGCCAAGCACCACCTGCTGCTTACCCGGGCGGACAAAGCGCAGCGGCGCGAAATCACCGCTACGGTCGTTGTCATACTCCAGGAAGAAGGCATCGACGTTCACCGTGCCGAACAGCACCTGGGCCACCGGCTCATAGCCGCCTTCGGAAATCCAGGTTGAACGGAAGTTACCGCGACAGACATGCAGACCGATGGTCAGATCGTCTGGTTTACCTTCCAGCGCTTTGTTCAGCACGCGGGCATAGGTACGCGCCAGCTCATCGGCATCTTCCCCGCGCTCGCGGATCTGACGACGCTGGTCATCCGAACAGAGGTAGGCCCAGACGGTATCATCCAGCTGCAGATAGCGGCAGCCCGCGTCGTAAAATGCCCGGATGGCATCGCGCCAGGTGGTAGCCAGATCGTCAAAATAGTCTTTCAGATCCGGATACACCGTGGCATCAATGTCTTTGCGACCACCACGGAAGTGCAGCACGCTCGGGCTGGGAATGGTCATTTTCGGCTGCGCGTTGCCGCTGATGCTTTTCAGGTAGCGGAAGTCTTCCAGCATCGGATGATCGCCAAAGCCCAGCTTGCCAGTGACGCGCACGCCGTGCGCTTTGGTCTGCACGCCGTTGAACTGAATGCCCTGCTGTGAATCGTAACGCTCAACCCCCTGCAGACCATCAAAGAAATCGAAGTGCCACCAGGCGCGACGGAACTCACCGTCGGTGACCACGTGCAGGCCGCAGGCGCACTGCTGTTCGACCACCTGGCGGATCGCGTCATCTTCCACCGCGCGAAGCTGCCCGGCATCAATCTCACCGCGGGCAAACTGCTGGCGCGCCTGTTTGATGGCATCCGGGCGTAAAAAACTGCCGACTACATCGGCGCGGTATGGGGCGTGCTGTCGCTGCATGGAAATCTCCTCTGTCTGCCGGCGATAATTGCCAGCAGTGATAATTCATCTCTTGAATATTTAGACTTCTGGATGTCTAAATGTCCAAAAAAAGATGACATACCTGCTGTATCCCGGCAAACGAGAAAATTTCACGACAGTTGAAAATTATTCATGTTCACAGCGCGGCAGCGGTTTCGCTACTGGCAAACGCGTACTGTTCGTCCTCCCAGCCGGTGATGCCGCCAATCATGATTTTCACCGGCAGTCCGAGACGCGCCAGCTTCAGCGCGGCTCTGTCCGCGCCGTTACAGTGCGGCCCGGCGCAGTACACCACGAACAGCGTATCGGCCGGCCACTGCGCCATGCGCGCCTCGGTGATCTGGCTCCAGGGCATATGTATCGCGCCGGGCACATGACGACGGGCAAACTGCTCAGGTTTCCCGACAACATGCAGCAACACAAAGTCCTGCTCGTTATTCGTCAGCGCATGGTGCACATCGGCACAGTCCGTTTCGACGCTCAGGCGACGCAGAAAATGGGTAACGGCTTCCTGCGGCTCGGCAGCCGGAAATTCAGTAACATAACTCATGATCCTTCCTCATCTTTGGCGTTTGTGTTAACACTACTCTATCCAGAAATTGATCACGTGAATGCGTCCGCTTATGCCAGAAAACAGCAAAAAGATGACAAACTTAAGACAGGTTTCCCGCCCGCAGGTGGTGGTACTGGCCTATGACGGTTTGTGTACCTTTGAATTCGGCGTGGCGGTGGAAATCTTCGGTTTGCCACGTCCCGAGCTGGGCGACGATTGGTATCGTTTTGCGGTGGCGGGCATTGATGACGGTGAGCTTCGGGCAACCGGTGGGATCCGCATCCTGACCGACGGGGGGCTTGATCTGCTGGCGTCGGCAGACCTGATCGTTGTGCCGGGCTGGCGAGGGATGGATGCGCCTGTTCCCGCGTCGTTGTGCGAGGCATTACGCCGGGCCAACGCGCGCGGTTGCCAGCTGCTTTCTATCTGTTCCGGGGTGTTTGTTCTGGCCGCGTCGGGTCTGCTGAACGGGCGCAAAGCCACCACCCACTGGCGCTATATTGAGGCGCTGAAAGCCCGTTATCCGGCGATCGGCGTGGTCGACGATGTGTTGTATCAGGATGAAGGCGATATTCTGACCTCTGCAGGAAGCGCGGCAGGCATCGATCTCTGTCTGCACGTGGTGCGACGGGATTACGGTATGGAAACCGCCAACAGCGTCGCGCGCCGTCTGGTGATTCCTCCCCACCGGGATGGCTCCCAGCCGCAGCAGCTGAGTCGCCCGGTGGCACAACTGCGGGAGAGCCAGCGTCTGGGACAGTTGTTCGACTTCCTGCACAATCACCTGAGCGTTTCTCACAGCGTGGATTCGCTGGCGCGTCGCGTCGGCATGAGCCAGCGCACCTTTCTGCGCCGCTTTCAGGCTGCCACAGGCACCACGCCTGCGCGCTGGCTGCTTAATGAACGACTCTTGCGGGCGAAAGATTATCTGGAGAGCAGCCGTCTCAGCATCGACAGCATTGCTGAACAAACCGGTTTTGGTCAGGCAGCGACCCTGCGACACCATTTCCGCCAGCAATTCGCGCTTTCCCCTGCCCAGTACCGTAAACAGTTTGCCCGCCCGCCACGCTGATGGCCGGTTCGCAGGCAAAAAAAAACCGCCATTATCTGGCGGTAAATGCTTGCATGGATAGATTTGTATTTTCATGTCTACGTCCCGACACTCCATGCCGGGCAGCGGATCAATAACAACCTAACATGCCTGAACTCAACAAAAGCTAAACAGAGCCATTAACCCGCTTTGGTATTAATTTGCAGGTAGCGCATCAGGCCCTGTTCCGCGCTCTGTTTTGCATCATCGTTAATCGCTTCCAGATAGAATGGACGCGAGACGCCATACGGTGCTTTATCTGCTGAGAAAACAGCAAACTGGAATGTTTTACCTTTCGACGGATTGGTACAGCCTAATTCCCAACGCTGGTCATCAATTTGCTTGCTATTACACGCCACGCGTCCGTAGTCGCTGGTTAAATAAGAACCGACCCGAGCTTCCGCTGACTGAATATAATCCGGTTCGCCACTCCAGTTAACGTTCATACCTACAACAGCCCCAACGGCAACCACCAGAAGCGCTATTGACATGACTTTTTTCATTGAATCAGATCCATTCCTTTGTCAGAGAAATCTTATTATATAAGATTAATCCTTAAACCTCTGCCATATTTTGATACCAAATTTTAGGGTATGACAAAGATAATTCTTTTTTAGGAAAAATCTCACTAAGCGCAAAATATATCCTGTTCGCGCAACATGACATATTCTTTGCGCTAATTTGAAAATGCCAATAATAACCCTACGAAACTACGTTCATGCTAGCGTGGCATTTTTATTGAAGGGGAAGTCCATGTTCAAAAAGGGGTTAACGCTTATTATGCTGGTCTGCGCCCTGTTTTCCGGCCAGCTGATGGCAGGACACAAAGGCCATGAATATTTGTGGGTCAGGAATGTTGATCATCAACTTCGGCACGAGGCAGACAGTGATGAATTACGCAGCGCAGCGGAGGAATCAGCGGAGGGTTTGCGCGAACATCACCTGTGGCAAAAATCGCGCAAACCGGGTACACACTTTCGTTAATTAATTACCCTTACGTTTCGGCAGGGTTTTCATCAGTTCGTCGGGGCTCACGGAGGCAACAATACTGCCCGGTGGTGGCATTTTGAATATATGGTTTTTCATTTTGCCGATAACGTGCATTTCACACGGACGACAATCAAATTTGAGGGTCAGCACCTCGTCACCATTCACCAGCTGCATTGGCGTGGCTTTCCAGCTCTTAATATTGCCTTTCGCCTGTTTCGGGCAAAGATTAAAGGCAAAACGCAGACAATGTTTGGTGATCATCACCGGCACATCACCCTTCTCTTCATGCGCTTCATAGGCAGCTTCAATTAACTGCACGCCGTGGCGATGATAAAACTCGCGCGCTTTATGGTTATACACGTTCGCCAGGAACGATAAATGCGACTCGGGGTAAACGGGTGCTGGCACGGTTTCCGCCTTGCGGCTGCCGCGCGGATAATTCGCCAGTCGCGCGTCATCCAGCATCTCTGCCGTTTCCCGGCGGAACTGGTTCAGCAGGCTATTTGGCACGAACAGCGCATCCGGCAGATTTACCGCAATGTTGCGCGCATAGTAAATGGTCTGTCCCAGCTTCGCCACGCCATCCTTCAGGCTATTGAGCGCTTTTTCTGCATTGTTCGCCACCTCAAACAGACCGTCGAGAGTATGCGTGACGCTGATGCCGTCTTCACAGGTCATGGTCAGGATCAGCTGCTCTTCCCAGCCCCCTAACTCGATATCTACCGCAATGCGACGCTCGCTGGAAGTTTTCAGCAGCGCCTGCTGCCAGTTGTGATCGAGGTTACGGTTCAGCGCGGCGTTAGGACGTGCTTTATAGAGATCGGCAGGCATCTCGTTTGGCCAGACGCGATAGCGGTTTTCACCGGTCTTTTCGACCGTATTAGCACGGAAGCCCACGACTTCACGTTTGATCATCACGTTCAGACCATCCCCGTTCGCCAGCGGTTCGGTCACCGACACGTCGAGATAATCTTTGGCAACCTTCAGCACTTCACCCACCGGTAAACCGATAAACTTCGGTGAATCAAACGCGCCAATATCGCCTTTGCGGGCATTGACGAAGTAGTCTGTGCTGCCACGGTGGAAGGTTTTATCCGTCGACGGAATAAAGAAATGCTCGGTGCGACCGGCAGACGCGCGCGCCAGGTCACCGCGATCTTCAATGATGGCGTCCAGCATCTGACGATAATGGGCGGTAATGTTCTTCACGTAGCTCATATCTTTGTAGCGCCCTTCAATCTTGAAGGAACGCACACCCGCATCAATCAGCGCGCCCAGGTTGGCGGTTTGATCGTTGTCCTTCATGGACAGCAGGTGTTTTTCGAACGCGACCACGCGGCCCTGATCGTCTTTCAGGGTATACGGCAGACGGCAGGCCTGAGAGCAGTCACCGCGGTTGGCGCTGCGGCCCGTCTGCGCATGGGAGATATTGCACTGCCCGGAATACGCCACGCACAGCGCACCGTGGATAAAGAACTCAATGGTGGCATCCGTCGCCTGGTGAATATCGCGGATTTGATTCAGGTTCAGCTCGCGCGCCAGCACGATCTGGGAAAAGCCCGCATCGGAGAGAAACTTCGCCTTCTCGACGGTGCGAATATCGCACTGGGTACTGGCGTGCAGTTCAATCGGCGGAATATCCAGCTCCAGTACGCCCATGTCCTGGACAATCAGGGCGTCCACGCCGGTCTGGTAGAGATCGGTGATCAGACGTTGCGCAGGCTCCAGTTCATCATCATGAAGAATGGTGTTCAGGGTTACGAACACTTTCGCCCCAAAACGGTGGGCGAACGGCACCAGCTCGGCAATATCGCTCAGGCTGTTGCTGGCGTTATGGCGGGCACCGAAGCCAGGACCGCCAATGTAGACGGCATCAGCCCCATGAAGGATCGCTTCACGGGCGATGGCGGCGTCGCGGGCCGGGCTTAAAAGTTCAAGATGATGGGATTGCAGGCGCATACTTCGTCGTTATCCGTTATGGTCAAAATGGCGGCTATTGTAGTCAGAAGTATGCATCAGCGAAACAGTTTTGCGAGGCTTTAGCGGGGATAATGAATCAGGGAGTGAAAATGCACCGGTCGGCTGCTGCTGTTGCGGTAGGCATGCGGTTTATCCCCGGCAAAACGCACGCCCTGGTCGGCGTAAAGGGTTCGCCATTCGCCGTCAATTTTCATCTCCAGTTCACCGCTTATCACCACCACGTGTTCAATCACCCCCGCCTCGTGCGGCGTGGATTCACTCAGGGCGTCGGGCGCCAGGGTGATGGAGAAATGATCGAACTTCAGCGTCTCGTCCCACGGGAACAGCGGTTTCACCACCATCGCCTGCTGCTGCGGAGCGAACACCGCCTGCCGGTCTGCTTCCGGCGTGATAAACGCCGAGAACGGAACATTCAGCCCCGTGGCAATTTTCCACAGCGTCGACACCGTTGGGCTGGATTCATTACGCTCGATCTGTCCCAGCATGGCTTTTGACACCCCCGTCTCTTCTGCCAGCTTTGACAGGCTCCAGCCGCGCGCCTGGCGCTGCGTCTTCAGTGTTGTAGCAAGATGTTGTGTGATGTCCATGATTCCTCCCGAGGCAGATAAGCATACCACTTGTACGCTATAACGCACAGTGTTACCTTAGTGCGGACGTTATAACGCACAACGGAGATTTTATGCACCAGTCAGCCCCTCTTTTTCCCGCCATTCTTGCCGGATTCGTTGCCGTTCTGGTCGGTTATGCCAGCTCGGCCGCTATCATCTGGCAGGCTGCTGCCGCGGCAGGCGCGAGCGCACAGCAGATCGCCGGCTGGATGACCGCGCTGGGGTTCGGCATGGGGATCAGTACGCTCGCCCTGTCATGGTGGTATAAAGCCCCGGTGCTCACCGCCTGGTCAACCCCCGGCGCGGCACTACTGGCTACCAGTCTGCACGGGATAACACTTGCAGAAACCATCGGCATTTTCATTTTCGCCAATGGGCTGATCTTACTGTGCGGCCTGACCGGACTCTTCGCCCGCCTGATGAAACTCATTCCCCATTCGCTTGCCGCCGCGATGCTGGCAGGCGTATTGCTGCGCTTTGGCCTGCAGACGTTCAGTCACCTTGACGGCCATTTTCTGCTCTGCGGCAGCATGATTGCGGCATGGCTGGTCGCAAAAGCGCTGGCTCCACGCTACGCCATTGTGGCGACGCTGGTCACCGGGAGCGTGGTGGCCTGGGCGAGCGGTGACGTTGTCACAAACAATCTCACCCTCTCCCTCGTCATGCCACAGTTTATTGCACCGGCGTTTAGCCTCACCAGCCTGGTCAGTATTGGCGTGCCCTTTTTTCTGGTGACCATGGCATCGCAGAATGCGCCAGGCATTGCCACGATGAAAGCGTCGGGCTATCCACTGGCGGTATCTCCGCTGATGATCGCGACCGGCGGGCTGGCGCTGCTGCTTTCGCCCTTCGGCGTCTACTCCATCTGCATTGCAGCCATTACCGCCGCCATTTGCCAGAGCCCGGATGCACATCCGGATGCCAGTAAACGCTGGCTGGCAGCGATGGCGGCAGGCGGCTTTTACCTGCTGGCGGGCGTATTCGGTGGATCCCTTACCGGGCTGATGGCGGCCCTGCCGCCGAGCTGGATCCAGACGCTGGCAGGCCTGGCGCTGCTGGGCACCATCAGCGGGAGTTTGTATCAGGCATTGCATAACGAAACGGAGCGTGACGCGGCGATTGTCACGTTTCTGATGACCGCCAGCGGCGTGACGCTGCTCGGGATTGGCTCGGCATTCTGGGGGCTGGTGCTGGGGGGCGTGTGCTTCGCCGTTTTATCACGCCTTCGCCGCGCGTAGCTGGGAAGGCGTCATCCCCATCACGCTGCGAAAGCGGTTGCTGAAATGGCTGGCGGAGTTAAAGCCACAGGCGAGCGCAATGTCCGTCAGCGGCGTCGCCGTATGCTGCACCAGCGTTTTGGCTTTCTCCATGCGGCGCTGCATCACGTACTGGTGCGGTGCCAGCCCGGTTGACTGGCGGAACATGCGGGCGAAATGGTACTCGCTGAGCGCGGCCTGCGCCGCCAGTTCAGCCAGCGTCAGCGGCTGCGCCAGGTTCTCTTCGATAAAGGCCAGCACGTTGCGCAGCACAAACGGCGACAGCCCGCCGGTGACCACCGGCAGCTTCCACTGCACATTCGAATAGTTCTGCAGCAGATGGGTCAGCAGCAGCGTTGAGGCCGTGCTGAGCGTCAGCTGGTTGGCTTTTTGCTGCCAGTCGCAGCCGAGCAAAAACTGACGATAGAGCGCAGTAATTTTTGCATCGCTGCCAAAGATTTTTTCATCCAGCGTCAACGACAGCGGGCGTTTGTCCCAGATTTTTTCACCCACATCGCGCAGATGGTCATCGGTGCAGTAGAGATGGACAAACGACAGGTCATCGCGAATATCCCACGTCGATTCACTCTCTTTCGGCATCAGACAAAAACGATCCGGCCCACCGCCGTTTTTCCAGCCGCCCGGCGTTTTTTGATAGCTTTCGTAACCGTCCGCCACGTACAGGCTCAGGGTGTGATGATTGCTTTTTACGGTGATCGTGTCGCGCTTGTTGTACCACGCCGCCAGCTGGATACCGGAATTGAGCGCAACGGTTTCCCGCAGCACGGCGTTCTGTTGGCGGAGCGTTTCAAAGGTATCGTAAGCGTGTGACATAACCGTTAGCGCGTCTGTGAATCAGACTGTCAGTCTAAGAATTGTTGTCTTCCGTTGCCAGACCCCGGAACAGAAAAAAGCGCAAGATTTTGCAAGTCCACCGCAGGACGGTGAAAGCGTGTCGTTGCCCCCGTCGCCATACTCTGGGTTTCCGTGGTTTGAGAAGAGAGCAAACATGAACGCATTGTTATACGGACTGGTGGTGGTTATCTGGGGGACGACCTGGATTGCGATTTTTCTGCAGCAGGGTCCCGTGGCGGCTCCGGTGTCCATTTTCTGGCGTTTCGCGCTGGCCAGCGCCACGATGATGGTGGTTCTGCTTGCGCTGCGTCGCCTGCGTAAACTGGCGCTGCGGGATCATCTGTTCTGCGTGCTGCAGGGATGCTGCGTGTTTTGCTTCAACTTCTGGTGTTTTTACACGGCCGCGGCGCATATCAACACTGGCCTGGAGTCGGTGATATTTTCCATGGCGGTGCTCTATAACGCCATCAACAGCTTTATTTTCTTCGGGCAACGCCCGCCGGCACGTTTCTGGACGGCAGCCGCACTCGGTCTGGTGGGGATCATCACCCTCTTCTGGGACGATCTGCTGGCCAGCGGCTGGAGCGTATCGCTGCTGACGGGCATTGGCCTTTCCGCACTCGGCACCTATGGCTTCTCGCTGGGCAATATGATCAGCATGCGTCATCAGCGCAGAGGGCTTGAGACCATGACCACCAATGCCTGGGCGATGCTCTACGGCACGCTGGTGATGGGCTGCATTGCGCTGTTCAGAGGCGACAGCTTCGCGCCGCAATGGACCATGAGCTACATGGGGGCGCTGGTCTATCTGGCCCTGTTTGGCTCGGTGATAGCGTTTGGCGCCTACTTCACCCTGGTCGGACGCATTGGTCCGGGCAAAGCGGCCTACAGTACCCTGCTCTTCCCGCTGGTGGCGCTCTCCATCTCCACGGTGTATGAAGGCTACGTCTGGCACATTAACGGCATTATCGGGTTACTGCTGATTCTGGGCGGGAATATGGTGATGTTTACCAGACCGGAAACCTGGTTCAGACGGTTGCGGACGGCATAAAAAAACGGCCTGCGCTTGCAGGCCGTACGTGATTATTTCGCTGTTTTATGCACATCAAACATGGTGGCGTCCGTCGCCATGTCATCCACAACCTGTTTCAGCGTCGCAAAGCCCATTGGCGTATTTTCGTTCGCCAGTTCTTTGCCCTCACCTTTACGAACCACCTTCATGACCGGTTTGTTGGTCGCCGCATCAATCAACTCACCCTCGAAAAAGAGATGGGTATCCATGGTGCGATGGCCGGTTGCCATCTGCGTACCTGCCACCACCAGCGCAACAGGCACCACTTCATAGAACTGCAGACCTTCTTTCTGCGAGCTCACCCCGGTGATCGCCCCGCGGAAAATCAGGCTGTGTTTGCCCGGCGTCGTCACAATAGGCTTACGTTGGCCAATAGCCGTTTTCATTTTGGTGTTGGTATAGGCCAGAAGCTCATCCAGCGTTTTTTGACCAATCTGAGTCGTCGGTTTTGGTGCCGGATAATAGGTAATTGGCGTCCAGATAATACTGTCGTAATTCGCCTCGTTATAAGCAGGATCAACCCAACGCAGGGTTGGTTTACCCGTTGCGGATGTCGTTTGCTGTAATCCTGAATAGTCTTTCAAAAAGCCAGAATACTGCTCTGGCGCGGCGACTTTTGATGAACACCCCGCCAACGCCAACAGACCAGAAAGCACTGCAACTTTAAAAAAAGTGTGAGTACGCATGATGGTTTTCCATGTTATCTGCAAGTATGCATTTGAAGTTATAGCAAAAGTCTGGTGGGTGCGTTGTGACAAAAAATGATGCTGAGAGCACAAATTGCGAAAAGTCTGCCCGGAGACGGTCCGGGCAGTGAAAAATTACTGATTAATATCCACCTGCCAGAAGATATGCTTGCCAAACGGATCGATTTCGTAGCCTGTCACCTCTTTGCGCACCGGTTCGAAAATCGTGGAGTGGGCAATCATCACCGCAGGCATCTGGTCATGCATCATTTGCTGCGCCTGTTTATACAGCGCCACGCGTTTATCATGATCGGTTATCGATTTAGCCTCGGCGATGATGTTATCAAACGGCTTGTAGCACCATTTGGCCGAGTTAGAACCGCCGTTTGCCGAGGTGCAGGTAAAGAGCGGACCAAAGAAGTTGTCCGGATCGCCGGTGGCCGTTGTCCAGCCCATCAGCGCGGCCTGGTGCTCACCGCCCTTCACCCGCTTCAGGTACTCGCCCCACTCGTAGGTGACGATTTTGGCCTGCACGCCCACCTTCGCCCAGTCCGCCTGAATCATTTCCGCCATGCGTTTCGCATTCGGGTTATAGGGTCGCTGCACCGGCATCGCCCATAAATCGATGCTGATGCCGTTGGCAAAGCCGGCCGCTTTCAACAACGCTTTGGCTTTTTCGGGATCGTATTCGTAATCCTTCAGCTCGCTGTCGGCCCCCCATACCCCCGGCGGCAGCAGGTTTTTCGCCGCCGTGCCGGTGCCGTGGAACACGGCGTCAATAATGGCCGGTTTGTTGATGGCCATCGCCAGCGCCTGGCGCACTTTCACATTATCCAGCGGAGGCTTCTGGGTATTGAAGGCCAGGAAGCCGGTATTCAGCCCCGCCTTGCTCATGAGATTGATATCGTTGTTCGCCTTCATCCGCGGCAAATCGGCCGGGTTCGGGAACGGCATCACCTGACATTCGTTTTTCCCGATTTTGGCAAAACGGACCGACGCATCCGGCGTAATGGTAAACACCAGTCGATCCAGCTTCGATTTCCCCTGCCAGTAGTCCGGGAAGGCGGTGAACAGGATGCGGGAGTCTTTCTGATACTGCGCCAGCTTAAAGGGGCCGGTGCCGATGGGCTCCATATCCACCTTCTCCGGCGTGCCCGCCTTGAGCATCGCGTCGGCATATTCCCCCGAAAGAATGGAGGCAAAATACCACGCCAGATCGGCGATAAACGGCGCTTCCGGGTGCGCCAGGGTAAAGCGCACGGTATGGTCATCCACTTTATCAATTGCCGTGATCAAGCTGCCAAACTCCAGACTTTCGAAGTTGGAATAGCTGCCGTTAGAGACGTTGTGGTACGGATGATTAACATCCTTCTGGCGCATAAACGAGAAGATCACGTCATCGGCGTTAAAGTCGCGCGTCGGCGTAAAGGACTTGTTACTCTGGAATTTCACCCCTTTGCGCAGATGGAAGGTATAGACCTTGCCGTCATCGCTCACGTCCCAGCGCTCTGCCAGGCTCGGCACCAGCTCAGTGGTGCCGGGTTTGAAATCGACCAGCCGGTTATAGACCGGCACTGCGCTGGCGTCCACGCTGGTACCCGAGGTGTATAACTGAGGATTAAAGTTTTCCGGTGACCCTTCGGAGCAATACACCAGCGTTTTCGCGGCCACGGTGGAACTGACCGTGAGCGCAGCGAGTGCCAGCGTTAACGTTGTGAGTTTGCTTTTCATCATTTATTCCTGTCTTTTAATTCGACGGCTAATTAATTCTTTTGCCATTTCATAAATAACATTAAAGTGATGTGGCAAACACCCGAAAAATAAATAAGGAAGAAAACACTATGGGCTCGTCGCTTTCCAGACAATTAACACAACGCTTTTTCCGTTATCTCGCCATCACCAGCCAGAGCGATCCAAAAGTCAGCACTCTCCCTTCCACACCAGGCCAGCACGAGATGGCGCGGGAACTGGCGAAAGAGCTGACACAGCTGGGCTTAGACGACATTGTGATTGATGAATTCGCCACGGTCACCGCGGTAAAAAAAGGCAATGTACCCGGCGCACCACGGATCGGATTTATTACCCATATTGATACCGTCGACGTAGGTTTATCACCGGATATTCATCCACAAATATTAACGTTCCGTGGTGAAGACCTCTGTCTGAATAAAGAGAAAGAGATCTGGCTTCGCGTTAAGGAGCATCCGGAAATTCTGGCCTATCCTGGCGAAGAGATTATTTTCAGCGATGGAACCAGCGTATTAGGCGCAGATAATAAAGCTGCCGTGACCGTGGTCATGACCCTGCTGGAAAACCTGACGTCGGCGCATCAGCACGGTGATATCGTGGTCGCGTTTGTGCCGGATGAAGAAATTGGCCTGAATGGTGCAAAAGCGCTGGACCTGAAGCGCTTCGACGTTGATTTTGCCTGGACGATTGACTGCTGCGAGCTGGGTGAAATTGTCTATGAAAACTTTAACGCGGCGGCGGCAGAGATCCGTTTTACCGGCGTCACCGCGCACCCCATGTCTGCCAAAGGCGTGCTGGTGAACCCGCTGCTGATGGCGACGGATTTCATTAACCATTTTGACCGCCAGCAAACCCCGGAGTGCACCGAGGGGCGTGAGGGCTATATCTGGTTCAACGGCATTCAGGCCGGGCAAAACGAGGCCGTACTGAGAGCGAATATCCGCGACTTCGATCAGGCAAGCTTTACCGCCCGTAAGCAGCAGATTGCCGACGTCGCGGCGCTGATTGCCGCCCGACACCCCACCGCAAACGTTGAGTTTCACATTGAGGATACCTACAGCAATATCAGCAATGCGATTGGGGAAGATCGCCGCGCCATCGATCTGATGTTTGCGGCAATGGAATCCCTCGGGATCACGCCGAAACCCATCCCGATGCGCGGCGGTACAGATGGCGCAGCGCTGTCCGCAAAAGGGTTACTCACCCCGAACTTCTTCACCGGCGCGCATAACTTCCACTCCAGATTTGAGTTTCTGCCGCTGTCGTCGTTCGAGGCCTCTTACCACACCGCCCTGCAACTCTGTCTGCTGGCCGCCCGTTAAGCGGGTTTACGCGCCAGCAGGGTGGCGAAGCGCAGCTTGATGCGGTTACCGTTCGCGTCGGTGCGGTGAAGTTCGCCGGGATCTTCATTGTACTTAAGCAGATCCCAGCCTTCGTAATAGCGGCTCAGTTCGCCGGTTTTAAACGCAAACGGGAAGCCGACGGTGCAGGGATAATCCGCGGTGTCCATCGCCGCCACAATCAGGTTGTAGCCGCCCGGTTGCGTACAGCGCTGCATATTGGCGATCAAACCAGGGATGGTTTTCGCTTCAAGGAACATCAGCACCACGGTGGAGAGGATGAAATCGTATGCACCGTCAAAGCTGAGGTTATTCAGGTCTTTGATTGCCGTCTGCAGATTCGCAATCCCTTCTGCCGCTTTGATGCGCTCGATGTTATCGATACTCATTGGGTTTTTATCCCACGCTGTCACATCGTAACCGTTGGCGGCCAGGTAAAGGCTGTTGCGGCCATTGCCGCAGCCGAGATCGAGCGTTTTGCCTGGCTTAACGATCCCTGCGCTGTACAGCACCTCTGAGTGGGTACGGGTGAGTCCATATTTCTCTGTGAAGTAATTCTCATCAACTGTCATTGTTTTTCCTGAGTGCGCCAGTATTAAGATGTATTATGGATACCATTTTAAGGAGTTTGCCCTGCGGTTGCCACCCTTTCGACAGGCGAAAAGTTTGCTACGTTTAACAGGACGCTTATCAGAGAGAACAGCATGAACAAATATCGCCTTAGCGACGAAACACGCCTGTGGCACTGGCAAAATGGGGAAACCAAATCCGTCACCCCCCTCAGGCAAATCATCGCCACCACCGATTTTAACGACGTGCTTTGCGGCACGAAAGGCGGATGGGTTGAGGATGAGCGCGCTCTGGCGCAGGACGGCCAGTGCTGGATCTACGACGAAAACAGCGTGGTCTTCGCCGGTGCGACCATCTCCGGTAATGCCCGACTCACCCTGCCGTGTGTGGTCAGCCATCACGCTCATATCAGTGGGAACAGTTGGCTGGACGGCGCGGAAGTGAGTCATGGTGCGCGCATAAGTGACAACGTCACCATTCAGAACTCCAGCGTGCGGGGTGAATGCCATATTTACGGTAATGCCCGTGTGCTGCATAACAGCATGATTATCGCGGCCAAAGGCCTGACACCAGACCAGGAGCAGATCCTTAAAATCTACGATAACGCCACCGTCAGCCAGTCGCGCGTGGTGCACCAGGCGCAAATCTACGGCGAAGCCATCGTCAATTATGCGTTTATCGAGCACCGCGCCGAGGTCTTCGACAAGGCCATTCTTGAAGGCAACGATCTCAACAACGTGTGGGTGTGCGACTGTGCAAAAGTGTACGGCAACGCGCGCCTGATTGCCGGGTTTGACGAGGATGCCATCCCTACCGTGCGTTACAGCTCTCAGGTGGCTGAGAATGCCGTTGTGGAAGGCAACTGCGTGATTAAACATCATGTGCTGATTGGCGGTCAGGCGTGGCTTCGCGGCGGCCCCATCATGATTGATGACAAGGTGGTCATTCAGGGGCGGGCGCGGATCAGTGGCAATGTGCTTATCGAGCACCAGGTTGAAATCACCGACGATGCGGTTATTGAAGCCTTTGACGGCGAGAGCATTCATCTGCGCGGCGAAAAAGTGGTAAACGGCGAGAGTCGGATCACCCGCACGCCCCTGCTGGGCGCGCTATAGGGGGAAGATACCGGGATAATTTCGGATTTTGCTGCGGTCATTGCCCGTCACCCAAGCCCTCTCCCGGAGGGCGGATCCCCAGTAATTCATAAACAGAAGCAGCAACGCTGCCCTCAAATAACTGTGGGCATTCAGCGACGCCCTGGTCCGGCTGTAAATCGCTGAGGCGTTTCCTGAAGGCCGGGGCGAGGCGCATGGATGCGCCGAGAGGGCGGCTTTACAGGGACGTTACATCCAGCCGTATGTTCCCCCTCACCCCAGCCCTCTCCCAAAGGGAAAGGGGGCCGTCTGTGCAGGCATTATTTATGGGGATCCCTCAGCCCACAGGGAGAGGGAATCGATCGTTAGCGCATTACCCGGTCGTCAACGTAATTACGTTTGTCCGGCGCCGGCGGGAAATATTGGTACAGCCAGGTTTCACTGATGGCGTCGCCCTGGCAGCGCAGGAACAGGCGCATATCCACGGGCTCTGTCGAATCCGACGTCGGGTACCAGTCAAACAGAATGCGGTATCCATCAAACGGCTCAACGTAGAGGATTTCAACCTGCTTCGCTTCACCGCTGGAGAGCGTGATCACCGGCTCAATTCCCTTCGGCGCAGCCGCTTTCAGATCGCCGCCCACAAAGTCGATGGCAAAGCGACGGGCCCACACTTTCGGGTAATGTTCACCCGGCGCCCAGCCTTCCGGGAACCCGCCCATACCGGTACGGGTGGCGAAGACATTGGCCAGCGGCGAACGCACCGGCGGCATAGCGCTCCAGTACAGGCGATATTTGAAGTCCAGCTCATCGCCCGCTTTAACCGCTTTTTCCGGCTGCCAGAAGCAGACCACGTTATCCAGCGTTTCACCCGTGGTCGGGATCTCCATCAGGCCAACGGCACCTTTACCCCAGTCGTTACGCGGCTCCACCCACAGGCTTGGGCGTTTGTTATACCAGCCCATCACGTCCTGATAGTGTGAGAAATCCCGGTCAAGCTGCAACAGACCAAACCCTTTCGGGTTTTTATCGACAAAGGCATTGAACTGCAGCTTTTGCGGGTTGTTCAGCGGACGACAAATCCACTCGCCGTTGCCCCGCCACATGGCCAGACGGTCAGAGTCATGGATCTGCGGATGAATGGTGTCGCACATGCGGCGTTCGTTATTGCCGCAGCTGAACATACTGGTCATCGGCGCGATGCCAAGCTGTTTGATCGCTTTACGCGCATAGAGATGGTTTTCCACCTCCATGATCACCTGGCTCTTCTCGCAGTGGATCACAAACTTATAGGCACCGGTAATGCTCGGGCTGTCCAGCAGCGTATAAACGGTAAAGGTGGTGTCGCCCGGTTTGACGGTTTCAAACCAGAAGGCGGTAAAATCAGGAAACTCTTCCGGCGTGTCGGTGAAGGTATCCACCGCCAGACCGCGCGCCGACAGGCCGTACTGGTACGTGTCGTCAACCGCACGGAAATAGCTCGCGCCGAGGAAAGAGACAATATCGCGGCGCGCCAGCTCTGGCGCTTTGAAGGCGCGGAAACCGGCAAAACCAAGGTCGCTCTGCCCTTCAAGCTGTTTGGTATCCACCCCGGTATCCCCGTAGCTGAACAGCTCCGGGCGGAAGTGGATCTCACGCGCCTGGGAGGTCGCCTGGTCCAGGGAGAACATCCGCACGCGGCGGCGGAACCCCATCCCCATATGGAAGAACTGCACGTCCAGCTGACGGCCGTCGATGTTATTCCACAGGGACTGCTTTTCATCGTACCGGATGGCGTTATAGGCCTGCGGCGTCATGGTTGCCAGCGTGTCCGGCAGCGGACGCGGCGCACCACCCCATGGGGTTTTCGCCAGGTCATGGGCCATGGATTGCAGTACGGAGAAGTCAAAACGACGGCTCTGACCATCAGCGATGTCAGAGTCAGCGGCATAGGCCGCTCTGGAGAACAGTGAAGCAAGGCCAGATGTGCCGCTCAGGGCTGCCATTGCCAGCGAACCTTGTAAAAAACGTCTGCGATTCATGCCTGGAAAAACGTCCTTATGGTCGTGTGAATGTGTTTCGCGCTCGGCGAAATGACGGCAAGAAAGAACGCACAGCCTAAACAAAAATGGTTAAGAATCCAATTGTTGGCCGGTGATTATATGCACAAAGTAAGAAATATTTTATGTCGACCAGAACGGCCCGAAAGTGGTGTAAAGAAAGCCTGGATAATGTGTATAAAAATGCCCCGGTGCGACATCGACAACCGGGGCGAAATGAGGTGGTTATTTTACGCTGACATCGATACCCGGGAAGTACTTATCAGCGAGTTTTGCGATCGTGCCGTCGGCACGTACTTTATCAATCGCGGCATCAAGTTGCTTTTTGGTAGCCTCATCCCCTTTACGCAACCCAAAACCGATACCACTGCCGAGGATGGTGTCGTCAGACACCGGTTTGCCGATAAAGCCAAACCCTTTCCCCTGCGGCTTGCTCAGGAACCCTGCCTGCCCGGCCGCGGACATCACCAGCGAGGCGTCAATACGGCCATTCAGCAAATCGCCCCACGCCATGTTCTGATCTTTATACGACACTACCGTGACACCCTGCTTTTCCCAGTGCTCTTTGGCATAGGTTTCCTGAATGGAACCCTGCAACACGCCAATGGTTTTGCCCTTCAGCCCTTCAGGTGTCGCCTCTACCGCGGTACCGGCCTTGCCCACTAACTGCGAAGGGATGCGATAGATTGGTTGGGTAAAATCAATACTTTTACGCCGCTGTTCGGTGATGTTCATCGCCGAATTAATGGCATCAAATTTTTTCGCCACCAGACCAGGGATCAACGCATCAAAAGACGTTTCCACCCAGGTGCATTTCAGCGCTGCGGCTTTGCAAATGGCATTCCCCAGCTCAACGTCAAACCCTTCCAGTTCGCCGGAGGCATTGCGGCTCTCAAACGGCGGATATTCCGCTTCCAGTCCGTACCGCAGTTCGGTGGCCGCGAAGGAAGAAAACGTACACAGCAATCCCATGCCGACAACTAACGCGCGTAATTTCATCTCAAACTCCTTAGCGTGGTTTAACCCGACACAGGGCCTGGGCACCTGCCCGTAACGTCGCCTCATCTTTGGCAAAAGAGAGACGAATCAATTTATTGTCCGTACCGTCCGTATAGAAAGCGGACAGCGGAATGGTCGCGACACCGCATTCGACGATCAGCCGTTTCACCATCTCACTGTCGGGCTCGTCGCTGAAATGGCTGTAATCTGCCAGCAGGAAGAACGAGCCCGCGCTCGGCAGCAGTTTAAACGGCGACTCAGCCAGCAAAGTTTGCAGCAGATCGCGCTTGCGCTGATAAAACGCCGCCAGCGACAGCCAGGTTTGCGGATCGGTCATATGTTCGGCAAACGCATGTTGCATTGGCGTATCGGCAGAAAACATCAAAAATTGATGCACTTTACAAATCTCTTCCATCAGCGCCGCTGGCGCAACACAGTAACCCACGCGCCAGCCGGTGACGTGATAGGTTTTTCCGAAGGAAGAGATAATGACGCTACGCTCCGCCAGTTGCGGATGTGTGGCCATACCGTGGTGTGGTTCACCGTCAAAAACGACGTGCTCGTACACTTCGTCAGACAAAATAATGATATCGGTATTGCGCGTCACGGCCACCAGTTGCTGCAGGTCATTCGCCGAGAACACCTGCCCGCTGGGGTTATGTGGCGTATTGATGATGATCATGCGCGTTTTGGGGGTGATGGCCGCGCGGACTTCATCCCAGTTGACGGCAAAATCCGGTACCGTCAGTTTGATGGCGACCGGGGTGGCGCCCTGCAGGCGGACAATCGGCGCGTAGCTATCAAATGACGGCTCGAAGTAGATCACTTCATCCCCCGGATGCACCAGCCCGCTGATGGCGGAATAGAGCCCCTGGCTGGCGCTGGCGGTGACCAGCACCTCGCGACCCGGGTCATACGTGGTGCCGTAGAGGGTGGCAATTTTTTCCGCGATACGCTCCTTCAAAGGCTGCAGGCCGGTCATCGCCGCATACTGGTTATGCCCTGCCTCCATCGCGCGGGTGACGCCCGCGACCAGTTTCGGGTCGCAGGAAAAATTCGGTGCGCCCTGAGAAAGATTAATGGCGTTATGCTGAGCAGAAAGCTGGCCGATTACGGTAAAAATGGTGGTGCCCACATCAGGTAATTTGGAACGGGTTTGCACCGCGGTCTTCAGGGTCATCATCTGTCCTTTCTCATGGAGATTGCATAACTATTCAAACAACAACTCTGTTGTCGCGACAATCGAATTGTTGTCATAATAGCCATGAGAAAAACGCATAGCTGAGGTGTTTGTATGTCGCGCCGTTCGCTCCCCCTTAATGCCATCGACGCCTTTCTGGTTACCGCGCGTCATCTGAATCTCACCCATGCCGCCAGAGAGCTGTGTCTGACCCAGGGTGCCGTGAGCCGTAAAATCGCCGCCCTGGAAGCGTGGTTTGGCTTTCCGCTGTTTGAGCGTCATGCGCGCGGGTTGCGCCTTTCTTCCCAGGGCAGCGCCCTGCTTCCGGAACTGCAATCCGCCTTCGAACATCTCCTGACCGTGGCCGATCAGGCGCGCGCTCAGCAAACGGTGATCCGTCTGAAAGCGCCTACCTGCGCGATGCGCTGGCTGGTACCGCGGCTGCTGGACGTTGAACGCGAGCAGCCCGATCTGCAAATTGCGTTGACCACCACCACCGATCACAACGTCAATTTCAAAACCGAATCCTATGATGCGGCCATTGTGTTTGGCACCCACATGAGCGCAGGCGATCTGTTGTTTGAAGAGGCGTTAACCCCGGTGCTGAGTCCGCTACGGGCAGGCGCTGCACTGAGCTCATTAACCTTTCTTCACCCGACACGGGACAAGACAGACTGGTCATTGTGGCTGGCAAAACAGGATGAGCCGGGCGTTGTTATGCACAAAAATCAACACTTCGACACGATGGATCTCGCTATTACGGCGGCGATTCAGGGGCTGGGCGTCGCCATTGCTGACGAAACGCTGGTGGCAGAGGATGTCCGCGCCGGAAGGCTGACGCGGCCTTTTGCGACCAGTATTAAAACCGGCGCGAGCTACCGGCTGGTGCTGCGTGAATCGCCAGGCACTGAAAATGGCCTGGCGGCATTTCGTGCCTGTCTGCTTAATCGAGGCTGACGTGGTGCTTCATTACCCGTTTAAAGAGACTCATGCGGGCGCGCATAAAGCGGTTTTCAAGCTTAAAACCTGCATGTTTATTCACACCTATGCGTAACAACACGTCCCGTCCTTTGCGACAGGCTGGCCAGTGCGTCGGCCCGGGCAGGCTGTCACGATGGCCGGCATCCCGGGCAAAGCTCACCCAGTAGTCGGCCACCTGGGCCGCGAACTGTAGATCCCGATCGTTAACGTAGTGGCGGGATGGTTCCACCTCTGCAAGGGTATCGAACACATACGGCACCTCATTGCCGTGCCAGGCACCGTTGACATAGGTGGCGTGTTCCTCTTCGGCCACATAGTCAAACCAGTAGCGCCAGCACGGCGCGCCAACGCGCTGCTGGGCCTGCATGACCACGTACCCCATCGTGGTAAACGCCATGTCCCGGCACACCTGCCGTCCCAGCTCTTCGTCGCCTTTCACGCCCGGATAGAGCAGCTTAATCAGCCCCAGACCAAAACGTCGCTCCCGGCGAAGCTTCTGAATCTGCCCGGCGAGATCGATGCCAAACACCGCCATCACGCTGGCCTCGTCGCTGTTCGAGCCAATCATGACCGGAACAGGATGCTGGCGGGCAGCGAAGAAGACATCCAGCATCGCCTCTGGCAGAACACAATCCCCGACGACAGGCGCCGGGGCGATATTCAGCGGCGCGGTCAGTGGCCAGAATGCCTCCGGTGGAATAGCACGCAGTTGCGCTGCTGAGGCGTTCTCCAGCCCCAGATGCGCGGCCACCGCTTCCCCTTTTTTCAGGGCCTGCTCGCGCGGAGTATCCGGCAAGGTATAGCCACTTTGCACAATCGCCTTATGGAATAACCCCTTCGCCAGCGGCGATGCCAGCAGAGACAGCACGCTGCGTGCGCCAGCGGATTCGCCAAACAGGGTGACGTTCTCAGGATCGCCCCCGAAGGCCGCGATATTATCCCGCACCCATTCGAGGGCGGCGATCTGGTCCAGCAGGGCAAAATTATGCACCACGCGATCTTCTTCCCCCTCCAGCGCAGGATGGGCGAAAAAGCCGAGATGGCCGAGACGGTAATTGATGGTGACAATAACCACGCCGCGTCCTGCCAGCGCTTTGCCATTGTAGGGTGGCAAGCCACCCGCGCCGATGGTGAACCCGCCCCCGTGTAGCCACACCATCACCGGGAGCGGCTCAGCACGGTTAACCGGCGACCAGACGTTCAGATACAGGCAATCTTCAGAAAACTGGCCGGGATCGCCCCCACCCAGCTCCTGACAATATTCGCTACTTTGCCAGCTTGAGGAAGAGAACGCCGACGCCTGGCGAACGCCATCCCAGCGCTCGGGCGGACGCGGAGAGCGCCAGCGCCCGTTGCCGACGGGTGGTGCGGCGTAGGGAATGCCGTACCACGCATGAACATTATCATCAGTAAAACCAGCCAGTGCGCCACAGCGCGTTTCAACCACAGGGGCGGAGGGATATTGCATAACCACCTTCTTTTTCCATCACACCCCTGAAGAGTAACGATTTCAGAGCAAACCGCAACGCTGTTTGCTGCGCGTTTCCGCCTCCTGATACAGTGCGAACTCGTCATAGACCGGGCAGCCCAACGCCGCTTCAAAGGCATCGCGGCTGGCGTTACCGTGGCTGCGCGCCTGGGTTTCATTCCCGAGATTGGACTGGAAAATCCCTGCGGCGCTGACCGGCAGGAAATCTTCGTAGGTGATCGGTTGCGCAACCACCCATCCGCGCTCAATCAACGGCTGCGGATCGTCACCGGGGCGAAACGCCTGGCGATGCGCTTCACCGGCTGGCGTCAGGCGATAGCGGAAATACGCCAGTTCCTGCCGGCGCATCATCAGCTCGCTGTCCGGGAAGGCGCTGAACACTTCACGCAGATGAAGCTGGTGTGTCAGGTTGTCTTTGCCGGTGCCGGACTCGGAGAGCAACCTGTCATAAAGCTCGCGACCTTTCGGCGTTAACGCGACCCCGCGCTGTTCAATTTCACCAAAGCGCGCGGTATGGGTGCCTTTATGCTCTCCGGCAAACAGCACCGGCTCTTCCAGTGCCTTAAAGCTGGTCTGGCGCAATAATACCGGCACTTCGCGACGCGGCGGCCCTTCAATCAGAATTTTGGGTTCAATACCGTATTTCGGCATCAGCTCCTGCACCCGGTCAATATCCAGCGTGCGTGGCGTAAGATGGTTAATATGGCAACCCTGGAAGCAGACCACATCCGCAATCAGGCGATGTTCATTATGCAGCGCCAGATAGGTCTCCTGATCGACCGTCGCATGACGGTGCCAGCGGAAGGTTTCCAGGGCTTCCTGAACAAACTCCCGCGCCTGCGCCCCGGTGAACGCCCCCTCTTTTTCATGCAGTTCGATGAGTTCCAGACAGCGCGGCGTAAAGATGTTGCGGTGAGAGAGGATCTCCGCCGCCCGCTCGCGCAGGGCGACGTTTTCAATCAACTCAAGGCGCAGCAGTGAGGTAAAGATACGAAACGGGTTGCGGCACAGCGCCGCATCATCCACCGCACGGAATGCCGTTGAATGAACGGGGACGCCCGCCTGCGAGAGGTCGTAGTAGCTGACCGGGTACATGCCCATGATGGCAAACATGCGACGCAAGGTAGAAAGCTCTTGCGCGGTGCCAACGCGGATGGCTCCGTGACGCTCCACATTCAGGCGCGCCAGTTCATCTGCATTGGCCAGTTGTTCGTGTAAGAGTGGATTATTTTCCAGAACCGCCAGGTTTACGTCCGCGACCAGCTCAAGCAAGGTGCCGTACTGCGGAACTTCCTGCTGGTACATCGCCGACATAGCCTGCGAAAAGTGTTCCCGAATATCATCAGCCGTGATGGTGTTCGCCATGGTGTCATGCCTCCAGTGAATATTACCTGGAGTGTAGAGAAACCCGTTCCTTCCGGGGGGAAGAATTTACGATTTGTGATCTTAAGACGACAGTGGTCAAACCGTGTGCTACTGACCCTGATCAGACCGTCGCGGATGCCCTTTTCGTCTCGTCAATTTGACCAGGATTTTCCTTATAATTATTTATGAGACTGTTTTCTAGCTATAAAGGAGTAATTTGCCGCGCCATCCTGACTAAGAAATAAACGAATCGCCACGTGTCTTATTTTTATCCTGAGCTTTCAGGTTTTTATCGCGAAGTTAGGATTAATCTTAGCGCTTGCTTACAAGTACCTCCCACTCATCCATATTTTTGCGTCAAGCGAAGCGTAAACCCTCCGATATTTCAAAATAACGCAACCGCTAATAGCGAAAGGCATTTGACGCATGCCACACAGCGACTACAGTTATTAATCGAACGACGAGTGATACGGAATATTTCTGTATCGTACTGACATAACCAATATATGAATATGAGGTTTAATATGGCAGAGCATCGTGGTGGTTCCGGTAATTTCGCTGAAGACCGTGAAAAAGCATCAGAAGCTGGACGTAAAGGCGGCCAGCACAGCGGTGGTAATTTTAAAAACGATCCGCAACGCGCATCTGAAGCGGGTAAGAAAGGGGGTCAAAACAGTCACGGCGGAGGCCGTAAATCTGATAACTCCTGATCTTATTTAACAGTCTTAATAATACCAGAGAGCATGCTGCGGGCCGACAGGCTCGCAGTACCCCCTTTACGTATTAACCGGAGCATAATATATGAATATGAAAAGTATCGAAGATGTCTTTATTCATCTCCTGTCCGATACCTACAGCGCTGAGAAGCAGCTAACCCGCGCCCTGAGCAAACTCGCCCGGGCCGCCTCCAGTGAAAAGCTGAGCGCCGCCTTTACCGCGCACCTTGAGGAGACGCAGGGTCAGATCGAACGTATCGATCAGATCATCGAACAGGAAGACGGTATCAAGCTTAAGCGCATGAAATGCGTCGCAATGGAAGGCTTAATCGAAGAGGCCAACGAGGTCATCGAAAGCACGGAAAAAAATGAAGTCCGTGATGCTGCGTTAATTGCCGCCGCGCAAAAGGTGGAGCATTACGAAATTGCCAGTTACGGTACCCTTGCCACTTTAGCAGAACAACTGGGCTATAAAAAAGCCGTTAAACTTCTTGCCGAAACGCTGGAAGAAGAAAAAGAGACCGATCTTAAACTCACCGATCTGGCCGTTGGAAATATTAACCAAAAAGCGCAAAAATAACGCTTTAACACAGGTTAAATAAAATGAGCATCAGTCCCAGGACAATTAAACGGTGCCATTTAACGGCAGCCATTATATGGTTCATTCTCGCTATCCCTTCCGTTATATGGTGGAAGAACAGCGTGTTGTGGGTCATTATTATCAGTATTTACGCCAATATTGTCGGCCATTTATCTGGCTACAGTGCCGCACGTGCCGATCAGGCTGCTGAAAGTGAGAACAAATAAGCGAACCCATAGAGGAAAATATTATGAATCACGTAGAACACTATCATGACTGGCTACGCGATGCCCATGCAATGGAAAAGCAAGCCGAATCTATGCTGGAGTCCATGGCCAGCCGTATCGATAATTATCCTGATGTTCGCGCCCGTATTGAGCAGCATATAAATGAGACAAAACGGCAAATCACATTGCTGGAGGAAATCCTCGATCGTAATGATATTTCTCGTTCGGTTTTGAAAGACTCAATGAGCAAAATGGCAGCGCTCGGTCAGTCCATTGGCGGCATGTTCCCGTCTGATGAGATCGTGAAAGGCTCAATCAGCGGCTATGTTTTCGAACAGTTTGAAATCGCCTGCTACACCTCCCTGCTGGCGGCGGCCAAAAAAGCGGGCGATACCGCCTCTGTACCCGCCATTGAGACCATTCTTGCTGAAGAGCGCGAGATGGCCGACTGGTTAATTCGTCATATTCCGCAAACGACGGAACAGTTCCTGCTGCGTTCTGATGCCTCAGGTGTTGAAGCGAAAAAATAACCCACAGGAGAGTGTATGTTTCGACACGTCAAACAGCTGCAATATACGGTTCGCGTTGCTGAACCGAATCCCGGCCTCGCCAATCTTTTACTGGAACAATTTGGCGGACCGCAGGGCGAACTGGCTGCCGCCTGCCGTTACTTTACGCAGGGGCTAAGTGATGACGATCCCGGCCGTAAAGATATGCTGATGGACATCGCGACCGAAGAGCTAAGCCACCTCGAAATCATCGGGACGCTGGTTGGCATGCTGAATAAAGGAGCCAAAGGCGCGCTGGCGGAAGGGGTTGAAAACGAAGCGGAGCTGTACCGGTCCATGACCGAAAACGGCAACGACAGTCACATCACTTCCCTTCTCTATGGCGGCGGTACCCCGCTCACCAACTCCGCGGGCGTCCCCTGGACGGCGGCCTACGTCGACACCATAGGTGAACCCACGGCTGATTTGCGCTCGAACGTCGCCGCAGAGGCCCGGGCAAAAATCATCTATGAACGGCTCATCAATGTGACGGACGATCCGGGCGTGAAGGATGCGCTGGCGTTTCTGATGACGCGTGAAGCAGCGCATCAACTTTCTTTCGAGAAGGCGCTTCAGTCTATCCGCAACAATTTTCCGCCGGGAAAACTGCCGCCAATCGAGGAATTCACCAACAAGTACTACAATATGTCTGAAGGTGGAGAGGTGCGCGGAAGCTGGAACAGCGATAAGCATTTCGATTACGTTGAGTCCCCCCAGCCTGCGGTTGATGGCGGAGATGGCAGTGCCAGCGTGACGCTCACGACCGAACAGGCAACCCTGGTGAAGGCGATGTCAGCCCGCACCAAATCCGATCCACATTCCGACCCGCTGACAGGTGCCGAACTTGGCGCCGGTAAGAAAAAACCGTAATCGGTTTTGCCAGGCAGCCCCGGCTGCCTGGTGATCCTCGTGCCCCAACGTTCCAGAGGTACGGACCATGTTCGAACTCGATGCGTTTCATCTGGCGAGAATTCAGTTCGCTTTTACCGTCTCGTTTCATATCCTCTTCCCGGCGATCACCATCGGGCTTGCCAGCTATCTGGTGGTGCTTGAGGGCATGTGGCTGCGCACCAAAAATGACGTCTGGCGTTCGCTGTACCACTTCTGGCTGAAAATTTTTGCCGTCAACTTCGGTATGGGCGTCGTGTCCGGGCTGGTTATGGCTTATCAGTTTGGCACCAACTGGAGCGGATTTTCTCAGTTTGCAGGCAGCATTACCGGGCCTTTACTGACCTATGAGGTGTTAACCGCCTTCTTCCTTGAGGCCGGCTTCCTCGGCGTGATGCTGTTCGGCTGGAACAAGGTGGGGCCGGGACTGCACTTCTTTGCAACCTGCATGGTGGCGTTAGGGACGTTGATGTCCACCTTCTGGATCCTCGCCTCCAACAGCTGGATGCACACCCCACAAGGCTTCACGATTCAGAACGGTCAGGTGATCCCCGAAGACTGGCTGGCGGTGATCTTTAACCCCTCTTTCCCTTACCGGCTGATCCACATGTCAATTGCCGCGTTCCTGTGCAGCGCGCTGTTTGTGGGCGCGTCAGGTGCCTGGCATCTGCTGCGCGGTAACGACACCCCCGCCATTCGCAAAATGTTTTCGATGGCCATGTGGATGGCCCTGCTGGTCGCCCCTGTTCAGGCCGTGGTCGGGGATATGCATGGCCTGAACACGCTTGAACATCAGCCAGCCAAAATCGCCGCCATCGAGGGGCACTGGGAGAACCCGCCTGGCGAAGCCACCCCGCTGCTGCTGTTTGGCTTGCCGGATATGGAGGAGGAGCGCACCAAATACGGCCTTGAAATTCCTGCCCTCGGCAGCCTGATTCTGACCCACAGCCTGGATAAACAGGTTCCGGCGCTGAAAGATTTCCCGAAAGAAGACCGCCCGAACTCCACCATCGTCTTCTGGTCGTTCCGTATCATGGTCGGCATGGGCCTGCTGATGATTGCCCTCGGTGTGCTGAGCCTGTGGCTACGCTACCGCCACCGGCTGTATCACTCCCGGCCGTTCCACTGGTTTGCACTCTGTATGGGACCTGCCGGTCTGCTGGCACTGCTTGCTGGCTGGGTGACCACCGAAGTGGGTCGCCAGCCGTGGGTGGTGTACGGCTATCTGCGCACCATTGACGCGGTCTCCCTGCACAGTACGCTGCAGATGAGCATCAGCCTGCTGGCCTTCATCGTGGTCTATTGCTCGGTGTTTGGCGTGGGCTACGTATACCTTGTGCGTCTGATTAAAAAAGGACCGCAGCCAGTCGAGACGCTCACCTCCAACACCTCGGGCACCCCTGCCCGTCCGCTGTCTGCCGCTGAGTCTGTTCCGGAACAGGAGAGAAACTGATGGGCGTCGATATCTCTGTTATCTGGTTTGCCATCATCGTCTTTGCCACCCTGATGTACATCATCATGGATGGTTTTGATTTGGGGATCGGTCTGCTGTTTAACTTCGTGGGCGATGCCAGAGAGCGTGACGTAATGGTTAACAGCGTGGCCCCCGTCTGGGACGGCAACGAAACCTGGCTGGTACTGGGCGGCGCAGGACTGTTTGGCGCCTTTCCGCTGGCCTATGCGGTGATCATTGATGCGCTGACCATTCCCCTTACCGCTATGCTGATCGGTCTTATCTTTCGCGGCGTCGCCTTTGAGTTCCGCTTTAAAGCCACGCCCTCCCACCGCAAATTCTGGGACTACGCCTTCGCCGGGGGCTCGTTACTCGCCACCTTCAGCCAGGGTGTTGTCGTCGGCGCAGTGATTAACGGCTTTAATGTGGAAGGACGGCGTTTTGTGGGATCCGCCCTCGACTGGCTGACACCGTTTAACCTGTTCTGCGGCGTTGGTCTTGTGGTGGCCTACACGTTGCTTGGCACCACGTGGCTGATCATGAAAAGTGAAGGTGCGTTGCAGAACCGCATGCGCGAGCTGACACGCCACGTGCTGCTGGCGCTGATTGTGGTCATCGCGGTGGTGAGCATCTGGACACCGCTTGGCTGGCAGTACGTGGCCGAGCGCTGGTTTACCCTGCCTAATTTCTTCTGGTTCCTGCCGGTGCCCCTGCTGGTAGGCGTCTTTAGCCTGTGGATCTGGCGACTGACCCGCAACCCGGCCAGCCACGCGCGTCCGTTTCTGTTGACGCTTGGGCTCATTTTCCTCGGTTTTAGCGGACTGGGCATCAGCCTGTGGCCGAACATAATTCCGCCGCGCATTAGCCTGTGGGATGCCGCGGCCCCGCCCGCCAGCCAGCTCTTTATGCTGGTGGGGACGTTACTGATTATTCCGGTGATTCTGGTGTACACCGCCTGGAGCTACTACGTCTTCCGGGGAAAAGTTTCTGATACAGAAGGTTACCACTGAGGTGCAGGATGGCAGGCTGGCATACACGAGCCATTATTTATCAGATTGATACCGCACTGTTTTATGATCTCAACGGCGATGGCTGCGGAGACATCGCCGGGATCATGGCCAAGCTGCGTTATATCCGCCGCATGGGGGCGACGGTTATCTGGATCACCCCGTTTTACCTCACCCCCTTTCTGGACGAGGGGTATGATGTCAGCGATCATCTGCAGGTCGATCCCCGCTTCGGAAATCTGGCCGATATCATCGCCTTTATCGAACAGGCACGTGAGCTGGGGATGCAGGTCATTATCGAGCTGTTGATCCAGCATACGTCGGACGCGCACCCCTGGTTTCAGGAGGCCCGGCGCAACCCGAAATCCCCCTTTCGCGACTATTATCTGTGGTCAGATAATGACGATGACGATACGCCCCCGATGTTCCCCGGGGTGGAAAAGAGCATCTGGACCTGGGATGACGAGGCGGGCCAATACTACCGGCACATGTTTTATCGTCATGAGCCGGACCTCAACCTCACCTCACCTGCGGTGATCAAAGAGATTGAGAACATCATTATTTTCTGGCTTAAGCTCGGCGTTTCGGGGTTTCGCCTGGACGCGGCGTCGCATCTTACCACCCAGGCCGGAGACGGTGATGAGAAAAAGGGGCTGTGGATCCTCGAACATCTGCGTCGCCTGATTACGCAGCATAACCCGCAGGCGATCCTGCTCGGTGAAGTGGATGTTGAGGTGGAGGCCTACAAAGACTACTTCGGCAACAACGACCGCCTGAATCTGGTCCTCAATTTCTGGCTCAACAAATATTTCTACGTCAGCCTGGCCAGGAAAAGCGCTCGCCCGCTGCGCAACGCGGTGAAGAAAATGATCGTCCCGCCGGATTCCTGCTGCTTTGCCAACTGGCTGCGTAACCACGACGAACTGGATCTGGAGGGGATCGGTAAAAAGGATAAACAATTCGTCCTCGACACCTTCGCCCCGGATGAAGAGATGAACGTGTATCAGCGTGGGATCCGCCGTCGCCTGGCGCCGATGCTGAACGGCGACCAGAAGCGGCTGGCCCTGTGCCACGCCGTGCTGTTCTCCCTGCCCGGGGTGCCTGTTATGCGCTACGGGGACGAGATCGGCATGGGTGATGATCTGGACCTGGAGGAGCGTTATGCCGTGCGCACGCCCATGCAGTGGGCGCCCTCGCAGGGCGGTGGCTTCTCTGACGCAGACCCGCAGAGCTTTATCGCGCCCATCATTGACCACGGGCCCTATCGTTATCAGAAAATTAACGTGGCGGATTCGCTATTGCACCGCAACTCGCTGCTGCACCGGATTATCGATATCGCCAACACGCGGTCTGAATTCCCGGAGATTGCCGTGGCGCCGTTTCATCTTATCGCCATCGATGATGATGCGGTGCTGGGGATTTACTACGAGGCTGAGGATCGCAGTATTCTGACCTTCGTTAATTTTAGCGATAAACCGGTGACCTTCACCGCCAGAGGGATCCGCCACGCCACCTGGACCGCCTGTCTGGCAGACAAACGCTACGAGGATGCGCTGGTCTGCGGCAAAACCGTTAAGCTGAATATAGGCGGCTACGGCTATCGCTGGTTCTGGACAAACCGTAGCGCGCTGCGCTGACTACTTTTTCCGGCTACGCATCAGGCGCGTTACCACGATCCCGGCAACGGCCAGGGAGCCTAACAGCACTTTCCCTGGCAGACCGGAGGTCACAGACGTGGCGCGCCCCTTCGCCTCACTGGAGAAGTGGCCGTGGATTTTATGCAGGTCGTTGACCGGCTGGTCGAGATAATCCCGCCGGTCTTCCGCGTTCAGCGTGTCAGTCATCTGCCCTTCCCAGGCTTTTTTCACCATCAGACGGTCGAGGAAACCGGGAAAGAGGAACTGACCCACAATCGACTGAATGGTACTGCTGCCCACCCACAACTCGCGCACGGGTTTTTGCGCCACGTTATAAATCGCGCGGGCGGCGACTTCTGGCTCAAAGACTGGCGGCACCGGGCGCATCGCCCAGGCAAACTTATTCCGCGCCCATTCGAACTGCGGCGTATTGAGCCCCGGCATCTGTACCATGGAAAGCTGCACCCGGCTGTTCTCATGCATCAGCTCGGTACGCACCGCATCGGTAAATCCCCGGATCGCCGCTTTGGCACCGCAGTAGGCCGATTGCAATGGAATGGAACGGTAGGCCAGCGCGGAGCCAACCTGAATAATAATGCCCCGATCGCGCGGCACCATGAGCTCCAGGGCGGCACGGGTACCGTTCACGTAGCCGAGGTAGGTCACCTCTGTGACGCGGCGAAATTCATCCGGCGTGAGGGTCCGAAACGGTGCCAGTACCGCCCCCATGGCATTATTGACCCACACATCAATCGCCCCAAGGCGATATTCAATCTCGTTGGCGGCATCCACCACCGCCTGGCTGTCGGCCACATCTGCCTGCACGGCAAGCGCATTGACGCCAAAACGGCGTAGCTCTTCCTGGGTAGAGTGCAGGCTGGCTTCATCCCGGGCGATAAGCCCCACATCGTAGCCTGCTTTTGCAAAGTGCAGCGCCGTGGCTTTTCCCACACCCGCCGTCCCGCCAGTAATGACAATCACAGCCATAAAACCTCCGCGATAGTTTAGCCCGACAATTTCGTTACTAATTCAGCCAGCGAGTAATGCACCGCTTTTTCCACCACATCCTCGCAGTCGCCGGAAAAGAGCACCCTGCTCGTTTCCGTCCGTCCGTTGATATTCCAGGCAAAGCACACGGTTCCCGCCGCCGTGCCGTCATCCCCCCCTTCTGGTCCGGCATACCCGCTGATGGCGATACTGATATCGGCCTCGGCAAGGTCGCGGATACTGGCGGCCATCTCGGTCACGGTCTGTTCACTTACGGCGGTAAACCGTGCGAGGGTATCCGGGCTCACGCCCAGGATCCTTTCCTTCGCGCTATCGCTGAAGACGACCAGCCCCACGTCATAAAAATCGGCGGTGTTTTCTTCCGCGCAGAGTGCCACCGAAAGCTTGCCACCGGTGCAGGACTCGGCGGTGGTTAAGCGAAGCCCGGAATCGATTAATTTACTCGCCAGCTTTTTCGTCAACTCCGCCACGGTAATATTGTTGTCGTGGTAAAGATTGCTCATAGAGGTGCCTCTTAATTTTCATAAGGAATAATTGAGATATGTCCATTACGCTCCAGAATGGCATATTTAATTTCACTGAGTTCTGTAATGCCATTATTCTGTCGGGCCGATACCAGAATATCATCGCATGAGACATCGACTTTCTTGAGTTTATCCGCTAACGGCACACCGTTCTCCACCAGAATAACGGGGGTGCCATCGAGAATATTCTCTACCGGAGAAAAATACTTTTTCATCAATCCGAAGATAATATCCACCACCACCAGTGTGGTGATCGTTATCATCGCGCCCGTGACCGAAAAATCCTCCCCCAGCAGCGCCTGTTGGGTCGCTTCACTGATAATTAAGAGAAGAATAAGGTCAAAACTGGTCATCTGCAGCAGCGCACGCCGCCCGGCTACTTTAAAGACCACGACCAGAAACAGGTAAATCGCCAACGCCCGAAAGACCATATCCATGGCAGCCTCCTAGGGGTAAATAAATTGCCAGAAATGAATTTCCGGCAGGGTGTTTACGCGGATGACGTTGTTCCATTTGCCGGCTTTTGAGGGGGTTATGAATAACCAGACCGAAAAATGTTCTGAAATTTCAAGGTGATTATAGACGAAGTAGAGGGTGTTCTCGCGGCTATACATGCTGTCTGGCTGTGGCCAGATGCTGCCAGGCTCGTAAGCGTCGCCGGACTCGCTGGTCAGACTGACCGTGTATTTGCCCTCAGTCGTTACCGGAAAGGTAAGTTCCAGTCGTGATTCGGTTTGCCGCCGTCCGAAGCGCTCATAGTTGAGGTTGAGCGATTTCGCTGAATTTGCTTTCTCCGTATCACTCACCATCCCGCTTGAAAACAGACCGGCAATCGCCGCGATGATAATACTCAGCAACACAATAAATCCCACCTGCCGAAATGCATATTCAAACCTCAGCAAGCGATAACTCTCATTTATCCCGGGTAACTTTTCATTTTTATCATTCATGGCAGCTATCACCGTTTCGCTTATTTACCAAACGTTCTGTTTTGTATGGCGAATGTTTTTAAGACTTATCACATTTGCCACATAAAGGAATAGCAACAATACTTAATAAGTCAAGACACCTAAAATGAAGGATATCAGATGAAATTATCACTTATTTCCGCTTTTTTGATATTTCTGGTGCCAACCGCCTGGGCTGATAATAACGGTGGGTTACAAAAAGGCGAAGCGCCCCCACCTCCGCATGCGCTGGACAGCGGTTATCGCGGCACGGATGATGCCCGCATTATGACCATCGACCAGGCTAAACAAATGCACGATGGTGCAACCATTTCATTACGCGGCAACCTTATTGACGGCAGCGGCGATAAGTATGTATTTCAGGATAAAACCGGAAAAATCGACGTTATTATTCCGCAAGCCGTCTTTGACGACAGAACGGTCAAACCTGACCAGATGATCAGCATTAACGGTTCGCTGGATAAAAAATCCTCACCTCCCGTTGTGCGTGTCGATCGTCTGCAAAAATAACTCAGCGAAGCGTTAACGCTGCAATTATCCATCAAATCTCACCCCTTGACCTGTAAGGAGTCAGCTATGAGTGATATTACACAACGTACGAACGCTTACCCGCAGCCCCCTTTCCCGGAACAGCCGCAGACGCCGCCGGGGCTGGCCTCTGAGATGCAACCCGTTCCCGATCACGGGGAAAAGAGTTACAAAGGACACGGTCGACTGGCGGGAAAAAAAGCGCTGATCACCGGCGGTGACTCCGGTATTGGCCGCGCAGTGGCGATTGCCTATGCCCGCGAAGGCGCGGATGTGGCCATTAACTATCTGCCTGAAGAAGAGAAAGACGCCGCCGAAGTCATCGACCTGATCAAGGCCGAAGGACGTAACGCCGTCGCGCTGCCGGGGGATGTCCGGGACGAAACCTTCTGCCAGAACCTGGTGGAAGAGGCCGTGGCCAAACTCGGCGGACTGGACATACTGGTGAATAACGCCGGTCGTCAGCAGTACCGGGAATCGCTGGAAGAGCTCACCACCGAAGATTTCGACGCCACGTTTAAAACCAACGTGTATGCCCCGTTCTGGATCACCAAAGCGGCGCTTCGCCATCTGAAAGCCCCTGCGGCAATTATTAACACCTCCTCCGTGCAGGCGGTAAAACCGAGTCCTGTCCTGCTGGACTATGCCCAGACCAAAGCCTGCCTGGCAGTGTTTACCAAATCCCTTGCCAAGCAGCTTGGGCCGAAGGGCATCCGCGTTAATGCCGTGGCACCCGGGCCATACTGGACGGTGCTGCAATCCAGCGGTGGCCAGCCGATGGAGAAAGTGAAGCAGTTTGGTGGTGACACACCGCTGGGCCGTCCGGGCCAGCCGGTGGAGATTGCACCTTTATACGTCACGCTGGCGTCTGATGAGTGTTCCTTTACGACCGGCCAGGTATGGTGTTCCGACGGCGGTGATGGTGTGATTTAACGTTTCCCTGCCCGAATGTGCAATAAATGAACAAGGACGTTCAGCCCCCGCCAAAAACATGTTGTAACTCAAACAGATCAAATGTTAAAAATATTTTGCTATCAAGTTATCAAAATTAAACAACTTAGCTTGTCACCCGCATCGCTCTGTTTTTAACATCGCCTATGGAAAAAAATGGTCTGTTCAGTCAGCGCATACGCTTGCGCCATTTGCATACATTTGTGGCCGTCGCTCAACAGGGAACGCTGGGGCGTGCGGCTGAAACCCTTAACCTGAGCCAGCCTGCTCTCTCAAAAACGCTTAACGAGCTGGAACAACTGACCGGCGCCCGTCTGTTCGATCGCGGTCGCCTGGGGGCACAACTCACCCTCGTCGGCGAGCAGTTCCTGACGCACGCGGTGAAAGTGCTTGATGCCCTCAATACCGCCGGACAGGCGCTGAACCGTAAAGAGGAGCAGACGCACGAGATTGTGCGCGTGGGTGCCCTGCCTACGGCGGCGCTGGGCATTCTGCCGCCGGTGATTGGTCAGTTTCACAAACAGCAAAAGCATACGACCCTGCAGGTCGCCACCATGAATAACACCATGCTGCTTGCGGGACTGAAATCCGGCGAGCTGGATCTGGGTATCGGACGAATGTCGGATCCTGAACTGATGGTGGGTCTGAATTACGAACTCTTGTTCCTGGAATCCCTGAAGCTGGTGGTACGCCCTAACCATCCTCTTTTACAGGATACGGTCACCTTAAGCCGGGTGATGGAGTGGCCGGTGGTGGTGTCACCAAAAGGTACGGTTCCACGGCAAAATGCCGAAACCTTACTGCAGATGCAGGGCTGTACGCTGCCGACGGGCTGTATTGAAACCCTGTCAGCTTCCCTTTCACGCCAGCTCACCGTGGATTATGACTACGTCTGGTTCGTGCCTTCCGGCGCGGTGAAAGATGATTTACGCCAGGGCACGCTCACCGCACTGCCGGTGACCTCGCCCGGTGCCGGTGAACCTATTGGCATTCTAACCCGCGTTGATACGCCGCTCTCCTCAGGTGCACAGACGCTGCTGAGCGCGATACGTAAGTCGATGCCTGCCTGATTCCTTTCCCCTTGCCCTAACCCTCTCCCCCCGGGGCGAGGGTCATTCCTGCGTTCTAATCAATTAATGCGAAATCATTCATTAACAATTGCGTAAAACAATTTAACAGTTTTATCATAGCGGCGAATTCACCAAATGGTTCGTAAATCATTTGTTTGACCCGAATTCAATCGTATTAATCATTATCCCCGCTGCATTTATTACCCACCTGGTACACATTCAGCACACCGTTGTGCCGTGCAGCGGGGGATCTAAAGGAGATAGAGATGGCATTTGGCAACGCGCCACGTGGGATACCCCGTATCCTGCAGTGGCTCCTTGCCGGACTGATGGCGATTATCGGTCTGGCCGTTGGCGGGTTGGGTTTTAAACTCGTCACCGTAGGCGGAAGTGGATACTTCCTGATCATGGGCGTGGTGATGGTGATTGCCGCGATCCTGATTTTCATCAACCGCAGCAGCGGGATCGTGCTATATGGCATCGCGTTTGTCGCGTCGCTGTTCTGGGCGGTAAGCGATGCCGGCTGGGATTTCTGGCCGCTCTTCTCACGCCTCTTTACCTTTGCGGTTCTGGCGTTCCTGTGTGCCCTCGTCTGGCCGTACCTGCGTGCGGCAAACCGTGAGACGCCGGTGAAAAAAGGCCCTGCCTTTGGCGTGGCGGCGCTGCTCGCCGTGGCAATGCTGGTTAGCCTCGGCTGGATGTTCAAACCTCAAACCCTGGTGGCAGCGAATGAGCCGGTGCCGGTGAAACCGGTCGCGGCTGGGGAACAGCAGAAGAACTGGGAACACTGGGGTAACACCACTCACGGGGATCGTTTTGCGGCCCTTGATCAGATTAACAAGCAGAACGTCAACGAGCTGAAAGTCGCCTGGGTCGCCCATACCGGGGATATCCCGCAGAGCAACGGCTCCGGTGCGGAAGACCAGAACACGCCGCTGCAGATCGGTGACACGCTCTACGTCTGTACGCCATACAGTAAAGTGCTGGCGCTCGACGTGGACTCCGGTAAAGAGAAATGGCGTTATGACGCCAAAGCCACGGCCCCGAACTGGCAGCGCTGCCGCGGTCTGGGCTATTTTGACGATCACGCAAACGTGACAACGTCACAGGCAAATACACAGCCTTCCGCCTGCCCGCGTCGTCTGTTCCTGCCCACCACCGATGCGCGCCTGATTGCCATTAATGCGGATAACGGTAAAGCCTGCGAGGACTTTGGTGACAAAGGCACCGTGGATCTGAGCGTGGGCATGGGTGAAATCAAACCAGGCTACTATCAGCAAACCTCCACGCCGCTGGTGGCAGGAAATGTGGTGGTGGTCGGCGGACGCGTGGCGGATAACTACTCCACCGGCGAACCGCCGGGCGTGGTGCGCGCGTATGACGTTCATACCGGTAAACTGGCCTGGGCGTGGGATCCGGGTAATCCGAACCTGACTGGCCTGCCGCCGGAAGGCCAGACCTACACGCGCGGTACGCCGAACGTCTGGTCTGCGATGTCGTATGACGCAAAACTGAATCTGATCTATCTGCCAACCGGTAACGCCACGCCAGATTTCTGGGCCGGGGAACGTACCGCGCTGGATGATAAATACAGTTCTTCCATCGTGGCCGTTGACGCCACCACCGGCCAGGTCCGCTGGCATTTCCAGACCACCCACCACGATCTGTGGGATTTCGATCTGCCTTCCCAGCCGCTGCTGTACGATCTGCCAGACGGTAAAGGCGGAACCACGCCGGTACTGGTGCAGACCAGTAAACAGGGCATGATCTTTATGCTCAACCGCGAAACCGGCAAACCGGTGGCGAAAGTGGAAGAACGCCCGGTCCCGGTGGGTAACGTGCAGGGCGAACGCTACTCCCCGACGCAGCCGTATTCCGTTGGGATGCCGATGATTGGCAACCAGACCCTGACCGAATCCGATATGTGGGGCGCGACGCCTGTCGACCTGCTGCTGTGCCGCATCCAGTTTAAAGAGATGCGCCATCAGGGGGTCTTTACCCCGCCGGGTCTCGATCGCTCCCTGCAGTTCCCTGGCTCACTGGGCGGGATGAACTGGGGCAGCGTCTCGGTCGATCCGAACAACGGCCTGATGTTCGTCAACGATATGCGTCTGGGTCTGGCCAACTACATGGTACCGCGCGCCAGCGTGGCGAAAGACGCCAGCGGGATTGAGATGGGTATTGTGCCTATGGACGGCACGCCATTCGGCGCCATGCGCGAGCGTTTCCTGTCACCGCTGGGTATTCCGTGCCAGAAACCGCCGTTTGGCACGATGTCCGCGGTTGACCTGAAATCCGGCAAGCTGGTGTGGCAGGTTCCGGTGGGCACCGTGGAAGATACCGGCCCGCTGGGCATCCGCATGCACATGCCGATCCCGATCGGGATGCCGACTCTTGGCGCGTCGCTCTCCACTCAGTCTGGCCTGCTGTTCTTTGCCGGCACTCAGGATTTCTACCTGCGCGCGTTCGATACCGCCACCGGAAAAGAGATCTGGAAAGACCGTCTGCCGGTCGGCAGCCAGTCCGGGCCAATGACCTACGTTTCACCGAAAACCGGTAAACAGTACATCGTCATTAACGCTGGCGGCGCCCGCCAGTCACCGGATCGCGGTGATTACGTTATCGCGTATGCGTTACCCGATAAAAAGTAAGGGATGAAAAAAGGGACCGAAAGGTCCCTTTTATATGCCCGGTGGCGACTCAGAACGTCTCCCAGTTATCCCCGTTATTCACAACCGCCGGACGTAGTGCAGCAGGTTTAACTGCCGCAGAGCTCTGCGGTTCAGTACGCCCCTGAGTCTTGCCGCTCAGGCGAAATGCGCCCACCGCCTCGGTCAGACGTGCACCCTGTTCTTCCAGCGACGCCGCCGCGGCGGAAGCCTCTTCCACCAGCGAGGCGTTCTGCTGGGTTACTTTATCCATCTCAGAAATCGCCTGGCTCACCTGTACAATGCCGCGGCTCTGTTCATCAGACGCGGCGGCGATCTCCAGCATAATGTCCGTCACGCGTTTAACCGCTTCGACGATTTCATTCATGGTGTTACCGGCGGCAACAACTTCACCCGAGCCCTGGTCAATCAGCGAAACGGATTCGTTGATCAGACTTTCGATCTCTTTGGCGGCATTCGCACTGCGGCTTGCCAGAGTGCGAACTTCGCTTGCCACCACGGCAAACCCGCGCCCTTGCTCACCCGCACGCGCCGCTTCTACCGCCGCGTTGAGCGCCAGAATATTGGTCTGGAAGGCGATACTGTTAATCACGGCGGTAATTTCGGAAATCTTCTTCGAACTGGTGGAGATATTGCCCATGGTTTTAACCACCCCGGAGACCATCTGGCCACCCCGGCTGGCTTTACCGGAAGCATCTTCCGCCAGCTTGCTGGCATGGTGCGCGTTATCGGCGTTCTGTTTCACGGTTGCGGTGAGCTGCTCCATGCTGGCCGCCGTCTGCTCAATGGCCGCGGCCTGCTGCTCGGTACGGGAAGAGAGATCGGTGTTGCCTGCGGAGATTTCGCTGGTGCCACGATAGATCTCTTCCGCCCCCTGACGCACGGTACCGACGGTATTCTCCAGCGAGTGCTGCATGGTTTGCAGGTCGCGCGTCAGGCGGCCAATTTCGCTGCGTCCGGCCACATCGTCCGGCATGGTCAGGTCGCCTTTGGCGATATTTTCAATGCGTTTCGCGGCGCGCTGCAGCGGGGTGATCACCGTGCGACGCAGCACGACAAAGGTCATGGCCGTCAGCACCAGCGCCAGGGCAAACGCGCCCACCATAAACATCAGGCCCAGCTGTGTGCGGCTGTGTGCCTTAACCGTCAGGGCGTTCGCGCGCTCGGTGCGGATCTTTATCGCCTTCAGCAGCACGGCGTTGTAGGCGTCATCCAGCGGGCGGGCGCTTTCGTTTTCATGGTTAATGATGGCTTCAAACATGCCGTTTTTAGCAAACTTAAGCATCGGCTGCAGGCCTGCGATATAGGCGTCATAGCGTGTTTTCAGATCGGCATCCAGCGCTTCATCCTCAGGCGTACGAACCGGGCGATTGATGTAGGCGTTAAACCCTTCCTGAGACTGCTTGATCCGTTTTTCCGCCTCCGCGATGTTTTGCTTCATTGCATCCATTTCCGCGATACGGCTCGCCGCCCCGGCGTGGATCATATTGATACGCGCGGTGCGCAAATGATTAGAGCTGTTTGATAGCCCCATACGCACCTGAATTTCAGACGTGACATCCTGCTGATCGGTGTCGGCCTGTAAAAGGAAATAACCCGCCAGACCTGCGCTCAAGGCAAATAGCAGAATAATGCCACCGAGAATGGAGGAAAACAGCGGAACCAGCCTGATGTGATGCAAGAAGCCCAGCTTGCGCTGCGCTGGCATCGAAGTAGTGTTGTCCATGACCGTCGACTCTCTTGTAGGTAAGATGCGTAAAAACACGCCTGTTAGATAGTCATCGGCACGGCTGAGATTTAGATTACGGCTAAAAACGCCGCACTGGTCACACTTTAGAGAAGATTATTAAAGAAACGCCAGCGGCGAAAAACCGCTGGCAGAAGAGTTACTTGTCGCCGAAATGAATGACGGTACGGATGGATTTACCTTCGTGCATGAGATCGAACGCGTCGTTGATCTGCTCCAGCGGTAAACGGTGGGTAATGAACGGATCGAGCTGGATTTTCCCGGCCATCGCATCTTCCACCATCCCCGGCAGCTGCGTGCGCCCTTTCACGCCGCCGAACGCTGAGCCACGCCATACGCGCCCGGTTACCAGCTGGAACGGACGGGTTTTGATCTCCTGACCCGCACCGGCCACGCCGATGATGATGCTCTCGCCCCAACCTTTATGGCAGCATTCAAGCGCGGAACGCATCACGTTCACGTTGCCGATACATTCGAAGCTGAAGTCCACGCCACCGTCGGTCATCTCAACGATGACCTCCTGAATCGGTTTTTCGTGATCTTTCGGGTTGACGAAATCCGTCGCCCCCATTTCACCCGCCAGTTTGAATTTTTCCGGGTTGGTATCCACCGCGATGATGCGACCGGCCTTCGCCTGAACTGCCCCCTGAATCACCGCCAGACCAATCCCGCCAAGACCGAACACCGCCACGGTGTCGCCCTCTTTCACTTTCGCCGTGTTGTGTACCGCGCCAATCCCGGTAGTGACGCCGCAGCCCAGCAGACAGACCTTATCCAGCGGCGCCTGCGGGTTCACCTTCGCCAGTGAGATCTCCGCGCAAACGGTGTATTCGCTGAAGGTGCTGGTGCCCATGTAGTGGTAAACCGGCTCGCCGTTATAGGAGAAACGGGTGGTACCGTCCGGCATCAGGCCCTTGCCCTGAGTGGCGCGAACCGCCTGGCAGAGGTTGGTCTTACCGGATTTACAGAACTTACACTCGCCGCATTCTGCGGTGTACAGCGGGATCACGTGGTCGCCCGGCTTCAGGCTGGTCACGCCTTCGCCGACTTCCACCACCACACCGCCCCCTTCATGGCCGAGCACCGCCGGGAAAACGCCTTCCGGATCGTCACCCGACAGCGTAAAGGCATCGGTATGGCATACGCCAGTGTGGGTAATTTTGATCAGCACTTCGCCCTTCTTCGGCGGTGCAACGTCGATTTCAACGATTTTGAGCGGCTGGCCTGGGCCAAATGCGACGGCTGCGCGAGATTTCATAGTGTCTTCCCTTATTGTGTGGTGTGTGGGTTTATTTTAGATAAGCGCGCAGCAAATGGCCGACTTCTGCCATGCGCACGGCTCGCTGATCTGGCGTGGTTTCCCCCGTCACCAGCTCATCTTTGAGGTGAATTTCGACCATTTCGCCCATCAGGCCATTGGCAGCGCCGCGCACGGCGGCAATTTGCTGCAGGATAGCCAGACAGGGGTCGCCCGACTCCAGCGCGCGTTCAAGGGCATCAACCTGGCCCCGAATGCGACGGACGCGAGTGAGGATACGTTTTTTATCTTCGGGTGAGTGCGGCATACGGCCTCCTGATACTATAGGGGGGTATGGTACCTTTTTTAGCAACCTTATGTAAACATTAAGTTTTCTATGGTTATCATGCATTTACCCGACGTAGTCAAAAGGCACTATCGGACATTAAAGGACTTTTTACTGCCCCCAAAATTTTCCCCAAACCGCCCCAAAAATGTACCCTCGATCCTATCCCTCATATCACCGGATTATCATCAAATTCCATCGTTCGCATGTCGTTAACCGCGTGCATAAGCACGCCAAAAATCCCGTCATCATCAGTGTTTATCCGTTCCTTTCGACCGTCATCTCCCAGGCTTTTCAGATGCTTATATGGGTGAGTTCTGAATCTCCGAATATGAAAATCCCCCGCAAGCTTGCAAACGACAACCGAACCATCGCAAGGGGTAGCCGAGCAATCAACGATAAGAAGCGCTCCCTGAGTTATACCGGCATGCCAGCACGTGTTTGCCGACTTCATGAAATATGAGGCGCTCGGGTGAGAAATAAATAATTTATCCAGCGAAATCCGCTCTTCGATGTAGTCAGTAGCCGGTGAAGGGAAACCCATCTCAAAGCCTCCCGTTAGGATTGAACAGCATAAAGGTGCGCGCTTCCCATTGCCATGCACCCAGTTAGCGGCATCCAGATATTTAGCGAACGAGGTATGAATGCGAACCTTAGCCTTCATCATGTCGTAATACTGCAGACAGAGCGCCGTGACGTAGTTAGAGATATTCCCACAGAAAGAGTCGGCGTCGGCTGTGGGCCCGAACCAGATCCTGACCCGTCACTTCGTAGGGATGCGGATCGTATTCGTTACCCTGCCAGATGATGGAAGGTAGATTGTCAGCGGCAAACGATGCCCAGCCTTCAGAGTGGATATTGTATGCGTGGAAGCGAAGCACCTTATCCATCCCGAAGGATGTTCCATCAACCTCGATTAGCTGGATTTTTTCGCCAGGCTCCAGCGCCTGGAAATCAGCATTTAGTCCCATTAATTTTACCCATAAAAAAACCCGCCGAAGCGGGTTTGTGTTTTGACCTGAACACTTTACTGGCATTTGACCTGTTTCAAAGATTCAAGCTGATTGAGTCGCGCCTGTGCCTTTTTTCTGGCATCACTTTTAGCCATGCCGTTACCAATGCCAAAATCACCCAGCACGCCAAGAACTGTTCTGCCATCAAATTCACCTGTTGACTCGATTTCTTGCTGAATGCTGTGCGTTTTTGCAATTTCCTGTTTGATCGCCTGACAGTCGAATGCAGAAGTCTCTTCCCCTGTGACCGCAGGGGCCTGAGGATATTGCTTAGTAGCACAGGCAGACAGGAATCCAACACTTAAAACGAGAAGCGTTAACTTTTTCATTAACATATGTTCCTAAATTAATTCACATATTTTTATTTTAAAGCGGCTCGCATGGTACCAGTCACTTCTAAACCTGTCATAAACCAAACTCATAAAAAATTATGGGGCAAAGGCCTGTTTAAATGTGAATGCCAGTGAGACAACTTTACATGAGATAAACGTTGGTTTAATTGAGTCAGGTTTCACCCGGTAGAGTTTTTTCTCACCCCACGGATTCGACCACCAGAAGGATTGATAGGCATGGGAATGAAGAAACGCACGGATAGCCGCCACGTCATTCTTCTTGCCCGTTCAGGTGAGTTCCCATTCTTCCGCCACATTGTTGATGCCGTTAATCGCCTCCTGTTCGTACCCGTCACCGAACTGTGCGGTGTAGAGGTTGATGGTATCGGTAGCGGTTGGTGAAATCTGAGTTGGCCACTTAAATATATCAATCATATTTTAAGCCATGTTATCGGAAAAATTACGTTCTTTAAGAGAGCAGAAAAAAACGGAGTTAACCCATTGTAATTTAATGATTTATCTCTTATTATTTAAAAACAAAGGGTTACGCGGTATACTCTCGTTCAACACATTGTTTTTACTACGTGATATTTCACACACGGAATTATTCTCTAGCTCAACAATACATTAACTATTGATTGAAAACCAGCATGAATAAAATCACAACACAAGGAGTAATAGTTTGGAAATTAGAAAAGATCTCGCACAAGTAACTGCAGAAATATCCAGACTCGTCTCTATTGGAGAAGAATTTCATTCCTTTGATAAAGATTGGAGCCATCTAAAAAATAAAGAAGACTTCCGTTATATTGCTAAAATCCCCCATACAAAAAGAGGCAAAGTTGAAGCTCTTTATAGCGATGGACGCAGCATGGCTATGTTCATAGCAGGAGTTTTATGTAATATCAATAGTGACTTCAGCTCATACCCCACCCTAACTTCAATCATTAATGTTTTGAAGAATTCATGGGCCTTTGGTAGATATGATCCGAACGTTCCGGATGTTGCAAAAGCAGTTTGTGAAGAATGCGATGTCGATCTGTGGTCTGTAAATCAAATGATTGCACTTTTTAAAAAACAAGAGCAAATTCTCGCTGCAATTCGTGTAACCGTTAATATGCTCGAACAAAGTGACCTCTATAAAATGGAAAACGGCATCCCTATTATGAAACAAGAATCATCCATTAACGTAAGCGGCATTTCTGGATCTAGTATAAATATCAATTCTGCAGGCGCTACAGCTTCAGTGGCAACAAATTATAACGAGCCAACAATTTTCGCTGACATGATAGAGGCCATCAAATCGAATCAACTGGACGAAGAAACTGAAAGAACATTAATAGATAACGTACAAGCTCTTGCTTCGAGTCATCAGAGCGGTAGTTTCAAGGAAGCTTACAAAGATTTCATGCAAAATGTATCTGCGCACATTACTGTTTTCGCGCCATTCATTTCTGCGCTCTCAACTTTGTTATAAAAAACTATATATTAACAACTTAATGGTTAAGAAGTTGTAACGCAGATTGAGCTATCAATCCAACTTGATTAATAGTTTAAAGTAAAATCTGCTCACGCGGATTTTACTTGAATTGTCACCCCCAGGAGGTGGTTTAGGGGTGACAATCAAAACCGCCATAAGGCGGTTGATAAGTTACTTAAAATCATATTTCTTTATAATTTGTTAGCTCTTGAAGCTTTCTAAACTCGCCAGCTATGATTTCTTTCATAGCATCTCTTACTGTATTGAGACCACTATTAAAAGTATCATGATCGATTTCAATATCTGTCGATTCGAAATCATTTAGAACTTTATAAATCGAAATCATCCCTTTCTTGAGCAATAAATAGTCAACTCCTCTTTTTTCAAGATGCAAAAGCATCTTCCAAGAAGCTACAGAGAAAATATGTCTTTTTTCTTTTTGTAAATCCAACAAATGATTTTGACGTTCTTGGCTATCATTTCTACGAAAAGACTTTGTAGCATCCTGCATAATGAATTTCACAGCTTCAGCGGCAGCGACAGCGACACATTCCGCAGCTACATTAACCAACTCTTCGATATAATCAGTCTGATTTTTGGATTCAATTTCTGTTTTCAAAGCAAGCTTTGTCATCTGCTCTTGATGAGCCATTTGCTTTTGCAGTGATTCTGCAGTAGATCTTAATGCCTTCCACGCCATAATTGCTGGTAAACCGCCAGCCAAAAGTGCGGACACTAGGCTGGCAAAGATGATCCAGCCACTATCGCTTTCAACCACGATCTTGGGTATCTGCTTAAGAACGAAATCGCCATGGTAAAACACATCATTACCGTTTAATTGAAAAGGAATTCCCAGCCAATCCATAACTACTCCTTAGTAAAGTAGTTATCATATCAGTACCACTCAAGGCCAATCTACTACAAACATTTACGATGAAGCTTAAGCAAGCTTTGACAACGTTAAAGCTTCTCATCATCAGGTTAGAATCACTGTAACGGTCAACACTAGCTCCAATGACAAAAGACCACTCCAACTTACAAAGAGAACGGCAAAGCGATGAAGAACGCCGTTAATGCGCCCTGTATCGCCATACTGTTCTCGTGTAAAAAATTAAATACCGGACCACAGTCCCTGGCTGGATGTAGTTCTGCATGATTCCTCCCAAATTGCAGGCATAAAAAACCGCCGTTAGGCAACTTAGCTTAATAATTTATGTTTAATCATCTAATACAAAATACTCATATTGATCTTTATCACTAAGTCCTCTTGCTTCATGAACACGAACAAGCGAATTAGTTTCCACATTGTATGAAATAGATGTAAACAAACATGCTGAACTTACCTTTGCATTGCGCTCATGTAATGTTTTGAAATTAATCTTTACCCAATTGAGAATTACTTTATGTAAAGCATATATATTCTTGCCGGAAAGTTCCTTGCTAGCTTTAAATCCCATAGCAAACAAGCAAAAACCTAGTATTCTTGCCCCTTGAAAGTTTGGAAAAGTCTCCATTCTTTTTATTTGATCATATATCTCACGCCGCAATTTATGCTGAATTATTTTGCCAGCAGCGCCAGTTATCTTGTAAACATCAAAGAAAGAATCAAGGAGAGTATTATGATGAATGGACCAGCAATCCCACCAAGGATTATTTATGTAGGATGCATTATGAATCACTGCATACATTTGTTTTGCTAACGTGTCATAGATGCTGTGATTAGGATTTGGTTTTTTATCCTTAATGCGTAAAGTGTAATGGAAAGGTTTTTCTCTTTTATCTAATTCCGTAATAAGTTCTTTAAAAAAACTTACAATAACACTAAGATTTTGAACCGGTTCGGTATCCCAGCTATTCGCAACGCCATTGACTTTATGTAACTCATTAGACTTTTCGGATATACTTCTTAAGGTTCTATTCATTACAAATGAATGACGTGGAACCCCGTCTTTGATGTAAGCCTTAACAAAAACCAAGAAAGCTCTTATGTAAGCTTGTAATTCTTTTGTGGTCCATTTTTTTTCTAAATTCCAACCAACATCAAATGTGATCTCAAGTTTTTCAACCATCCTAGAGTTTCCGAACATAGCTCTGCTGAGCGGCCTATATGAACCTAAAAATCCTGATTCGTAGAAATCAGACTCATGATATAAAAAAGAATCTTCATATTTTATAGCTTCGATAAGAAGGTTCTTAGAAAAAACACCAAGAAGAATACCATACTTATTTGATCTTTCGACCTCTGTAAATAATATCAAAGCTAAATTCTGTGAGGACTCTATTACCGTCTTACAAAACCTCTTGTCCGATATGAGAGAAAGCATATCATTTGCAATAGCTTCAACATCAGGGAGATTTTCTAAATGTTCATCAGTAACTTCACCTTTGAAATCTGTGGCGTAAAAGACTAATTTTTTAGAGGATCTAGCTAGCTCATCTGCAAGAATAGCGAGTTCAGTTTTTGAGCCCCGCAATATACATTGATAAACTACCGCTATGTATCTTTTGCTTGTTAGCTTTCCATATTTTGACGGTTTTATGAATGCAAACCAAACCCACCCAATGAAAGTAATAAAAAACACTCCTGCTAAAGATGCTTGCCATCCAGCTGGGCTTATTAAATTACCTCTTATGACAGGAAGACTATTAGCCCTCCAAAGATCTGTTAGAATTGTCATGAATCCTACTACCAAAACCACCCAAAAGGTAATTTTCTCAAGGGGTATTGGCGCAGTTTTAATTCTAAAGCGATACCGAAAATCAGCAATAGTCCACGCTAAAACCATCAGTGCTAATCCGGCTAAAAACTCAGAAAAGCCGAAAATTTTAGGTCCATTAGGATCTAAATTAACTAAGCAGAAAAAATCGTCGCAAGCATTTGTCATAATCGATTGGTATAAAAGGATTTTGAGTATTTTAACCTATAAGGTACATTCTTCAAGCTAAGTAGCTCACATCGCAGTGCATACCCCCCAACAGAATACCCAGCTAGCCGAATGACTCATCCCAATAAAAAGCCTGTTCGGACGAACAGGCCTCCTTAAGGAGATAAGGGAAGTAACGAGTATGATGTCGGGTGCCTCCCGATGAGAATCTGGTTAGCCACCAGCCCCGCGCGTCTCTTTATCACTTTCAGAATTTGCTGTTTTCGCCCCTCCGCTAGGGAGATTCATCACTCAAAAGGCATTCCATCCAGTGGATGCCTTTTAAAGTTAGCTGACATATTATTAAGCGCAACCAGTCACGGCACAGTTACGCATGGTGGTCACTTGCGGCTGGGGCAAACCCTCCGTTCATCGCCAGCCAACTCGGGCACGAAGATGCTGAGATGGTGTGGATGTATTCAGCCTGGATCAATGAGTTTGACGGTGAGCAGGTTGAGCTATTAAACGAGCGGTTAGGGTTTGCTTCCAATATGCCCCTGAAAACAAAATCATCAAAATTAAACCAATAATATCAATCATGTAAATGAACACCCCTCTACTAGGGGGTATGGCATCCTTTAAAGCAACATTATGTAAACAATAGCTTTCATAGGGTTATCAAGCTCTTGAAGCGCATTATCATACATAAGTAATTCTGAATAATTTCTCTTTGAAATGCTGGCCCCTACATTCGAATTCAGCCATTTTCTATGGCTAAGCCAAAAAAAGGCGCCACCAGTCCCCTTTATTCGCTGGAATCGATTAGCAGCATTGATAATAATTCAAAAAGCCTTCTAAACCTTAAACCTTGTAACAGGTTGAAATGAAATGATTTCCGGCTTGATTAAGTTTTCCTTAATAATAAAGGCTTCTACGTAATCTTATTTTTTTGCATTCATAACCTGTAAACGGTCAAAATCAAACCACTCCACTTACTCATTAGATAAATAATTCTAAATAATTATCGAAACCATATTACGCAAGCCATTGTTATATATGAATAAAAAGCAAGGTGACCTAAAATAACGATCAATATCAATGAGTTACAACATTGATTGATGTCTGATCACGTGCTAAACCTAAATCCAGGTAACAATATCTTATGGAGAAGAGTATGATGTCGTGGCGAGTATTAAGTTCTGTCATTTGCCCTAACACAGGAATCGTTTATTCGCATATTGTTGGTCTGAAATTATTAAGATTAATAATTTGGTACGAGAGTGACATCTATCTTTTGCCCGGAGACAGAATACATACAACGAAAAATGGAATTTTTGTAAATGGCGTGTTTAACCAAATTTCCCTTTATAACGTCTCGCCATACAATGAGAACCTGTGGTACGAAATAAAAAATAAAATGGCCTGTCCTTTTAATAAAAACCTGGATTCTGAAGACTGCTCATACGCTGAGCATTGCAATGCGCGCAAATGCCCGCACGGATTTGAGACAACCCCTTTGATAATAAGCGTGCCTCGCGATAGCTAATCATTTAATAAGTTAGCTTTTGGATCCGCTGCCCCCTGTTACAGGGACCGCATGCTTAACATTTATTATACTGAGATACCAACTGAAACCCTATCAGTTACGGCATCCGTGCGCCTGTCGATGACTTGCGGCAGGCGCACGGTCATATCTCGGATAATATATTTTATTAATCATCTATCACCCCGTTGCGCCAGCGCTTGCAACTCTTCTTTCAGCCAGCGGGTTGCACCCCGCTGACCGCTGCGTTTATGGGAGTAAATTTTCACGTCAAATTTTTGAATGGAGAACGGTAAGGTAAAAATGTTGATATTCACTGCCGCCTTCAGCTTTTCGGCCGCATTGCGGGGAATGGCCATCAGCAGATCGCTTTGCGCCACGATAAACGGTGCGCTGAGCATCGACGGGGTTTTGATCGCAATGTGCCGGGTATAGCCGAGCTCCTCCAGGCGTAAATCCAGCACGCCCTGCTTCTCATTCCAGGGGGTGACTACCAGATGGCGGGCCGCGAGATAATCCTCCAGCGTCAGACGCGTCCGGCTTGTGTTGCTGATGACCACATACTCATCTTCAAACCAGCTTATCTCCTCCAGTTCAGGATGGCGGATCTCCTCCGCCGTACTGAAACCGAGCGCCAGATCCACTTCGCCCGCCAGCAGCTCCGTCAGCGCGGGGCTGTGTGGCAGATAGCGCAACTCAAAACGCAAACCCGGCGCGGCATCCTGCAATGTGTGCATCAGGGCCGGGAATATACAAAGCGCGGTAAAATCCGTAATCGCAATGTGCAGGCTCTCGCTACTTTTGGCCGCGTCAAACTCCGGCTGCGGGGTAAGCTCATGATTAAGGAACGACAAAGCGGAAGCAATGGACGGCGCGAGCTGTGTGGCATAGACGCTGGGTGACATGCGATGCCCTTCCCGAAAAAATAGCGGATCGTTCAGCGTCGTTCGCAAACGTGACAGCGCATGGCTCAGTGCCGATGTGCTCATCGCTAACTCATCGGCTGCCAGGCGAACCGAACGGTGACGGTAAATGGCGTCGAAAACGGGCAGCAGGTTTAAATCAAGACGTCTCAGAGCCGGATGCATAATATTCATCATTTGTTGATTTCATTGCACTTAATTCTTCGGACAATACTCCGTATGCTTAGCGCCATCAATCGCAAAACATGCAGGAACAACCATGAGCATTACTATTCGTCAGGCCCGCCCCGAGGATGCGGCGGCCATTTACGCCATGATTTATGAGCTGGCGGTCTATGAAAAAGCGCCGGAAGAAGTGATCACCACGCCGGACGAGATCCGCGAAACCCTCTTTAGCGCAGACAGTAAAACCGAAGCGCTGATCGCAGAGTTTGAAGGTAAGATCGCTGGCTATGCCGTGTTCTTCACCAGCTATTCAACCTGGCTTGGCCGCAACGGTATCTATATGGAAGACCTGTATGTATCCCCGGATTATCGCGGTAAAGGCGCGGGAAGAGCCTTGCTGAAACACATCGCGCAGCTCGCCGTAAAACGTCAGTGTGGTCGTCTGGAATGGAGCGTACTGGACTGGAACCAGCCAGCGATTGATTTTTACCTGAGCATTGGCGCCCTGCCGCAGTCCGAGTGGGTGCGCTATCGCCTGGATGGAGAAGCACTGCGGACATTCGCCGGATAAACGCGTCGCGCTGAGCATAGATCCCGGCTGTGCGGGATCTATGCTACAATTCCATAAATTTCATTAACATATTGTTGAATACCATGAGCACAGCCCCTTTCATTCGTCCTCAACTTACCCTGCCAGACGGCGCTGACAAACTGCTGCTGCACTCCTGCTGTGCGCCCTGCTCCGGCGAAGTGATGGAGGCCATTCAGGCCTCGGGCATTGATTACACCATCTTCTTCTATAACCCCAATATCCACCCGCAAAAGGAGTACCTCATCCGTAAGGAAGAGAATATTCGTTTTGCTGAAAAACACGGCGTGCCCTTTGTCGATGCGGATTACGATACGGATAACTGGTTTGAACGCGCAAAAGGGATGGAATGGGAGCCTGAGCGTGGGGTCCGCTGCACCATGTGCTTCGACATGCGTTTCGAACGCACGGCGTTATACGCGGCGGAAAATGGTTTCAGCGTGATCAGCAGCTCCCTTGGCATCTCGCGCTGGAAGAATATGCAGCAGATCAATGATTGCGGTCATCGTGCAGCAGCCCATTATCCGGGCATGGTTTACTGGGATTATAACTGGCGCAAACAAGGCGGCTCATCGCGCATGATTGAGATCAGCAAGCGCGAACAGTTCTATCAGCAGGAGTACTGCGGGTGCGTGTATTCACTGCGGGACAGCAACCTACACCGCAAGTCTCAGGGACGCCCTCTCATCAAAATCGGCAAACTGTTTTACGGCAAAGAGGAATCCGACGAGTAAGACAGCATTCCAGGGGAGACATATCCGAAAACGCGCCTGAATCAGCGTTGTGCCTCTCAGATGGCCAAATAGCGGCTATCCTTTAAGTTATCCACAAAAGGAGGTAACAATGTCTGATTTCGACGCTGATAAAAATGCACAGTACGCTGGTGATAAAGCGAAAAATAAACTCGACGAACTGACAGGCTCTGCACAGCAGCAGTTTGGTGAATTCGTTGACTCCCCCAAACATCAGGTGAAAGGTGCAGCACGTAAATATGCTGCGCAGGCCAGTGATGCCGTTTCTGATGTCACTGAAGCGGTCAGAAATAACCCGCTTACCGGCCTGATTGCGGCTGGGGCAGTGGGTATTGTTCTTGGCCTGTTACTCGGCCGTAAATAATTTCAGGCCCCACGGGGCCTTATTTTTCACTAACTAAACATCCGTACCATACGATCTAACTCCTCTTCTTTTACAGCACGAGAAAGATAATATCCCTGGAAACTTTTCACACCTAACGCCACCAGCTTTTCAAATTTTTCCGCACTATCAACTCCCTCTGCAATACATTCGCTGCCGGTCATGTCACTGTAAATCTGAATCGCTTTAATAAGATTATAATCATTGTCATTAGCAACAAACTGCCCGACAATATCCCGGTCAAGTTTTAAGCCATCAAAATGAACCTGTCTTATCGGGAACATAGTCTGATGGCTGGAGAAGCAATCATCTAAAAACAACCTACAGCCCGTACTGCGCAGGCGACGCATGGTTTCCGGGATGGTTTTATCCTTTGTGACATCAATATCTTCAGCGAATTCAAAGACCAGGTTCCCGGCCCACTGGGGGTTAAGTAGCATCTTTATGGCCTTTTTGGCCATTTCGGGTAAGGCGTTCCCGGCCGCAAGTTGTGGCGGAATATTGATCGAAAAATAGTATTTCCCGTTATATTTGTTGATGCCAGAAATAGCAGCATGAAGCACCAGCGCAGTGATGTTTAGCCATAATTCACGATTTTTCACCTCAGCCAAAAAATGGGCTGGCTTGAGGATTTTACCGTTTTTATTCCAGCGTAACAAAATTTCAAAACCCACACCTTTTTTATATTTGTCAGTAATAATTTGATAGGCAGGGAATATTTCTCGTTTAAGCAGCGCGTTAAAAACATCCACCTCGGTACTGGACAGCGGCTCTCTTTCAGTCTGTCTGCCTACCGCTCCTTCAGAAGAATAGCCTTTAGGATCGTTAAGCCACAGGTGAATTAATTGCATTTTTCTTAAACCTTCCTTACGGTGGGTATAGACCGTTTTATTCGTCAGCCCGAGCTTTTCGCACTGCTGATTAACGGACATTCCCCGGTAGAAGTTTAATAAAACATCTAATTCTCTTTGTGTCAGTCCTTTTTGATGCCCTTTATCACTGCCATCCAGATGACTATTCCGTAATAAGCGAGAACGCTCCTTGTGCGCGCCGGTAGCGTTCTGGTGATGATCACCAATAGCAGTCAGAGTGGCGATGCGTATCTGAGAAAGTTTGTGATTACTATTCAAGAGGCTACGCAGGGTTCCGTACAGCCAGCTGTCAGGAATATCACCATACAGGGTGACCTGGCGGATGACGGGAAGCGTATTGAGAATATCGGCAAGCCGTTTCAGGCTCTCCAGAAGATCCACGATCGCTTTGCCGGGAAAGACCGAAATGGTAGCTTCATGATTTCTGATAATATTATAGACATCTTCCCGGTTGGCGGTGTCGCCATCAAAACGTATATGTGACGCAGATATCCCCTGCTGTTCAAGTAACAGTTGATACCCCTGGAACGTAAAACTGCAGGCTGAAATTACAAATACCTGTGCATGACAATCAGTATTCTTGTGAGATTGGTTTTGAATCATAATGCGCTCCTGGGTACAAAAACACCGTTACCCTGGTCAATAACGACCAGCAAATCGACACTAAACACGTTCGAAAAAGTCACAAGCCTGAATATAACCTGCGTAACAGGTTAATTTTATCTTACCGCTGAACGTTAATACACTGTTATCAACCTTTCCCCCTGCAACATCTTTGCGTTAATCACCGTCCACATCCATATGCAAAGCAAATATAACAATCTTTGCAAATAACGACGGAAAATATTTTCCTCGCAGGGTATAATGAAAATTCCGAAAAAGAAGTCTGGATACTTCATTACATCGGCTTGCTCAAAAAAGAGAAAAAACGCTATGGATAATCATATCTCATCCAGGGCCTTGCTACATCGAAGGGACGTCATTAAGAACAACCCGCGGTTTAGCGAGGCAATAACAGAACACTACAAAATTAATGACAGCATCTATAAAAAACAACCCTTGTTCTACAAAACCATGCTTCAGGAATCACGGTTCAATATCATCCTTTCCATGTGTTGTTTTATTTTCGGTAATCAGGCTGAATCCGTATCAGAGATAAAGGAATTATGTTCGCGATACAAAATCGCCAGCCCAAACAGCGTCATCGCCATCATTACCCTACTGAGAACCACCGGGCGTATTAAGACCTGGCGCTGTACGGAAGATCGCCGCAAGACACGCATCGCCCCCACGCAAAAAGGACTGGATGAACTCAAGCGTTACATGACTGGCGCATTTATCCCCGTCAGCATTCTTTACCCGACATTTAATATCAACATTAACCTGTTAGATAATGATGTGTTACGAAATAATTTTTTCCGGCGGGCGGCAGAGTATCTGTTTCGTGGTTTAACGTTCAGGGCTGTTTTGCCTGAGGTGGGATTGTTTATTGATAAGGATGGCGGTCGAATGATTATGCTTTATATTTACTTACAGGCTGTTAAAAATCAAACTGCCCATGGCGCGATAATCGATTATTCACCTGGCACGCTGGCAAAAGAATTTTTTGTCTCCCGGATCCATGTTGCCCGTATTATTAAAGCCGCACAGGAAGCAGGATATCTTAAAGACAGAGGCGATGGCCGTATGACCATTTACCCTGCATTTATTCAACTCGTTGAAAATTATGCCGGGCTATATTTTGCCTACGTCACGCACTACATTAACGTTCTTCCCAAAGAGCGGCGCCCGAATGGCAACGTGACATCCACGGTATAACCACTGGGCGTTCGGTTTCCCGAACGCCCTTGTCATTAACGTTCCCGCAACGCTTCTTTTGCCTTGTTCAGCGGTTTCAACAGATAATCGAGGATCGATTTACTGCCCGTTTTAATATCGACCGTCGCAATCATCCCCGGAAATACAGGGAAATCTTTGCCCTGCTTATTGGTCAGATGGTTACTGTCGGTACGGATATAGACGCGATAGTAGTAAACGTCTCTCTTGACCTCATCCTGAAGGGTATCCGGTGAAATCATGGTCACCTCACCTGCCAGCCCGCCGTAAATCGAGTAGTCATAGGCGGTAATTTTTACCAGCGCTTTTTGACCAGGATGGATAAACGCCACATCACGCGGCGAAATTTTGGCTTCAACCACCATCTGATCGTCAAGAGGCACCAGACTCATCAGTTTACCATTCGGTGGGATGACGCCGCCGACGGTCGTGACGTCGATATCCTTCACAATCCCACGAACCGGTGCATTGAAGGTCAGCCGGGTCAGCGAATCCTCACGCCCTTTCATCACCGAGCGCTGGGCTTCGATCTCCGCATTCGCTTTCGCCAGCTCTTCACGGGCGCGCACGTAATACTGGTTTTTCATTTCGGTGATTTTGTTCTCAAGCTCATTTTTTTGCCGCTCAAGACGTAGCACCTCCACCTTGCTCGCCGCCCCCTGGGTGACCAGCGGACGGGTTAACGACAGCTCACGCTGAACAAGTTCAGCCCCCTGACGTAAACCCGCCAGCCCTTTTTCAAGACTTTCCCGGCGGGACTGGTAGAGCGCCGTTTCTTGTTTGACCAGCTCAACGTCGTCATCCAGCTCTTGCGGAAACGCGAGTTCCGTGTCGTTGACTTCCGCCTTCAGGCGGGCAGCCGTTGCCAGCGCGGCGTTCAGACGCGACTCACTCTCCAGCACGCTGGACTCTGTTTTGGTCCGGTCAAGCTGAGCCAGCTGCTGACCACGTTCGACGATGTCACCTTCGCGCACCAGCAGGCTATGGATAATGCCCCCTTCCAGCGACTGGATGACCTGCTCGTGGGAAGACGGTATCACTTTGCCGTTGCCGGTGGTGACTTCATCAAGCTGGAACAGGCTCGCCCAGGCGATAAATACCGCAAGCAGTGCGAACAGGGACCATGCCACCCACGTGGAGCGCGGCAGACGCGGCTCTTTCAGGCGGCTGTTGTAGCGGGATACATCATTCATGCCATTCCCTCCCTGACCACTGCGGCCGGTTTCAGGGTCGCGGTACGCTGAGGCGCCTTTTGCGGTGCCATCCCATGCTGACGCAGGATCGCGTCTCGCGGACCGTCCATGACCACTTTCCCGTTTTCCAGCACGATGATACGGTCAACCAGATCCAGAATCGGCAGCCGGTGTGTTGCCACCACCAGCGTCCGGCGCTTGCCCAGCCATTGCTGTAAGTGCTGTATAAACTGTTTTTCGCTCATCTCATCCAGCCAGGCGGTAGGCTCGTCCAGCAGGAGAATGTTGGGCGACGTAATCAGGGCGCGCGCCAGCAGTAACGCCTGACGCTGACCACCGGATAACCCGGCCCCCCCTTCATTGATGATGTAGTTCAGCCCCATTTTCTGCTTGCGGACAAACTCCAGCGCACCGCTGTTGACCAGTGCCTGATGAATCTCCTCGTCGGTGGCAAGCGGATTGCCCATCACAATATTGTCGCGCACGGAGCCAAAGAACAGCCGCGCCTGCTGGCTGAGCAACTGCATATCCCGGCGCACGTCGGCCGTGTCGAGATGGTTTAAGGCGATATCGTCCAGCAGAATGCTCCCCTCCTGCGGCTCCTGCATCCCGGCCAGAAGCTGCAGCAAGGTGCTTTTACCGGAGCCGTTGCGCCCCAGCACCGCCACCCGTTCACCGGCGCGGATCTGCAGCTTGCTGATGTTCAGCACGGTCAGTTTTTCCTCTTCGTCGTACCAGAACCCCACGTCCTCAAGCGCATAGTCCCCGCGCAGATGGGCTTTATGGACCTTTTTGCCTTGCTGAGGATCGTCAATCGGGCGCTGCATCAGGTCGTCCAGCCCCTTGCGCGCCACCTTTGCCGATTGCCAGCGCGAGAGCACGCCTGAGATCTGCGACAGCGGCGCGATAGTGCGCGACGCCAGAATCGAGGTCCCTACCAGCGCACCGGTGGTCATGTCGCCGCTGATGACCAGATAACACCCCACCAGCAATACCACCGCGTAGACAATCGACTGCACCTCCTGGGTCCAGGTCAGGAGCAGCCCTGTCAGCCAGCGCTGTTTCATCCCGACGCTGGCCGCCACATCGTTGGTGTTGTTCCACTGATTCTGAAAACGCTGTTCGGCGCGCATCAGCTTGATGTCCTCAATGCCCTGCACCGCCTCCACCAGGGTGGCGTTACGAATGGCGGATTCACGCATCCCTTCGCTGGAGAGTTTTCCCAGCGGGCGCTGCACCAGCAGGCCGGGGATCAGCAGAAGCGGTACGGCGAGCAGAACCACCAGCACCAGCGGACCGCCAATCATCCAGAGAATAAAGACAAACAGCAGGAAGAACGGCAGATCGGAAATCGCCGCGATGGTGGTGGAGGTAATCAGCTCGCGCACCGACTCCAGCTCGCGGATCTGGGCGATAAACGAGCCGGTCGATTTGGAGCGGGCCCCGTTTTTGATCCGCAGCGCGTGGGCAAACACCCGCTCTGAGATCCGCAGGTCAGCACGTTTTCCCACCACATCCGAAATATGTACGCGCAGCATGCGCATAATGAACTCGAACACAATGGCGATCATCACGCCGCCAAACAGTACCCACAGGGTGGCTTCAGACTGCGACGGGACCACTCTGTCATAGACCTGCATGGAAAAGATCATGCCAGAAAGCGCCAGCACGTTGGCGACCAGCGCCACCAGCATGATATCGCTGTAGCGCCGCCAGTCTTTCAGTGCCAGCTGCCAGAACCAGTTTTTCTCATACGGTTTGATGTAGTCATCCACGCGGGCATCCGGTGTGGATTCCAGCGGGCGCAACACCAGCAGCGTTTTCAACCGCGAACCGAGCGCTTCCCGTGTCAGCGTTGTCTCCAGCCCGCCGTCGCCGCTGAATTGCAGGCTGACGTTGCCATCGTTGTCCATGCGGTTAATGACCGCGATTTGGCCACCGGTGAACTCCGCCAGCAGCGGCAGACGCCACGGGTCGAGGGATACCGCTTCAGCCGCCACCACACGCATCCCGAGCCCAAGCTGGCGCGCCATCTCCTCCAGCACCAGCTGGCGCGGAGACTGACTTTCATGGTTAATCGTGACCCGAACGTGCTCCGCCGAAAAGTCCAGCCGATAGTGCTTCGCGATGGTGAGCATGCCCTGCAGCCAGGGTTCGTACTGTGGATGTGTCTTCATAATGCTACGTCCTGTTCAGGGCGATAATTTCGCACTGAAATGATACCTTCACGGGATGGTTAAGAATCGAACACTTTCTAAACGAGCCCGCAAAATAATCTTGTGAAATATAGGGTTATGGCTATTCATGTAAAGAAACGCAAAAGGCCGCGAGGATCGCTCCCCGCGGCGTAGTTTTACGCAATTAACAGCTGATGGTTCGCCAGCAGCGTTGCCAGATCCGTCTGGACGCCGTTCAGGGTCACCAGCGTGGTGGGCGAGAACTGACCGCCCGTCCCGTCGAGGTCAACCTGGATCTCGGTATTGCTGCCGTTTTGCACCACGCGGATGTAATCGGTGATGTTGCCCGCGCTGCTGTCCAGCGTGGCCACGCCGTTCACGTAGCTCGCCGAGCCGGTGCCGGTATAGCCGCTGCCGGAGAGCAGGTCGCGCAGGTCAATACGATCCGTGTCCGCCGTCCCTTCCCAGGTACCGACCGTAAAGCCGTTCACCACGTCGTGCCCGTTACCGCCCGTCGCATCCGTCGCGTTGATCAGCTTGTAGAGCAAGGTATCGTGACCGCCGCTGCCGATGTTGAAGGTGTCGTTCCCGCCGCGGCCTTCGAACTGGTTATCACCGCTGTTGCCGGTAATGACGTCGTCGAAGTTCGAGCCGTTAATTCCCTCAATGTTGAGCAGTCGTGACGTACCGAACCCGGTGTCCTGTGCGGTAGAGAGGCGCAGGTCAACGGTCACGCCGGAGGTCGCATTGCGATAATCCACCACGTCCATCCCGCCGGTGTTGCTCCAGGTGTCGTAGTCGGAATGGGTATTCCAGCCGCCGGAGCCGTTATAGGTATAGGTGCCATCCTCTGCGATAAAGGTGTCGTTATACCCGGTCCCGGTGATCGTCCCGCTGTGGCCGCCGGTCGCCGCTTCGGCCGTGAGAACGTAGCCCTCTTTGCCGTTACCCGCTTCCAGACCGCTCCAGGTGACGTTATCCGACACGCCGTTGGTGATCTTGACGATCTCGGCCGAATAGGTTTCATTCGGATCCAGCCCGTAGAAGCTCACCAGGGCAGAAGTATCGTTCGAGCCAATACCGGACTGGGCATTGATGATCTGCGACGCCACCAGTACGCCCGCGGCGTTGTACAGATTGACCGTGTTACCGTAGTAGGCGTTGATGCCCTCGCTGTCGACAATGTGCAGGTGCATCGCCGTGCCGTCGGCAATGGTTTTGCTGTTTTGTACCAGCACCACCTTGCCGTTCTGCTGCGACACCAGTAGATCCTGCGCGCCGTCCCAGTTGTAATCCACCGCGGCCACGCCGGTCGCGTAAGCAATACCGGACGCCAGCTGGCCTGATGTCCAGCTTGAGCCGTAGCCGTTGTTGGTGAACAGAGTCGCCGTCTGCGAGCCGCCGTAGGTGCTGAGCTTGATGATGTCCATCTGCCCGTCACCGTTCCAGTCCACCTCCACCGACAGGTACCCCGCCGTGGCGTTAGAGGCTTCTACCGCGCTCTTGGTCGTGGACAGCTGTCCTGCGCCATTGTTGTAGTAAATCACCCCACCGGTGTTGTTGTAGCTGCTGCCCAGGTACAGATCCATGTAGCCGTCGCCGTTGAAGTCTGCCCACGTCATGGAGGCTGCCGTGGTGGTATTCGAGGCGTTTGCCACAAACACGTTCGTCAGGTTCTGGCCAATGGAGAGCGTGCCGTTGCCGTTGTTGTTGATCACGGTTAACGAGTACGCGCCGCTGCGGTTGGTGTGCTGAACAATATCCACCGTACCGTCGTTATTCAGGTCAACGCCCGAGATTTCACGCCCGGAGTCAAACTGACCGTAGAACCCGCCTTCACCGCCGGTGCCATCTGGCGACAGGACACCGTTGTTGTTCACCAGATAGGTCAATGAGTCCATACCCGCATCGCCATACGCCAGATCCAGATAGCCATCCCCGGTTTTGTCGTACGCAATGACGCCGCCGTACCAGATGGTGGTGCCCATCGCCAGCTGGCTGGCGTTATAGGTACTGCCATCGTAGGTCCACATCACCTGCGTAGAGCCCGCGTAGGTGTTCTCCGTCGCGAAGATATCCTGCGTGCCGTTACGGTCAAAGTCGGCGGCAGTCTGGCTCACCACGTAATAGCCACGGGTGTTGGTCAGCGTATTGCCAGCATAGGTCGAGCTATCGCTACTGGAGTAAGACTGGCCGTTAGCAATGATATTCCACAGGCCACTGCTGTTCGTGCCGACGGTCATGGTGGAGTTGTTGCTGTTCCCCGCCGTGGTCGCCCAGTCGGTATTCACGGTGGTGGTATCAATCACCAGGCTGCCATTGGCAATACCGGTGGTGTTACCGTTGCCCGCGCTGCTCTTCACCTGTGCTGTGACGCTATAGCTCGCCACGCCCAGCGCATCGCTGTCCGGGATCTGCAGATACCAGGTGTTATGATCCGGGTCGACGACGACCGCACCGCCCGTCTGGGAGGTGTAGGTTTTACCGTTCACAATCACCACCAGATATTCCCCGTTCACCAGGTCTGCGGAGACCGTACCGCTGACAATCGGCGTGGTATCGGAGGTGGTCTGGGCGGTAATTGCCGCCGTGGTGGTCGGCACACGGGTATCGACGTTCAGCACAAACCCGTCCGATTCCGTGTAGTTACCGGCTTTATCGGTGACGCGCACAATGTAGGTGTGGTTGCCATCGCTCAGGCCGTTGTCCTGGAAGGACCAGCTCGCGCTGCCGTTCATGGTCACCTGACCGAGCAGAATGCCGTCGCGATAGAGCTGTACGATTTCGCCGTCGTCCGGGGCGCGGTTCAGCGTACCGTTGATCAGCGGCGAGGTATCATCCGTCGCCACCGACGCGCCGTAAGTGCCCTGACGCTCGCCTTCACCGTCGGTGTAGCTCACCACGCTACCCACGGTGGTTGGCGGCGTAGTATCCACCGTCACCACCTGCGACGCGGTGGAGCCAACGTTGCCCGCCTGGTCGATAATTCGTACCTGGTAGGTGTAATCCCCGTCAGGCAGATCGCGGGTATCGGTGTAGCTCCAGCGCTGGTTCGTCACCGTGGTGTCAATCCACGTATTGCCGCCGTCGAGGCTGATCTGCACCCGCTCGTCGCTCGCCAGCGCGCTGCCCAGCGAACCGTTGATGGTCAGCGTGGTGTCCATGGTGATGAAATCACTGCCGGACTGCCCGGTATCCTCGCTGATGCTGTCGATGGTGACGCCGTACTGCGGCGCCTGGGTATCCACCGTCACCGCCTGCGAGGTGGTTGCTCCGACGTTACCCGCCTGGTCAACAACCCGCACCTGGTAGTTGTAGCTACCGTCAGTCAGGGTACGCGTATCGTTATAGCTCCACTGCGTGCCGCTCACGGTGGCGTAGACCCAGGTGGTGCCGCCATCCATGCTCACCTGAACGAATTCACCCGCCCCCAGCTCCGCACCGAGCGTGCCGTGCAGGGTGTACGAGGTCGAACTGGTCAGGAAGTCGTTGTTGTCGAAGCCGGTATCGACGGTGATGTTATCCACGCTCACCGTAATTGCCGCATCCGGGGCCACCGTGTCGACGGTCACCTGCTGATGGGCGCTGGCGCCTACGTTACCGGCGGCATCGACCACGCGAACATAGTAGTCATAGGTGGCGTTGCCCAGCGTGCGGCCGTCAACGTAGTACCAGGTGTTGCCGGTGACGTTCACGTTCTGCCAGGTCACCCCTCCGTCGATGCTGATCTGCGCATATTCGCCGTCGGCGAGCGTCGCGCCGAGCGAGCCGTGCAGCGTCAGGGACGTATCGTTAGTGATAAAGTCGCTGCCGCTCAGGCCGGTATCATCGCTGATGCTGTCGATGGCGATCGTTTTGCTGGCATCCGGTGCAACCGTATCAATGGTCACCACCTGGCTTACGGTGGCGCTAATGTTCCCCGCATCGTCAATGACGCGCAGCTGGTAGTTGTAATCCCCGTCGACCAGCGTACGGCCATCCACATAGGTCCAGCTCAAACCGCTGACGCTGACGTCGGTCCAGGTCAGGCCGCCGTCGAGGCTAATCTGTGCATGGTCACCGCTGCCCAGCGCCGCGCCCAGCGTCCCTTTCAGGCTGATCTGGTTGTCGCTGGTGATAAAGTCACTGCCGGACAGGCCGGTATCCTGGGTGATGGAATCAACCGTGATCGTCGTGGCCGCAGGCGCGGTCAGATCAATCACCACGTCCTGGCTATCCGTTGCCCCCACGTTGCCCGCATTATCGACAACACGTACCTGGTACTGGTACGTACCGTCGGTCAGGGTGCGGCCGTCGGTGTAGCGCCAGGTGGTGCCGGTCACGGTCAGGTCAATCCAGGTGGTGCCGCCGTCGAGGCTGATCTGCGCCTTCTCGTTATTGCCGAGCTGCGCGGTCAGGGAGCCGTTGACCACAACGTGGCTGTCGTTGGTGATGAAATCGCTCGCGCTCAGGCCGGTATCGTTTTGCAGGGAATCAATCATAATTCCCATCGACGGCGCGGTCAGATCGACGGTCACGGTGTGGTTGTCGCTGGCGCTGTTGCCGATGGTATTGCTGACCTGCGCGTTAATCACGTACGAACCGCCGTCCGCCAGCGCGCTCACGTCTGCGCTGCCGAGCGTATAGCTCCAGCTGCCGTCATTCTGCACGGTTGCGCTGTAGGTTTTGCCGTTCAGCGTAATGGTCACCGTCTGGCCCGCCGGGGCGTCGGTGGTGCCGCTGACAGTCAGCGGCGTGCCGTGCTCGGCGGCGTTGACGATATCGTCCTGCGCAAAGGTGTTAATGGTGATGGTTGGGACATCGCCGTTCAGCGTCACGTCGTGCGTTGCGCTGCCCGGGTTGCCCGCCTTATCGCTCACCGCAGCCGTAATGGTGTAATCCCCGTCGCTCAGGCCGAGGAAATCACGGCCCGGCACGAAGACCGACCACGAACCGTCTGCCGCGACGGTCGCCTGATAACTGTGCCCGTTGAAGGAGACGATCACCGTCTGGCCCTGTTCCGCCGTGGTGGTGCCGCTAATGGTCTGGCCCGCCAGCTGTTCCGCGTTGTTGACGATATCGTCATCGGCCACGGTGCTGATGGTCACGGTTGGCGCAACGGTGTCTACCGTTAAGGTATGCGTGGTTTGACCGTTATTACCCGCCTTGTCGTTCACCGACGCGGTGACCGTCAGCGCGCCTTCGCTCAGGCTGGCAAGATCGGCGGCCGGAACGTCCAGCGTCCAGGTACCGTCGTTTGCCACGGTGGCCGTGTAGGTTTTGCCGCCCAGCGTCACGGTCACCGTCTGGCCCGCTTCCGCGCTGGAAGAGCCGTGTACGGTAAGCGGCTGCTGCGCTTCCGCCGCGTTCAGAACGTCGTCGCCGGACAGCGTGGCAATGCTTACCACCGGCGAGGTGGTATCCACGCTGATGCCGTGCGTCGCCGACGCGCTGTTGCCCGCGCTGTCCTGCGCCGACACGGACACCTGATAGCTCGCGCCATCGGCCAGGGCGCCCACGTCTGCGGCCGGAACGGTGGTCGTCCAGCTGCCGTCGCTCTGAATAGTGGACGTGTAGCTCTTGCCGTTCAGGGTCACGGTAACCTGCGTGCCGCTGGCGAACTGGGCGCTGGAGCCGTTAATCACCAGAGACGAACCGGCTTCCGCCGCGTTGATGACGTCGTCACCGCTAACGGTGTTCACCGTCAGCGCCACGGAGGCGGTGTTCACCACCACATCGTGGGTCTGGGTGCTGCTGTTGCCCGCGCTGTCGGTAATGGTTGCGCTGAGGGTCACGGTGCCGTCGGTCAGTGCGGAAATCACGCTGGCCGGAACGCCCACGCTCCAGCTGCCGCTGGCGTCAACGGTGGTGGTGTACTGGTTCGAACCGATGGTGATAACCAGCTTATCGCCGACGCTCGCGCCGGTTGCGGTGCCGCTGACGATCTGCGCCTGACCGTGCTCCACGCTGTTGATGACGTTATCGCCCGCCACGACGTTAAAGCTGACGGTCGGCGGCGTGGTATCAAGCGTAATCGCTTTGCCCGCGCTGCCCGGGTTACCCGCGGCGTCGCTCACGCTAACCTGTACGGTGTAGCCGTTATCCGCCAGTGCGGACAGGTCGGTGCCCGGTACGTTCACGCTCCAGAGGCCCCCCTGCTGTACCTGCGCGGTATAGCTCTTACCGCCCAGCGTCACGGTGACGGTCTGCCCGACTTCCGCCGTGGTGGTGCCGGAAATGGTCACGCCCGCAGCGGCTTCGCTGCCGTTAATCACGTTATCGCCAGCGACCGTATCAATGCTTACGCCTGGCGCGGTCGTATCTACGCTGTACTCGCGGCCCGCCGAGGCGCTGTTGCCGTTGACGTTGGTGACGCTCACCTGCACGCTGGCATCGCCGTCCTTCAGACCCGCAAGGTCTGCAGACGGTACGGTAGCCGTCCAGTTACCGTCGGCGTCCACTTTCGCGGTGTACGTCTTGCCGCCAAAGGTGATGGTAACGGTCTGGTTTTCTTCCACGTTGCTGGTGCTACCGGAGAGCACCAGATCCGCACCTTTCTCCGCCGCGTTAATCACGTCGTCGGTGGCAATCACATTAATGCTCACGGCGACCGCTGCCAGATCCACGTTCACATCGTGGTTAATGGAGACCGGGTTACCCGCGGTACTCTGGCCTGCCACGGTCACGGTGACCGTACCGGCCGCCAGGGCCCCGACGTCTGCCGCCGGGATCGCCGCACTCCAGGTGCCGTCGGCCAGCACGGAGGCCGCATAGGTTTTGCCATTGACGGTCACGGTGAGCGTGGTGCCTGCCGCCAGCCCGTCGCTGGAGCCGGTGACAATCAGGTTCTGCCCATGCTCGATGCTGTTGATCACATCGTCGCCCGCCACGGTATCAATGCGCAGACCCGGCAGGCTGGCGTCTATAACGATTTCGCGCTCGCCCGCGCCGGTGTTGCCGTGGCCGTTGGTGACGGTCGCCGACACGGTCAACTCGCCGTTGCCCAGCGCGGTGAGGACCGTTTCCGGCACGCTAACGGACCAGGTCAGATCGCTCTGCACCGTTGCGGTGTACGTGTTACCACCAATGGTGACGGTGACGGTATTCCCCGCTTCCGCGTTCGCCACTTTGCCGCTGATGGTCTGGCCCGCGGCCACTTCCGCCGCGTTGATGACGTTATCACCCGCAATGGTGCTGATGATGACAGTCGGCAGCGCGGTGTCGACCAGCAGGTTCGCCGTATTGCTGACGCTATTGCCAACGCCATTGGTTGCGGCGGCGTTCAGGGTGTAGTTCGCTTCGCCCAGACTCGCCAGATCCGCAGCCGGAACGGTCAGGCTCCAGGTGCCGTCCGCCGCCGTCGTGGCCGCGTAGGTTTTACCGTTAAGGGTCACGGTCACCACGGTGCCTTCCGCCAGGTTGGCGCTGGTGCCGCTGACGCTCAGATCCTGACCCTTCTCCACCGCGTTCAGCACGTTATCGCCGCTGATGGCGTTGAACGCCACGGACGGCAGACCGGTATCGACGGTCACGTTATGCGTGCCGGTGCCGGTGTTGCCCGCCGCGTCGGTGACTGACGCCGTGACGGTCACGGTGCCGTCCTGCAGAGCAGAAATCACGCTGGCCGGTACGCCCACGCTCCAGTTGCCCGCCGCGTCCAGCACGGTGGTGTAAGTCTGGCCGCCAATGGTGACGGTGACCTTATCGCCCGCTGCCGCGCCGGTAGCGTTGCCGCTGATGATGTGTGCCTGAGCGTGCTCGGTGATGTTAATCACGTCATCGCCCGCCACGGTGTTGATGGTTACCGCAGGAACGGTCACGTCCACCGTCAGGTTGTGATCGGCCGATGCCGGGTTGCCCGCCTTGTCGCTGACGCTCGCCGTGACGGTGACGCTGCCGTCGCCGAGTGCCGCCAGATCCGCCGCCGGAACGCTCAGCGTCCAGCTGCCGTCCGCGCCTGCGGTTGTGGTGTAATCTTTGCCGTTCAGCGTCACGGTCACCGTCTGGCCCGCTTCTGCGGTGGTGGTGCCGGACACGGTCAGATCGGACTGCGCTTCAGCGGCGTTCAGAATGTCGTCCGTCGCCAGGGTGTTGATGGTCACGGACGGCGCGGTGGCATCCACGCTGTACTCACGGCCCGCCGAGGCGCTGTTGCCGTTGACGTTGGTGACGCTCACCTGCACGCTGGCGTCGCCATCCTTCAGGCCCGCCAGATCCGCCGCTGGCACGGTTGCGGTCCAGTTGCCGTCGGCATCGACCTGCGCGGTATAGATTTTACCGCCCATGCTCAGGGTGACGGTCTGCCCGGCTTCCACGTTGGTGGTGGCGCCAGACAGCACCAGATCCGCGCCCTTCTCCGCCGCGTTAATCACGTCGTCGGTGGCAATGGCGTTGATGCTGATGGCAACCGTTGCCAGATCCACGGTGACATCATGGCTGATGATAATCGGGTTACCCGCCGTGCTGTCGCCGGTGACGCTGATCTTCACGGTGCCTTCCGGCCACGTGCTCACATCCGCCGCCGGGACCGCCGCGCTCCAGGTGCCGTCCGCCAGCACCGTTGCGGAATAGTCTTTCCCGTTGACGGTCACAGTCAGCGCGGTGCCAGGGGTAAGCCCGTCGCTGGAGCCGGTGATAATCAGGTTCTGGTTGTGCTCGATGGTGTTGATCACATCATCGCCCCCCACGGTGTCCACACGCAGGCCCGGCAGGTTGGCGTCGATAGTGATGTCGCGTGCGCCAGAGCCGGTATTGCCGTGGCCGTTGGTAACGGTCGCGGTGACGCTCAGGCTGCCGTTGCCGAGCGCGGTCAGGACGTCGGACGGCACGTTCACGGACCAGCTCAGATCGCTCTGCACCGTCGCGGTGTAGCTGTTGCCGCCAATCGTCACGGTTACGGTATTACCCGCTTCGGCATTCGCCACGGTACCGCTGATCGTCTGGCCTGCCGCCACTTCCGCTGCGTTAATCACGTTATCGCCCGCCACGGTGTTGATGGTGACGGTCGGCAGCGCAGTGTCGACCAGCAGGTTCGCACTGTTGCTCACGCTGTTGCCCACGCCGTTGGTGGCGGTCGCATTCAGGGTGTAGTTCGCCTGACCCAGCCCCGCCAGATCGGCGGCCGGAACCGTCAGGCTCCAGGTGCCGTCCGCTGCCGTGGTGGCCGTGTAGTTTTTACCGTTCAGGGTCACGGTCACCACGGTACCTTCCGCCAGGTTGGCGCTGGTGCCGCTGACGTTCAGATCCTGACCTTTCTCCACCGCGTTCAGGACGTTGTCATCGCTGATAGCGTTGAAATTGACTGAAGGCAGGCCGGTATCAACGGTCACGTTGTGGCTGCCGGAACCGGTGTTGCCCGCCGTGTCAGTGACTGACGCCGTGACGGTCACTGTGCCGTCGCTGAGGCCGGAAATCACGCTCGCCGGTACGCCCACGCTCCAGTTGCCCGCCGCGTCCAGCACGGTGGTGTAAGTCTGGCCGCCAATCGTGACGGTGACTTTATCACCCGGTGCCGCACCGGTGGCGGAGCCACTGACGATCTGCGCCTGCGCGTGCTCGGCCACGTTAATCACGTCGTCACCGGCAATGGTATTGATGGTCACCACCGGAACGGTCATGTCCACCGTCAGATTATGATCAACCGACGCCGGGTTACCCGCCTTGTCGCTGACCGATGCGGTGACGGTCACGCTGCCGTCGCTGAGCACCGCCAGATCCGCTGCCGGGACGTTCAGCGTCCAGTGACCGTCTGAACCGACCGTTGCAGTGTAGTCCTTGCCGTTCAGCGACACGGTCACCGTCTGGCCCGCTTCGGCGGTGCTGGTACCGGAGATCGCCAGGTCAGATTGTGCCTCCGTGGCGTTGAGGATGTCGTCCAGGGCAATCGTATTAATGGTCACGGACGGCGCGGTGGTGTCCACGCTGTACTCGCGCCCCGCAGAGGCACTGTTGCCATTGTCGTTGGTGACGCTCACCTGTACGCTGGCACCGCCGTCCTTCAGGCCAGTCAGATCGGCCGCTGGCACCGTGGCGGTCCATTTACCGTCAGCACCCACGGTTGCAGTGTAGAGCTTGCCAGCGAAGGTGATCGTGACGGTCTGGTTTTCTTCCACGTTGCTGGTGCTGCCGGAGAGCACCAGATCCGCGCCCTTTTCAACTGCGTTAATCACATCGTCTGTGGCAATGGCGTCGATGCTGATGGCAACATTTGCCAGATCCACCGTCACGTTGTGACTGATGGACACCGGGTTACCTGCGCTGCTTTGCCCTTCAACGGTCACGGTGACCGTTCCTGCAGCCAGTGCGCCGACATCCGCTGCCGGGATCGCCGCGTTCCAGGTGCCGTCGGCCAGCACGGTCGCCGGATACGTTTTACCGTTTACGGTGACGGTCAAGGTGGTACCTGCGGTCAGGCCATCGCTGGATCCGGTCACAATCAGGTTTTGACCGTGTTCGATGCTGTTGATCACATCATCGCCCGCAACGGTGTCCACGCGCAGACCCGGCAGGCTGGCGTCGATGGCAATATCGCGCTCAGCGGAGCCGCTGTTGCCCACATTGTTGGTCACGCTGGCGCTCACCGTCAGTTCGCCGTTACCCAGCGCCGTCAGGACCGATTCCGGCACATCGACGGACCAGGTCAGATCGTTCTGCACCGTTGCGGTCCAGGTGTTGCCGCCAATCGTCACGGTCACGGTGTTGCCCGCTTCGGCATTCACCACCTTACCGCTGATGGTCTGGCCTGAAGCCACTTCCGCTGCGTTAATGACGTCGTTACCAGCAATGGTGTTGATGATCACCCCCGGCAGTACGGATTCCACGTTCACGGTGTGCGACGTGCTGGTGCTGTTGCCGACGCTGTCCGTTGCCGATGCGGTAACGGTGTACAACGCTTCACCCAACGCGCCGACTTGATCCGCCGGAACGGTGGTGGTCCATTTCCCGTTGCTGTCGACCATCGCGCTGTACGCTTTGCCGTTCAGCATCACGGTCACTACCGCGCCTGTCGCCAGGCCGGAAGCCGTACCGGAGATCGTCAGATCCTGGGTTTTCTCAGTGTTGTTGATCACATCGTCACCGGAAACGGTGTCAATGGTCAGTACCGGCGCGGTCAGGTTCACCTCCACGCCGTGCGTGGCGCTGTTGCTGTTGCCCGCTTTATCGGTCAGCGCTGCGGTAATAGTGTAATCCCCGGCGGCCAGCGCGGTGACGTCCGCCGCAGGCACGCCCACGCTCCAGTTGCCTGAGGCATCCAGGGTGGCGGTGTAGGATTTGCCGTTGAGGGTAACGGTGACCACGTCGCCCGCCGCCGCGCCGGTTACGGAGCCGGTGACAATCAGGGCCTGTGCATGCTCGGCGCTGTTGATCACGTCGTCGTCGGACACGGTGTTAATGGTCAGCTGTGGCACTGTGGTATCCACCAGCACATCGCGATCCGCAGAGGCCGGGTTACCCGCTTTATCGGAGACGGCGGCACTGATGGTGTAGTTGCCGTCGGTAATCGCGCCCACGTCTGCAGACGGCACGGTCACGCTCCAGCTGCCGTTTGCCTGCACGGTGGTGGTGTAGTCCACGCCGTTCAGGGTCACGGTGACGCTCTGGCCCGCTTCGGCGTTGGTCACGCCGTTAACGACCAGATCCTGCTGCGCTTCGGCCGCGTTGATGATGTTGTTATCGCTGACAATCTCAATAGACACCGTCGGTGCGGTGGCGTCCACGCTGTACTCGCGGCCTGCCGACGCGCTGTTGCCGTTCACGTTGGTGACGCTCACCTGCACGCTGGCATCGCCGTCTTTCAGGCTGCCCAAATCGGCAGACGGTACGGTCGCCGTCCAGTTGCCGCTGGCATCGACCGTCGCGGTGTACGACTTGCCGCCGAAAGTGATGGTAACGGTCTGGTTTTCTTCCACATTGGTGGTCGAGCCGGACAGCACCAGGTCCGCGCCTTTCTCTGCCGCGTTAATCACGTCGTCGGTGGCGATGGCGTTGATGCTGATGGCAACGGTCGCCAGATCCACCTTCACGTCGTGGCTGATGGAAACCGGATTGCCCGCCGCGCTCTGGCCTTCCACGGTCACGGTGACCGTGCCCGCATTCAGCGCGCTGACGTCTGCCGCCGGAATGGCCGCCGTCCAGGTGCCGTCCGCCAGCACGGTAGCCGCGTAGGTTTTACCGTTGACGGTGACCGTCAGCGCAGACCCGCTCGCCAGCCCGTCGCTGGAGCCGGTAATAATCAGGTTTTGCGCGTGTTCGATGCTGTTGATCACATCATCGCCCGCCACGGTATCGACGCGCAGGCCCGGCAGGTTGGCGTCAATAGTGATGTCGCGCTCGCCGGTTCCGGTGTTGCCGTGGCCGTTGGTGACGCTGGCTGACACCGTCAGCTCGCCGTTACCGATGGCGGTTAAGACCGTGGACGGCACGCTGACCGACCAGCTCAGATCGTCCTGAACCGTCGTGGTATAGGTATTGCCGCCGACTGAAATAGTGACAGTGTCACCGCTCGCCGCGCCGCTCACTTTGCCGCTCAGGGTCTGCCCGGCAGCCACTTCCGCTGCGTTAATGACATCGTCCGTGGCGACAGGGTTGATGGTGACCTGCGGCAGCGCGCTGTCGACCAGCACGTTATGGCTGGTGTTTGCACTGTTGCCTGCGGTGTCGGTTACGCTCGCCGTCACGCTGTAGTTCGCTTCCCCCAGAGCCGACACGTGAGCAGCCGGAACGGTCACGCTCCAGTTGCCGCTGGCGTCGGTGGTGGCGGTGTAGTTGATGCCGTTCAGGGTCACCGTGATGGTGGTGCCGTCCGGCTGGTTGCTGGTACCGGACACCAGCAGATCCTGACCTTTCTCGGTCGCGTTGATCACGTCGTCAACCGCCAGGGTATTGATGGCAACCACCGGCGCGGTCAGGGAGACGTCAAACTCGTGCGTCGCGGTGGTGCTGTTGCCGGCTTTATCGGTGAGTGTCGCGGAAATCGTCTGGTCGCCGTTTGCCAGCGCGCCCACGTCCGTCGCCGGAACGCCCACGCTCCAGCTGCCGGACGCATCCAGCATGGCGGTGTAGTCTTTGCCGTTCAGGCTCAGGGTAATCACGTCGCCCGCCTGCGCACCCGTCACCTTGCCGGAGACGATCAGCGCCTGGCCGTGCTCGGCAATATTCACGACGTCGTCGCCCGCAACGATGTTGAACGAAATCTGCGGTACGGTGGTGTCGACCAGCACCGAGGAGCCCGCGCTGACCGGGTTGCCTGCCTTATCGGACACGCTCGCCGTTACCGCCGCGCTGCCGTCGGTGATGCCTGCCATATCCGCCGCCGGAACGTCGAGCGTCCAGCTGCCGTCCGCCTGCACCTGCGCGGTGTACTGATTGCCGTTGAAGGTCACGGTGACCGTCTGGCCTGCTTCGGCAGTAGAGGTGCCGCTCAGGGTCAGATCCTGCGCCGCCTCTGCCGCGTTCAGCATATTGTCATTGCTGATAGTGTTGATGGCCACCGTCGGCGCGGTGGTATCGACGCTGAATTCCTGCGCCGAAGACGCCGCGTTGCCGTTCACGTTGGTGACGCTGACCTGCACGCTGGCGTCGCCGTCTTTCAGGCTGCTCAAATCAGCTGACGGTACGGTCCAGGTCCAGTCGCCGTTGGCATCCACCGTGGTGGTATAGGTTTTACCCGCGAAGGTGATGGTCACGGTCTGACCCGCCTCAACGTTGGACGTGGTGCCGGAAAGCACCAGGTCCTGGCCTTTTTCCGCCGCGTTGAGCACGTTATCGTCGGTCACGCTGCTGATGGTGATGGCGACAGGCGCGAGATCGACGTCCACGATGGTCCCGATAGCCACCGGGTTGCCGGAGGCATCCTGCGCGCTTGCCTTGATATCCAGCGAACCGTCCGCCCACTGGGACACGTCGGCCGCCGGCACCGCCGCCTGCCAGGTGCCGTCCGCCAGTACCGTTGCTGGATAGGCTTTGCCGTTGATGGTCACGGTCACGGTGCTGCCCGCCGCCAGATCGCTACTGGTACCAGACACAATCAGGTTCTGCGCGTGTTCAATCACGTTAATCACGTCATCACCTGCGACGGTATCAATCCGCAATCCCGGGAGCTGGGCGTCGATGTTGAAGTCGAGAGAAGAGGAGCCGGTATTGCCGTGCGCGTTGGTCACGCTGGCGGATACGGTGAGGTCGCCGTTGCCGAGCGCGGTAAGCTGGCTCTCGCTTAACGGCAGGCTCCAGGTGAGATCGTCCTGCACGGTAGCGGTATACGTCTGGCCGCCAAGGATAATAGTGACAGTGTCACCTGACGCCGCGTTCGTCACCTTACCGGTCAGGGTTTGTCCTGCCGCCACTTCCGCTGCGTTAACGATATTGTCGCCCGCCAGGGTGTCGATCGTCACCACCGGCAGCGAGCTGTCCACCAGCACATTGTGTGAGGTTGAGGCGCTGTTGCCTACGCTATCCGTGACGCTCGCCGTCACGGTGTAATGGGCTTCTCCCAGCGCGCTAACGGCCGAGGCCGGTACGGTCACGCTCCAGTTACCGCTGGCGTCAGTAGTGGCGTTGTAATTGATGCCGTTCAGGTTAACGGTGATGCTGGTCCCTTCTGGCTGGTTACTTGTGCCGGAGAGCAGCAGATCTTCACCCTTCTCGGTCGCGTTAATCACGTCGTCCGCCGCCAGCGTGCTGATGGCGATAACAGGCGTCACGGTATTCACCACCACATCCAGTGAACTGCTTCCGGTATTGCCGGATCGGTCGGTCACGGAGACATCGATGGTCCAGGTACCGTCCGTCAGACCCTGCACAACGGACGCGGGCAGGCCAAGGCTCCAGTTGCCCGCCGCATCCACCACCGTGGTGTAATCGACGCTGTTAATGGTGATGGTCACCCGATCGCCCGCTGCCGCACCGGTGACCGAGCCGCTCAGGATCTGCGCCTGTGAATGCGCGAGCTGGTTAACGGTATTGGTATCGGTGACAAAGTCGTTGATGGTTATCTGCGGGACGGTCGCATCCACCAGCCCAACGCGGTCTGCGCTGCTGCTGTTGCCCGCCACGTCACTCACGGTTGCCGTCACCGTGACGGTGCCGTCGGTCAGAGCGCCGACATCCGCAGCCGGTACGTTCACCGTCCAGGTCCCGTCACTCTGGACGGTGGTCTGATAGTGCTTGCCATTCAGCGTAACGGTAACCGTCTGTCCCGCCTCAGCATTGCTGCTGCCGCTTAAGGTCAGATCCTGCTGCGCTTCGGCCGCATTAATGATGTTGTCGTCGGTCAGGTTATCGATCGTAATGGACGGCGGTAAGGTATCCACGGTCACCACGCGCGACGCGTCGGCGCTGTTGCCACTGACGTTCGTCACGCTGACGCTGACCTGCGCGCGTCCGTCGATCAGCGTCTCCATGGCGCTGGCCGGTACGGTCAGGCTCCAGGAGCCATCCTGCTGCACCTGCGCGGTAAAGGTCTGGTCGGCGAATTTCACCACCACGGTCTGCCCGGCTTCTACGCCCTGCGTCTGGCCGGAAAGGGTTAAGTCCGCGCCTTTTTCCGCCGCGTTCAGCAGGTCGTCGCCGGAGACGGTATCAATGGTGACCGCCACGGCGTTCAGATCGAGTTCAATCGGGTGTTCAGCCGCAACGGTATTGCCCCAGGCATCTACCGCGCTGACGCTAACCGTCATGCCGCCCGCCGCCCAGGCCTGCAGGTCCGCCGCCGGAACGCCGATCTGCCAGTTGCCGCTGGCGTTAACCGCGGTAACGTACTCAACGTTGTTGATGGTGACGACAATCTGCGTCCCCGCGGCCAGATGGGTACTGGAGCCGGTGACGCTCAGATCCTGCTGCTGTTCAATGGCGTTGATCACGTCATCGCCGGAAATGGTGTTCACACGCAGGCCCGGCAGCTCCGCGTTGATATTGATATCACGCTCGCCGGTGCCGGTATTGCCGTGCGCGTTAGTGACGGAGGCGCTGAAGGTCAAATCGCCGTCGCCGAACGCCTGAAGATCCGCTGACGGGATTTTCACGCTCCAGGTCAGATCGCTGCCAACCGTTGCGGTGTAGTTCTTGCCGCCGACGGTGACAGAGACGGTATCGCCTGCCGCCGCGCCGGTAACGCGTCCGCTGAGGGTTTGATCGACGCCCGCTTCGGCGTTATTGACCAGGTTGTCGCCCGCAAACGTATTGATAATGACCTGCGGCAGCACGGTGTCCACCAGCAGATTCGCCTCGGCAGAGCCGCTGTTACCCACGCTGTCGGTGCCGCTGACGCTCACGGTGTAAAGGGTGTTCGCCAGATTCAGCACGTCAGAAACCGGCACCTGAACCGTCCAGATACCGTTTTCAACCGTGGCCTGATAGTCAACGTTGTTTAATGTGACGGTGATGGCGCTGCCGTCTGGCAGGTTGCTGGTGCCGCTCAGGCTCAGCGGCTGCATCGCCTCCTGCGCGTTCAGGACGTTATCCTGGCTGATGGCGTCAATCGTGAATTCCGGCGGGTTGCCGCTCAGGGTAATGCCGTGGGTGGCGTTACCGGTATTGCCCGCCGCATCGGTCACCGAAACCGAAATGCTGTGGTTACCTTCCCCCAGCGCGCCAATGACTGACGCCGGTACGCCTACGCTCCAGCTGCCGTTCGCCTGCACCACGCCGGTAAAGCTCTGGCCGCCAACGGTCACGGTCACCACGTCGCCTGCCGCCGCGCCGGTCGCCTGGCCGGAAATAATCTGCGCCTGCCCCTGCTCGGCGGTGTTAAGAATATTGTCGCCTGCGACGGTGTTGATGGTGATGACCGGAGCAGTGGTATCGACGGTAAAATCAGCGTGGGTGGATGAACCGTTCCCGGCTTTATCGCTGACGTTCACCGTCAGGGTGTGTTCGCCGTTAGCCATCGCCTGTACTTCACCGGCAGGAAGCGTGACGGACCAGGTGCCGTCGCTGCCCACGGTCGCCGTGTGATTTTTACCGTTCAGCGTGACCGTCACAATCTGACCGGCTTCCGCCGTGGTTTTACCGCTCAGCGTCAGCGGCTGATTGTGTTCAGCCGCATTGATAATGTTGTCCTGCGCGACGGTATCAACAGCGATCGTCGGTGCCGTGGTATCCACGCCAATCGTCTGACTGCCGCTCACGATATTACCCGCCGCGTCTTTGCCGCTCACGTTGACCGTCCAGGTGCCGTCGCCCAGCGCCTGCGCGTCTGCCGCAGGGACCTTCACGCTCCATGCGCCATGGGTGCCCACGTTCGCGGTATAGGTTTTGCCGTTCAGCGTGACGGTCAGTTCCGTTCCCTGCGCCAGGTTTTTGCTGGCACCCGAGAGCGTAAAGCCTGCAGATTGCTCGCTGGCGTTGATGACGTTATCGCCCGCCGTTGTTGCCAGCGTTACGCTCGCCTCGGCAGTGTCAACGGTCACCGTGATGCTACCTGCGGAGGTGGTTTTACTGCCGTCGATTTGCACCACTGACCAGGTATGCTCCCCGTCAGCCTGGGTGGGAAGTTGTACTGTCCAGGTCCCCTCTTTACTGACCATGGCGCTGGCAATGGTGCTGCCGCTGCTGTCTTTGATCTGAATGGTCGCACCCGGCTGGCCGGTACCGCTAAAGGTTGGCGTGTTATCGTCAGTGATCGCTTTTGCACTCAACACACCCTGCTTGTCACCCGCATTATCGGTGAGCAAAAAGGTCGGCGTTGCGCTCTCAACGTCTTTCGTATTATCAATGACTTTGGTTTTTGTTTCGCCGTCACCCCCATGCGCAAGCAGTGCACCGATGGCACCGCCGCCTAATGCCGCCCCCGCAATCCAGCCCCACGGTGCATCGCTCAGCAAACTGCCCTGCTCAAAGAAGGGTTCAATGCTGCTGATTGGTGTGGCCTGTGCAGTCAATTCGGTAACGGCTACGCCTGACGCTTCCCCGGCATCGGCAAAAGAAATATGTGTTAATTCCTGATTATCGTTAAATACCAGTTCGGACTGGTTATGGGTTTCAGGATCTTCAACAAAATAGTTATTGCAGCGAATAACGCTGCCATCTTTCATATAAATGAGCAGGTCTTTTCCCTGGCGGACGTAACGCACCACGTCCTGAGCAGAACCCTGGATTTCAATCACGCTCGGCGATGAAATGGAGACCGACAGATTACCTTCGCCGGTTAATTTCGTTTTCTCCGCCGTTTTGCGAATGATGACATCAACAACTTTAATGTTACTCATATTTCTCTCCTTGCAGGTGCACGGATTCCTGTGGATATGTCCACCAGATGGATGTAGCTATCCCTGGGAAAATTCACCCATTATTTTCAGACTTATTTCGCGCAACAATGCGCGTATTTTTTCAACTCAAATCGGGTAATTTTGCGGCAGCGTTTTTCTCAATTCCAATAAGCGGCATAAGATTATCAACAGCGGCAGCGTAATTAATTGCCGAACTCCAGCCATCATATTCCGCGATTATTTTCGCGGAGGTGGCCTGCCAGACGTCCTGTTCAACGCTGAGCAAATCATTAATGCTGCGCTTGCTCAGGGTATATTCATTTCGGTAGACCTCGCGCGCACGTAACGCACTCTCCAGCTGCAACGCTCCAGCGGCCATTCTTCCGCGCGCGCCGGTCCAGTCTGCCTGCGCGACGGAGGCTTTTTGCAACACATCGAATCGCGCCTGATCGACCTGAGACGACGCCATCGCCCTGGCCCCTTCAGCCTGACGGACGCGAGCGGATACGGCTCCCCCCTGATAAAGGGGCGCATCGATATTTAGCTGTATCTGGTCATCCCAGTAAGAACGGTTATCGGACTCATAACGCGTGCGTCCTCCTTTCAGGCTTAAGGTTGGCCAGTGCTGAGATTTTGCGGTTTCCACGCCATACTGGGCCGAACGTTCCATATTCTGCGCGGCCATCACCGCCGGTATCAGTGAATAATCAATCTGGTTAACGGCATCCTGTTCAACGGCGAGCTTCGCAGGCACCGGTGAATAGGATTCAGCCTGCATGCCCGTCAATACCGCCAGTCTGGCGCGGGCACTGTTTAACGCGGCGCTGTACTGTTCAACCGTCGCCTGCATTCCGGCGATCCGTGTGCGAGTCTGCAGTTCATCGGAGGTTGAACTTACGCCCGCATCCGCGCGCAGTTTCGCCAGTTGCTCCACGTTTTTGAGGGCCTGAACATTCTCTTTAGCCGCCTCTAACAGATCGCTGTAGCGTTTGACTTCCACATAGCTCAGCGCGGTTTTTTCCGCCACCGCTGAGAGCGTCTCCATCAGCTGGTAACGATAGCTATCACGTCGCGCAGAAGACTGGCTGATACTGTTATTCGTCTTTCCAAAATCATAGATAAGCTGCGTGAGGCTCAATCCCCAGGCCGCGGAATTTCTCAGCGATCCGCTGGAATCGGTGGTCTGGCTATGACCTGTACTGCCGTTCAGCGATATTTGCGGCATCCATCCGCTACGCGCTTCATCTATTTGCGCCTGACCAATACCTAATTGTGCCGCCTGTTGGCTGACCGACGGATCGCGATCGATGGCAAACAGGATACTTTCTTTTAACGTTGTCTTTGGAATCGGGGCAATACCCACCACACCGCTATTGGCATTGGCTGTATTGATGCCTATCGAAATTAATATCAGCGTTGCGGATATTCGTAACGACTTATAATTTCGCCATATCGTCATTTATATCTCCCTGAGTTTACGTGTTGTTCAACCATTTACCCAAAAAGAGGTATAGATATTCAGACAAATATTACTCACCCCCCGTCGTAAATTTTGGGTAAAAGCTCCCTATACCCATTTCCATTGGAGATGAGAGCCGTTCTGTGTCCTATATAAAATTAAGAATTTACTTACTTCTTAAACTGGTTGGCAGCATAACAAAATGTGGTATAAGCAACTACACCCACAATGTTATCGTGGTGTTACAAATAAGAAAAATCATGGGGTTTCTGGACAAAGTCTTAAAAATGGCCTTTCAAGTGAAACAAACAAAGTCCTTGTTATTTAAGTGAAATTAGAAATTCGTCGGATGTACATTTTTGCGTTAATTTCATGGCGCGTCAGACACAAAGATTTTCAAAGAACTGTCAATTTAAGTAACTGCCCCATCTCTTTTGGAATCAAAAGCTATACAGACGGAATATTTTGGCACATTATCTCTTAAATTAATTTACTAATAAAATAAAACACCGGTAAACGATTGCTAACTGGTTACATAAACCAAACAGTCAGAATAAACATCGTCATAACATACTGATTACCCCTCGCAACCGTACACTTATATTTAATCAATATAAAATCAATAATCACTGCTTTGAACTAAAAAGACGTTCCCCTTCCCTCTGCGACAAAATGCTGTATTATGCAAACTATTGCGACATTTTGCAGAATTCATCCTATGCACAAAACCGCCCGTCAAAAATATGTGCTCGAGATCATCAGCGAGCAGGGACAGGCCAGTATCACCGAGTTGGCGGAAAAGCTGCAGGTTTCAGCCGATACCATTCGCCGGGATCTGACAGACCTCGAAAAACAGGGGCTGGCGCAGAAGAACCACGGGGGCGCTATCGCGCTGAATCTCTCGGCCATGAATCGCCAGGGCAGAAACACGCTCCTGCCGGACACCAAACAGCGGCTGGGAAAACAGGTGGCACAGTCTGTACCGGCGGGTTCAACGTTGTTTCTGGATGCGGGCAGCACGGTCATGGCGGTGGCCACTTTCCTTCAGGGGCCGCTGACGGTGATCACCACCTCGCTGGATATCGCCCACTATTTTAGCGACCGGGAGGATATCGACCTGATCCTGCTCGGCGGGAAGTGGGATCAGAAGCAACGCCTGTTTGCCGGCGGTGCTACCCTCTCCCTTCTTTCGCGGTATCGGGCGGATATCGCCATTCTCGGCGCCTGCGCCCTTCATTCATCACTCGGTCTGAGTGCCAGTACAGAGGCTGATGCCGAGGTAAAACGGGCGATGCTTGCCGCCAGCCAGGCGCACTGGATCGTCGCGGACCATCTGAAAGTCAACCGCTGTGAACCGTACCTGGTATGCGGGTTAGAAGAAATTCATCAACTGTTTTTAGATCGTCCCTGGCCTGAGCTTGGGGACCAGAGCGCAGTGCATGTCACGGTTTGCGCGCATCAACGTGGAGAAGGTCATGAGTAAAATGAAGACAATTAACATTGCGCTGATCGGGTATGGATTTGTGGGTAAAACCTTCCATGCCCCGCTGATCCAGGCTGTGGACGGGCTTAAACTGGCGGTGGTTTCTTCTCGCGACGCGGAAAAGGTCACGTGCGATCTGCCGGACGTGCAGGTGGTCGCCACCCCGGAAGAGGCCATCACGCATCCGGACGTCGACCTGGTGGTGATCGCCTCCCCGAATGCGACCCATGCGCCGCTGGCCACGCTGGCCCTGAACGCAGGAAAACATGTGGTGGTGGATAAGCCTTTCACGCTCGATATGCAGGAAGCGCGCGATCTGATCGCCCTGGCGGATGAAAAGCAGCTTCTGCTTTCCGTGTTCCATAACCGCCGCTGGGACAGTGATTTCCTCGGCATTAAGGACGTTATTGCGCAGGGCACCCTCGGCAAGGTGAAACTGTTTGAGTCGCACATCGATCGCTTCCGCCCGGAAGTGCGCGTGCGCTGGAGAGAACAAAACGTACCGGGAAGCGGACTGTGGTTTGACCTCGGTCCGCATCTGATCGACCAGACGCTGCAGCTCTTTGGTCTGCCTCAGTCGGTACAGGGGAATATCGCGACGCTGCGCGACGGTGCCGAAGTTAACGACTGGGCGCATGTGGTTTTAAATTACCCTCAGCATAAGGTCATCTTGCACGCCAGCATGCTGGTCGCGGGTGGCACCGCGCGCTTTACCGTTCATGGCGACAAGGGCAGCGTAGTGAAAGCCCGTATCGATCAACAGGAAGCGCAGCTGCTGGCCGGCGTCGTTCCGGGCAGCGAAAACTGGGGTGATGACAGCGACAGTATGGTGTTCTTCGGGGCTGACGGCGCGCCGCAGACGATTTCCACGCCGAAAGGCGATCAGCGTCAGTATTACATGAATGTGCGCGATGCTCTGCTCGGGAAGATTGCCAATCCGGTTCATCCTGTCGAAGCGTTAGCGGTGATGGCGGTGCTGGAAGCGGCGGTGAAATCGTCAGAGGCCGGGTCAACCCAGGGGCTGGCGTTAACGGCTGATGAGCGTGCTCTGCTGCAATAAAAAACGGGTTTTGTAGGCCGGGTAAGCGCAACGCCACCCGGCGAGAAAGGCGGCAAAAGTATTGAGGACTACTGCCGCTTTTTCGGCATCATGCGCAGCAGCGTATTATCTTTCCAGAAATAGTGATGCATCAGCGCCGCCGCCGCGTGCAGGCCAATGACAAAATAGCCGAGGTTCGCCAGCGTCTCGTGCCACTCTTTTAGCCCATCAGCCAGCTCAAAGTTGGATTCCGCCGCGTGCGGCATGGCGATGCCAAAAGCAAACCAGTCGTTTCCACGGTTATACATCATCACCAGGCCAATCAGCGGCAAAGCAATAAACAGCAGATAAATCACCAGATGCCCCAGATGGGAGAGCCCGGTGATCATCGCTTTCGGTTTCGGCTCAATCGGCGGCGCGCGGAACTTCAGGCGCACCGCAGACGTGTCACCATCAATACCAGGATCGTGATACCGCATGAAACGTGGATCATATTGATCACCGGTCGGTCGGTACGCGGAAAGAAGCCTCTGAACTCCATGGCGCAGTAGGCGACGATGACTAACAGAAACACCAGCCAGTGGATGCCGATTTGCAGGCTTGTATATTTAGTGCGCATGTGATTTCCCGATAAAAAACAGTTACCGGGCCAACATAACGACCTTTCCTTAAAAATTCATTAACTTTTCTGTATGGGTTTTCAATTACTTCCTCGCGCATGAAGCATCTTCAATTGCCGCCCCGGCGCTCATGGTCTAAGCCTGGATAAGTTCAAACTGTCGCATCGACACGTTTACAGGAGAACACCATGAGTAAAATTGGCATTAACGGATTTGGACGCATTGGACGCCTCGTACTTCGTCGCCTTCTTGAAACCCAGGACAGCAACACCGTCGTCGCCATCAACGACCTCACCTCTCCCAAAGTGCTGGCTTATCTGCTCAGGCATGATTCAAACTACGGGGGTTTCCCGTGGAGTGTGGATTTCACCGAAGACGCGCTGATTGTGGATGGCAAGACGATCGCGGTGTACGCCGAGAAAGAGGCCAAACATATTCCGTGGAAAGCCGCAGGGGTGGATATCGTTGTGGAATGCACCGGTTTTTATACGTCGGAAGAGAAATCCAGAGCACATCTGGATGCAGGTGCTAAAAAAGTGCTGATCTCCGCACCTGCCGGTGAGATGAAAACCATTGTGTTTAACGTTAACGACGACACCATTGACGCCAGTGATACCATCATCTCTGTCGCCTCCTGCACCACCAACTGTCTCGCCCCGCTGGCAAAAGCCCTGCACGATGCCTTTGAAATTAAAGTGGGCACCATGACCACCATTCACGCCTATACCGGTACCCAGGCGCTGGTGGATGGTCCGCGTGGCAAAGATCTGCGCGCCTCACGCGCGGCGGCAGAAAATGTTATTCCTCATACCACGGGTGCCGCAAAAGCGATTGGTCTGGTGATCCCGGCCCTGAGCGGCAAACTGAAAGGCCACGCCCAGCGCGTGCCGGTGAAAACCGGTTCGGTAACCGAACTGGTCGCCATTCTGGGTAAAAAGGTCACCGTTGAGGAGATCAATGCCGCACTGAAAAAAGCGACGCAGGGGAATAAATCGTTTGGGTATACGGATGAGGAGATTGTGTCGTCCGATGTGATTGGCTCGCACTTTGGCTCGGTGTTTGACGCCACGCAGACCGAAGTGACCGAGGCGGGCGATCTGCAGCTGGTGAAAGCCGTCGCCTGGTATGACAACGAGTATGGGTTTGTGACGCAGCTGGTGCGCACGCTGGATAAGTTTGCGGCGCTGTGATTTTCCCCTCACCCTCCCCCTCTCCCCAACGGGGCGAGGGAATGGTCCCGTGCTTAGATTATTGTACGTGCCCCCTTGAGGACAGGATCCAGCTGTAGCTGTTTCCATGCGGCGGTCACCGCCTCCGGAAAGGGCACGTGAGCGATAAAATCCCGCCCGGCCGGGCCATAGCCGTTAACGTCATCATACAGCCGCGGCAGCTCCCCCAGAACCAGCGAAAGGTAGCGCTCAACGGACCACAGCCCTGCATTATCCCCCCTAAACTCCACGCCCTCTGTGCCGTTTTGCAGCGTCGGCGTAACCCCCGGAAAGCTGACCCACTGCGGTGACGCGGGCTCGTCCCGGCACACGCGGGTAAAAGTCGCCATCGTGCGGCGCTGCATCGTCGGGTCCTGCACCACCAGCATCTGCCCGCTTGTCCGCTGACGCTGTTTCAGCATGTTCCAGCTAAAACGCGCGTTTTCACCGCAGTTGGTTGAGCGATCTTCAATCCAAAGGTGCGCCTCGGGGATCTGCCAGAACTCCCGCGCAACGTCGGCAAGAATGCTCGCTTCCGCCCGGCTGGCGACCGGTACGCTGTGATATTGCGGGTGATGACGAACGGCTTCATACAAAAACGGGGTCGAATGGCCGATGCCGCCGCTAATCAGAAGCGGCACGTTCTGCGCGGCGGCAATACGGCAGGCCGCATCGATGGTCGGGATCACCGCGTTGCCAGCCAGAATCACCACATCCGCGTCCCCAGCCTGACGGGCTGCGCTCAGGTCGTCCTGCGCCAGCCATTTGCCAACGGTATTGATGGCCGCCAGGGTTGCGTCCGGCAGAACAGTTAAATGGGGCTTAACCATGATGAACTCCTCCTCGGTTTCTCTTCAGGGTAGCGGCTTCAGACTATAAACGCTGACGTGAGCACCGAAAACTAAACGGTATTTTATTGCCGATTTTGTCATTATTCTGAAATAACCAGAAACATCCAAAAACAATTAGGTTGCACCTGCATATTATGCTTTCCAGTTTCTGTCGTACAAAACATCCTGTTGCCGATTCCGTTTGAAAAAGCACCCAACGCTGCTAATTTCACCGTGATCTGACCAGTTTTCTCCCCCCTGCGCTTGCCAAATACACCATCCAACCCTAAGTTGCTTAACAATTTAATAACCTTTTTCATCATCACAGGTTGCACCTGAAGCGCGCCAGGTGACACCTCATACATCATCAACGTGGCGGGGTTGCAGATCATGACAGAACATGAAAGTACGACGACGGTATTACGAAAAAATAAGAAGGTGCTAATTGCCAGCCTTACCGGGAGTGCCATTGAATGGTTTGACTATTTTCTCTACGGTACAGCTGCCGCGCTGGTCTTTAATAAGATCTTTTTCCCGATGGTCGATCCGGTGATCGGGCTCATACTCTCGTATCTCTCTTTCTCATTAACCTTTTTTATACGTCCTATTGGCGGGGTACTTTTCGCCCATATCGGCGACCGCATTGGCCGTAAAAAAACCCTTGTACTGACCCTCTCTTTGATGGGAGGTGCAACCGTTATGATTGGCCTGCTGCCCACGTATGAGATGATTGGCCTGTGGGCGCCTGCTCTGCTGATCCTGATGCGTATCATTCAGGGGATGGGCATAGGCGGTGAATGGGGTGGCGCGCTGTTGCTGGCCTATGAATACGCGCCCGAAAAACGTAAGGGGTTCTTCGGCAGCATTCCGCAGGCGGGCGTGACCATCGGCATGCTGATGGCAACTTTTATCGTTTCGCTGATGACCCTCTTCAGCGAGGAGGATTTTCTCTCCTGGGGCTGGCGTATCCCGTTCCTGCTGAGTTCGGTTCTGGTGTTGCTCGGCCTGTGGATCCGAAAAGATATCGATGAAACGCCTGATTTTCAGAAAGTAAAAGCGTCCGGTCAGGTGGCTAAGGCTCCCCTGCGCGATACGCTGAAACATCACTGGCGTGAAGTGCTGATTGCCGCCGGTCTCAAAGTCGTGGAAACCGCGCCGTTCTATATTTTCTCTACGTTTGTGGTGAGCTATGCCACCAGCACGCTGGCCTACCAAAAATCGCAGGCGCTGGAAGCCGTGACGCTGGGAGCCCTGGTGGCCACGATAATGATTCCGTTAATGGGGTTGCTCTCGGATAAAATTGGCCGTCAGCGTATGTATGCCACGAGCGTCTTTATCCTGGGTTTGTTTATCGTGCCATGGTTTATGTTGCTCAATACCGGAACAACCTGGGGCATTGTGATCGCGACGGTCATCGCCTTTGGCGTGCTGTGGGCACCGGTAACGGCGGTACTCGGAACGCTGTGCTCTGAAATCTTTAGCGCAAACGTGCGCTACACCGGCATTACGCTCGGCTACCAACTGGGTGCCGCGCTGGCTGGCGGTACCGCCCCGCTGATTGCTACCGGCCTGCTGGCAAAATATGACGGCGACTGGGTTCCGGTGGCCTGGTATCTTGCCGTCACGGTGGTCATCTCCTTAATCGCGATCTTCTGCGCCAGCCGCGTTAAGCGTGCAGCACACCTCCAGGTACAGCCCGAACGTCTCTGACCTTTCCCGGCCCGCCCTGCGGGCCGCTCTTTTTCCTAAAACCTTTAGTTCAACATTTGATTAACATGCGTAAATCATATTCACTTGTATTATGTTTTACGGCAGACGTAGAATCGCCAGCCCGCTAATTATTTAATTTTTTCAAAGGTAAACGACGTTATGCGCCTGCCCGAACGCGATCCTTATGCTCCTCGCGAGTGGCAGCCACACGAGAAACCCGCCCTGCTGGGTTCACCCTCTACGCCGGAGCACAGCACGCCAAAGCGGATTGCCTATGGCGTTGTGGGTCTGCTGGTCTGCCTGACGGGCGCCCTGGGGAATGCGGTGGTCACCGCCAACCTGCAAAATTTGCAGGGCACCTTTGGCGCCTGGTCAACCGAGATCGCCTGGCTACCGGCGGTCTATGTGATGACCAATATCTCCATTAACCTGCTACTGGTGAAATTCCGCCAGCAGTATGGTCTGCGCGCCTTTACGGAAGGCTTTCTGGTGCTGTATGTGCTGGTCACCTTCTTCCACCTGTTCGTTAACGATCTCAGTTCGGCGCTGATGGTGCGCGCCGCGCACGGAATGGTGGCCGCCGCGCTCAGTTCGCTGGGCATTTATTATCAGATCCAGGCCTGGCCGGCGAAGCACCATCTGAAGGCGCTGACCATTGGCATCACCGGTTCGTCACTCGCCATTCCGTTGGCGCGTCTGTTTTCCACTGAGCTTCTCCAGTTGGACGAGTGGCGCGGACTCTATTTCTTCGAACTGGGGCTGGCGCTGATCTCGCTGGCCTGTGTGATCGCACTGAAACTGCCGCCGGGGGATCGGCGTAAGGTCTTTGAGAAGAAAGACTTTGTGACCTTCTTTTTACTGGCACCGGGGATGGCGTTGCTGTGCGCGGTGCTGTCGCTGGGGCGTCTGGACTGGTGGTTCGAAGCGCCGTGGATCGGCTGGTCGCTGGCGCTATCGCTGGTGCTGATTGTTTCCGCCATCGTGTTTGAACATAACCGCACTAACCCGCTGCTGAATACCCGCTGGTTGTCGAGCGGCAGTATCGTTCGTCTGGGGCTGATCATGCTGCTGATCCGCATTGTGCTGGCCGAGCAAAACACCGGCGTCATCGGGTGGCTGCAGTATGTAGGGTTACAGAACGAGCAGATGACACATCTGGCGTGGTCCATTTTCGCCGGCATCGTCTGCGGGATCGTCACCAGCTGTCTGACCATTAAGCCGACGAAACTGGCGTGGCCGATTATTACCTCCCTGGTGCTGATGATTATCGCCTCGTTGCTGGACAGCCAGTCAAACAACCTGACCCGCCCGGATCAGCTGATGCTCAGCCAGTTCCTGCTGGGCTTTGGCAGCGCCTTCTTCCTCGCCCCCGCGATGCTGGCCGCCATTGGTGGCGTGATTGCCGATCCACGTAATCTGGTGAGTTTCTCGGTGATGTTCGGCATGAGCCAGAACCTCGGCGGCCTGCTGGGTTCGGCGATCCTGGGAACCTTCCAGACCTGGCGCGAGAAGTACCACTCCAGCCTGCTGGCGGACCAGCTCACGACGCTCAATCCCCTGGTCAACGAGCGAATTCAGCTTTATACCCAGATGTACAAGAGCCTGATTGGCGACAGTGCGCTGCTGGGCACGCAGGCGATCACCCAGTTGCAGACGGTCACTGCCCTTGAGGCAAACATTCTGGCTTATAACGATACTTATTTGCTGACCGCGAGTATTGCCGCGGCCACGCTGGTCTGGATTTTATGGCGCTTACTGCGTCTGCGCATCACTGCCCGTATGGCGCTTAAGAACGCCACCGGCAACAAATAATTGAGATATTTCTGGAGAGTTTATGAGTCAGCAGGATGCCGCCAAAGAGCAGGCCAACACCCGCAAAAATGTACGCATTGTGTCAATTTTCACCGCCGCTGCCATCGGGATTGTCGGCGTGCTGGTGATCCTTTACGCGTGGCAGCTCCCCCCGTTCACCCGCCACGCGCAGTTTACTGACAATGCTTACGTACGCGGCCAGACCACGTTCATCAGTCCGCAGGTCAATGGCTATATCACCGACGTGAAGGTGCAGGATTTTGTGCAGGTGAAAAAAGGCGACCTGCTGCTGCAAATTGATGACCGCATCTATCGCCAGCGCGTGCATCAGGCCGAGGCGCAGCTGGCGATGAAAATTGCCGCCCTGAATAACAATCTGCAGCAGCGTAAAAGCGCAGAAGCGGTGATTGCCCGTAACGAGGCGGCCCTGAAAAACGCCCGCGCCCAAAATCTGAAAACCCAGGCGGATTTAAAACGTGTAAAAGATCTGACGGCGGACGGATCGCTCTCCATCCGCGAACGCGACGCGGCGCTGGCCAGCGCGGCCCAGGGCAGCGCCGATATTGAGCAGGCAAAAGCGACGCTTGAGATGTCGCGCCAGGATCTGCAAACGGTGATTGTGAACCGCGGTGCGCTGGAGGCCGATGTTGAAAATGCCAGAGCGGCGCTGGAACTGGCGCAGATTGACCTGCAAAACACCCGCATTGTGGCGCCGCGTGACGGCCAGCTGGGACAAATCGCGGTGCGTCTGGGCGCGTATGTGACCGCCGGAACACACCTCACCACCCTGGTGCCGCCTCAGCACTGGGTAATCGCCAACATCAAAGAGACCCAGCTGGCGGAGTTGCGCATTGGCCAGCCGGTGAAATTTACCGTCGATGCGCTCGACAACAAAGCCTATCAGGGCCGCGTGGAGAGCATCTCCCCGGCGACCGGCGTCGAATTCAGTGCCATCACGCCGGATAATGCCACCGGGAACTTTGTTAAAATCGCCCAGCGTATTCCGGTGCGTATCGAAGTGCTGGGTAAGCCTGAAGAGGCGGCGCTGCTGCGTCCTGGCATGTCGGTACAGGTGACCATTGATACGCGGGAGGCGAAGCAATGACCCTTCGTCCGATTGCCAGCCTGCTGGTTGCCGTTCTGCTTACCGGATGCCAGTCGGTGGATGTAAAACCTGCACAATCGTCACTGCACATTCCTGCGCAGTGGCGTGCGGCAACTGGCCCCACCAGCGCGCCTGAACAGCTCTGGTGGCGAAATTTTCACGACAACAACCTCAACCGCTACGTGGATCAGGCGCTGAAAAATAACAGCGACGTGCTGATCGCTCGCGAACGGATTAATGAGTACCAGGCCAGGGTGTATGCCGCCGACGGCAGCCTGTTTCCGTCGCTGGATGCGGGCGTAACCGGCACCCGCGCCCGGACGCAATCGGCCGCCACCGGCTTACCGGTATACAGTACGCTGTACAAAGGCAGCCTCACTGCCAGCTATGATGTGGATATCTGGGGCGTCAACCGCAGCACGGCCAATGCCGCGCAGGCCTCGCTGGAAGCGCAAAAAGCCGCCGCCGCTGCCGCGGATTTAACCGTCGCATCGTCGGTGGCCTCCGGGTATGTCACTCTGCTCTCGCTAGACGAACAGCTTCGCGTCACCGAATCCACGCTGAAATCGCGCGAAGAGGCATTTAATCTTGCTAAACGGCAGTTTGAAACGGGCTACAGTTCGCGCCTGGAGCTTATGCAGTCCGACTCCGAGCTGCGGGCCACCCGGGCACAGGTGCCGCTGCTGCAGCATCAGATTGCGCAACAAGAGAACGCCCTGAGTCTGCTGCTGGGAAGCAACCCCGGCGAGGTGACCCGGAGTGAGCGCTTCAGCACGCTTACCCCGCTCAGGCTGCCTTCACAGCTGCCGTCATCGTTGCTTAACCGACGACCTGACATCGTTCAGGCCGAGCGCCAGCTCATTGCGGCCGATGCCAGCCTGGCCGCCTCGCGCGCCAGCCTGCTGCCGTCGATCAACCTGACAGCGACCGGTTCAATTCAGGATCGCACCCTTTCTGGCCTGTTGGACAACCCCTTACAGCTCTGGAATGTGGGCGGCAGCATTCTCGCCCCGCTGCTGAACCGCCAGGCGCTAAATGCGCAGGTGGATATCTCCCAGTCCCAGCGCAATCAGGTGTTGTACAGCTATGAAAAAACTGTCCGCAACGCCTTCGCGGAGGTGAACAACAGCCTTGACGCCATTACGCGTTATCAGGAACAGCTGACAGAGTTGCTTGCCCAGCAGGATGTGGCCCAGGAGACCCTGCGCATTGCGCAGAACCGCTATCGCAACGGCTACTCGTCTTATCTGGATGTGCTCGACGCACAGCGTACCCTCTACTCGGTGCAAACAAATGTGGTGCAGGTGAAAAATAACCTGCTGCTGGCGCAGATTGATTTGTATAAAGCGCTGGGCGGCGGTTGGGTCAATGTCTGAAGGCGCTTAACGGGCCTGGATTTCGTCACGCAGGCCGGGTAAGGCGTAGCCGCCACCCGGCAATTCCCCCTCAGGAGACAATTTATGCAACAACCGTGGTCTGCAGTTGATAATTTCATGATTTCATCGCTTATTCCCGAAGATGACGTACTCCAGCAGGTTCTTGAAAACAACAAGCGCGCCGGACTCCCCGAACACGATGTTGCGGCCAATCAGGGGCAACTGCTGGCGCTGTTCGTCCGCATGACCCAGGCGCGGCGTGTTCTTGAGATTGGCACGTTGGGTGCCTACAGTTCAATCTGGATGGCGCGCGCCCTGCCGCCGGACGGAGAGCTGATTACACTTGAGGCCGATTCCACGCATGCCGACGTGGCGCGGCAGAATATTCAGCTTGCCGGTCTCAACAATCGCATTGCACTCATCGAAGGCCCTGCGCTGACGTCTCTGGAAAATTTCGGCGATATTCCGCCATTTGACCTGATCTTTATTGATGCTGATAAACCGAATAATCCCGGCTATCTCGAATGGGCGCTGCACTATTCTCGTCCCGGCACGGTGATTATTGGCGATAACGTGGTGCGCGAGGGTGAAGTGATTAACGGCCAAAGCGACGACGCGCGCGTGCAGGGTGTTCGCCGGTTTATCGGGATGATGGGGGACAATCCGCGCTTAACCGCCACCGCGCTGCAAACGGTGGGGGTTAAGGGGTGGGATGGGTTTACGCTGGCAATTGTGAACGGGTGAAAATTGTGCGGCCTGGTGCCCTAACCCCGGCCCTCTCCCACAGGGAGAGGGAGAAAACCGGGCAAGGGTTTTAAGCGGAAACTTGCTCCATCGCCTGCAAAATACGTTTATCCGAAATCGGATACGGCGTACCGAGCTGCTGGGCAAAGAAGCTGACGCGTAACTCTTCGATCATCCAGCGGATCGCCTGAACGTCTTCATCGTCACGACGTGCCGGTGGCAGTTTGTTCAACCACTGCTGCCACGCCTGCTGCACGTTTTCCACTTTCAGCATCTGCGCACGGTCACGGTGCGGATCGATGGCCATTTTCTCCAGCCGTTTTTCAATCGCCTGCAGATAACGCAGCGTGTCGCCGAGACGGTTGAAGCCATTGCCGGTGACAAAGCCCCGGTACACCAGGCCCGCCATCTGCGCTTTGACATCCGACAGCCCCAGCGCCATGGTCATATCCACACGCCCTTTCAGGCGTTTATTGATATTGAACACGGTGGTGAGGATCTGCTCGACCTGTTTGGCAATGTCCACCACGGTGTCGTTGAGCTCCGCGCGCACCTTTTCATGTAGCTGAGCAAAGCCCTCTTCTGACCAGACCGGACCGCCCGCCTCGTGGATGAGTTTGTCCACGCCGCAGGAGATGCAGTCGTCGATCAGATCCAGCACTTTGCCGTACGGGTTAAAGTAGAGGCCGAGCTTGGCTTTGTTCGGCAGCTTCTCGTGCAGATACTTAATCGGCGACGGGATATTCAGAAGCAGGAGGCGGCGCAGCCCGCGCCACATCATCTGCTGCTGTTCCTGCGGGTTATCAAACAGCTTGATCGCCACGCTGTCGCGCTCATCCACCAGCGCAGGCCAGGCCTTCACTTTGTAATTGCCGCGTTTTTGCTCGTAACTTTCCGGGAGCTGACCAAAGCTCCAGATGTGCAGCCCGCTCTGCTCAATCCCCTCATCCGCCACCGCGGATAAGGTCTCCTGCACTTTGCCTTTCAGCGCCTCTTTCAGTGCGGTGAGCGCACGGCCTTCCTGCAGCTTCTTGTTTTTATCGTCCACCACGCGGAAAGTGATTTTCAGGTGATCGGGCACCTGATCCCAGTTCCAGTCTTCGCGGTCAATGGTGGTGCCGGTCATGCGGCGGAACTCACGCTCCAGCGCATCCAGCAGCGGCAGCTCCAGCGGCGTGACGCGGCCTAAAAACGCTTCAGCGTAGTTAGGGGCCGGAACAAAGTTACGGCGCACCGGTTTAGGCAGCGATTTGATCAGCGCAATCACCAGCTCGCGGCGCAGGCCGGGAATTTGCCACTCAAATCCGCTCTCATCCACCTGGTTTAGTAGCGGCAGCGGGATATGAACGGTGACACCATCCGCGTCCGTTCCCGGCTCAAACTGATAGGTCAGCCGCAGCTTAAGGTTGCCCTGATGCCAGAAGTTCGGGTAGTCGAGCTTACTGACCGACTCCGCCCCTTCTTTAATCAGCATGCTCTTTTCAAAGTTGAGCAGGTCCGGCGTCTCTTTGCTGGCCTTCTTCCACCAGCTGTCAAAGTGACGGGCGGAAATGACATCGTGGCTGATGCGCTGGTCGTAAAACTCGAACAGCGCCTCGTCATCCACCAGAATGTCGCGACGACGGGATTTGTGCTCCAGCTCTTCCACTTCGGCACGCAGTTTGAGGTTTTCACGGAAGAAGGCGTGACGCGTCTGCCAGTCGCCCTCCACCAGCGCATGGCGGATAAACAGCTCGCGGCACAGCGCCGGATCAATCTGGCTGTAGTTGACCTTACGCGCGGCCACCACCGGCAGACCGTAGACGGTCACTTTTTCCGTCGCCATCACCGCCCCCTGCGCGCGCTCCCAGTGCGGTTCACTGTACGAACGCTTCAGCAGGTGTTGCGCCACCGGCTCCACCCATTCCGGATCGATACGCGCAGCAATACGCCCCCACAGGCGGCTGGTTTCCACCAGTTCGGCAACCATGGTCCACTTGGGTGGTTTCTTGAACAACCCGGAGCCGGGGAAGATGGAGAAACGGGCGTTGCGCGCACCGGTATACTCCTGCTTTTCGGCGTCCTTCATGCCGATATGGGACAGCAGTCCGGTCAGCAATGCGATGTGAATTTCGCGGTACTCCGCCGGTTCACTGTTCACCGGAATACCCAGCTCTTTCACCACCTGACGCAGTTGGGTGTAAATATCCTGCCACTCGCGCACGCGCAGGTAGTTGAGGAAATCCACGCGGCACTGACGGCGGAACTGGTTCGAGGAGAGCGCCTTCTGCTGCTCGCCGAGGTAGTTCCACAGGTTCACAAAGGCGAGGAAATCAGACTCTTTGTCGTGGAAGCGACGGTGTTTCTCATCCGACGCCTGCTGTTTGTCCATTGGCCGTTCACGCGGATCCTGAATGGAGAGCGCCGAGGTGATGATCATCGCCTCGCGCACGCAGCCGTGTTTTTGCGCTTCCAGCACCATGCGCGCCAGACGCGGGTCGACCGGTAACTGGCTGAGCTGACGCCCCAGCGGCGTCAGTTTATACGCGGTAGCCTGCTCGTCGGTGGTGATCGCTCCCAGCTCTTCCAGCAGACGCACGCCGTCCTGAATATTGCGTTTGTCCGGCGCTTCAACAAACGGGAAAGCGGCGATATCACCCAGCCCCAGGGCGGTCATCTGCAGGATGACGGAGGCCAGGTTGGTCCGCAGGATCTCCGGGTCGGTAAACTCCGGGCGGGAGAGGAAATCGTCTTCCGAATAGAGACGGATACAGATCCCCTCCGACACACGTCCACAGCGCCCTTTACGCTGGTTGGCCGAGGCCTGTGAAACCGGCTCAATCGGCAGACGCTGTACCTTGGTACGGTAGCTGTAGCGGCTGATACGCGCCGTACCCGGATCAATCACATACTTGATGCCCGGCACGGTCAGCGAGGTTTCCGCTACGTTGGTCGCCAGCACGATGCGTCGCCCGCTGTGCGGCTGGAACACGCGGTTCTGTTCGCTGTTGGAGAGGCGCGCATAAAGCGGCAGGATCTCTGTGTGGCGCAGATCGCGCTTGCTGAGCGCATCGGCGGTATCGCGGATCTCACGCTCGCCGCTCATAAAGATCAGAATGTCGCCCGCGCTCTCATTGCCCAGTTCGTCAACGGCATCAAAAATAGCCTGCAGCTGGTCGCGCTCGGTATCATCCGCCTCTTCGACAATCGGGCGATAGCGCACTTCTACCGGGTACGTACGGCCGGAAACTTCGATTATCGGTGCGTTATTGAAATGCTTTGAGAAGCGTTCCGGGTCGATGGTCGCGGAGGTGATGATAATTTTCAGATCCGGGCGACGCGGCAGCAGCTCTTTCAGGTAACCGAGCAGGAAGTCGATGTTCAGACTGCGCTCGTGCGCCTCATCGATAATGATGGTGTCGTACTGCATCAGCAGACGATCCTGCTGAATTTCCGCCAGCAGGATACCGTCGGTCATCAGCTTGACCATGGTGTTATCGCTGACGTGATCGCTGAATCGCACCTTATAACCGATGCAGCCGCCCGCCTCCGTTTGCAACTCTTCGGCAATACGGTTCGCCACGGTACGCGCCGCCAGACGACGCGGCTGGGTGTGGCCAATCAGGCCCTTCACCCCGCGGCCCAGCTCCATACAGATTTTCGGCAGCTGTGTGGTTTTCCCCGAACCGGTTTCCCCTGCCACGATCACCACCTGGTGGTCGCGCACGGCGTTGAGGATTTCCTGCTTTTTCTGACTGACGGGCAGGTTTTCCGGATAGGTGATGGCCGGACGTGCCGCTTCGCGCAGCACAACCTTCCCTGCCGCCTGTTCAATCTCTTTCGCCATCTCCTGGAAAATGGCCTGTTGTGCATCAGGATTTTTAACCTTCTTCACCCCGTGCAAGCGGCGAGCAAAGCGCTGTTTATCGCGCAGCATCAGTGAATCAAGCTGTTGCAGGAGCATCGGGAAGGTCAATTTTTGTTGTTCTGTCATAGCATTAACGGGCAGTGCACTGCCGGATAAAATCTCTTTGTAATGATTGCTATAGAGTACCACATCAGCGCTTTCAGTGCCTTATTCAAAAAATTCGAACATAGGCTTCGATATATTGCGCTATCTCTGTGGCAGGATTGTGAATAGAGTGTCAACAAGCAACGGGGCAACCCCCTTCAATCAAATGCAAAAACAGGAATCACCCATGAGCAAAGTATTAGTTTTGAAATCCAGTATTCTGGCAGGGTACTCTCAGTCTGGTCAGCTGTCTGATTACTTCGTTGAACAGTGGCGTGAACAGCATTCCGCAGATCAAATCACCGTGCGTGACCTGGCTGCAAACCCAATTCCTGTGCTGGATGGTGAGCTGGTTGGCGCGCTGCGTCCAGGCGATGCACCGCTGAGCCCACGTCAGCAGGAAGCCCTGGCGCTCTCTGATGAGCTGATTGCTGAACTGCAGGCGCACGACGTTATCGTGATCAACGCCCCTATGTACAACTTCAACATCCCAACCCAGCTGAAGAACTACTTCGACCTGGTGGCTCGCGCTGGTGTTACCTTCCGTTATACCGAAAATGGCCCGGAAGGTCTGGTCAAAGGCAAGCGTGCCATCGTGCTGACCAGCCGTGGCGGTATTCATAAAGATACCCCAACCGACCTGGTTGCCCCGTACCTGAGCCTGTTCCTTGGCTTCATCGGTATCACTGACGTGAACTTCGTGTTCGCAGAAGGTATCGCTTACGGTCCTGAAGTAGCTACCAAAGCACAGACCGACGCAAAAGCCGCGATCGACAGCCTGGTGGCAGCCTAAGATTTCCCCCTCTCACCGCCCGGTGAGAGGGTTTTTCTTTTCTCCCGCATTTCGTTATCATCCGCTCCCACTCTCCAGCCGGGCGGCCTGATGTCTGCGATTATTGATTCTTTTATTGCCCCACCGTGTCACGACGACATTGAGATCCTCTGGCAGGATGAACATCTGCTGCTGATCAATAAACCTTCCGGTCTGCTTAGCCTCTCGGGAAAAAATCCGCAAAATCTCGATTCGGTGCACTATCGTCTGGTTCAAAGCTTTCCTGGCTGTACCCTGGCGCATCGCCTGGATTTTGGCACGTCCGGCCTGATGGTGATTGCGCGTAATAAGGCCATCAACGCCGCGCTGTGCCAGCAGTTCAGCCAGCGCAGCGTGGAGAAAGTCTACAGCGCCCTGCTTTGCGGCCACGTGGAAAACGATGAAGGGGTGATTGATGCGCCGATTGCCAAAGACCCGGCGCTGTTTCCGCTGATGTCGATCTGTGCCGTTAACGGCAAACCCGCCCGTTCTCGCTATCGGGTGGTGGAACGCCTGCATCAACACGCGGCGATGCCGCTCACGCGGGTAGAACTGACGCCTGAAACAGGGCGAACCCACCAGTTGCGCATTCACTGTCAGCTGCTGGGCCACCCGATTTTAGGCTGCGATTTATATGGGGGACGGGCGTGGCCTGGCAGCGGAACAACGCCGAGGCTGATGCTGCATGCCAGTCAGTTGAATTTTATTCATCCGGTGAGCGGCGAGCCGGTTAACGCCCGTCACGCCGCACCGTTCTGAACCGTCTTACCACATCAGATCGTCAGGGATTTTGAAATCAGCATACGGATCGTCTTCATCCTGCTCTTCCTGACTCAGGGCGCTGTTTAACACGATACTGTCGGCATCGCGCTGGGCAATTTTATCCGCCACCACCGCCGGGATAATGGCATATTCGCAGTCGCCGTTAGCGTTAATCACCAGACGTGCGATGGCCAGACGACCGTTAATCAACTGGGTCTGGGTTGCCTTATCCACCTCGATTTTTTTGATCAAGTTGCCGTCGGTGAAGTTAAAGGTGATGTTGCCTTTTGCCACCGTGATGCGGTTCATCTCAATCAGCTGCTTCACCTGCGCCTTAAACTCTTTGGCGAGCACGGCCTGTTTTTGCTGCTCGCTCAACTGTTTGTCACGCTCAAGCTGCGCTTTTTTGTTCTCTTCTACCGCCTCTCTGGCCTCACGCGCCTGCACGCGGGATTTCTTGGCCGTGCGCTGAACTTTGGCCATTTTTTTGCTGGAGACTAAGCCCGCTTTCAGCATCTGCTCTTGTAAGGTGAGTTTTGTCATGAGTGTGTTTAAACCGGTTGGAAATTTTGGGGATTATAGCGGGAATTGCGGAGCGTGTGTTAGAGAAGTAGGCAGGCGTTTAGTTGCCTGAGGCTGGTTCATTATTCATCCAGCATTTATTAACGTTAACGCCTAAAGAGTGATTAAAAATTGTCAGGTCATTTTCTTAAAAAAAATGAGCAACTCATAAATATGATGTGAGTTCAGTATCTGTATCCTCTACAGGCGTAGGCTGCCTTTCTCTTATTATAAGGGTGCGTAGAAAATATGGCCTTAAAAGGAACAATGCTGCTTAACGGTGCTGACTATGCGCCTTTTAACCTGCACGGCGTAGGCGTGTTTATGGCGCATTCCGGGCAGGGAATCTATCGAAACAATGGACTATGTGGCGCTGTTAAAGGCTCGGGACCCATTCCTCCGGGAAAATACTGGATAGTTGACAGAGGAACCGGAGGCTTCATATCAGGGTTAAAAGCTAAGTTGCAGGACCAGTGGAACAAAGTCCGATCCGGTGCAGAGTTTGGCCGTGATGAGTGGTTTGCTCTGTACAAGGATGACTGGGGTATCGACGATGGAACCTGGATTGATAACGTACATCGTGGATTATTTCGTCTGCATCCGGGTACGCAATCAGAAGGATGTATCACGATTGCCCATAATTCTGATTACGCATTGATCCGCAATGCTCTGATGAGTACCGAACTTATTCAGGTTCCCTGTATGCGTTCACTTATGGCACGCGGCTGGGTTGAGGTGATTGAAAGTGGCTATACCAATACCTGCCCGTAAATGGTGCATCAGGCTATTCAAAACGATCGGGTTTCTACTCATTAGCCTGATGGTAGGTCGCACGCTGGAGCCTGCTGAATTCTATCTTAATCATGACGTGGCTTCTTCCGTATGTGATTTTATGTATGGTGATGTTAATGCTGAAACACTATATGACACATATACGTATATCGATATTTTAACTGTATTTACCCTTACTACGGTTATTTACCAATTAACAATGCTGATAATCAATAAAATAAGGAAATAAAGAGTGCCAATTACCTCCTATATGTAGCTAAAAGACGATGGCGGAGCACATATTAAAGGATCCGTAGACGTTCAGGACCGTGAAGGTAGCATTGAGATCATAGGGCTAAGTCATGATCTAAATCTCCCGGTAGATAGTGCTAACGGTAAGATCACCGGCAAGCGCTAAAAAGTGCTGAAATTAAGTTCTATCATATTAATGATGCTGGACAGGAGGTCTGTTATTACACCGTATTAATGGAGAATGTAAAGGTCACCGGTGTTAACTGCATCGTGCCGAACGTGAAAATCGCGGCCAACGATAAAATGAACCATGTTGAAAGCGTAAGCCTGCAGTATGAAAAAATTACCTGGCGTATCGTCGATGGGAACATCATGCACAGCGACGCCTGGAACGAACGCCCTTCAGCCTGACATCAAGGGGCGCGTGCCCCTTGAGCCTTCATGAAGTTCGCTCATGTTGCTGTGAAATTAAGTCACTTCCCCTGCGCCACCGCGTCAGGCATAAATTATGCATTGATAACTTCCTGGCAACATGAACTTAGGATGCATAACCAAGATGAGTAAAGCTTTTACATTTACCCTTAAGCGCAGTTGCTTCGATGAAAATTATAACCCGTCAGAGAGTACGCGTACGACCACCAACTTTGCCAACCTCGCTCGCGGGGAAAAGCGTCAGGAGAACCTGCGTAATACCCTGGTGATGATCAATAACCGCTTTAACGCCCTGGCGTGCTGGGATAACCCCAATGCCGATCGGTACGCAGTCGAGCTTGAGATCGTCTCTGTGGATCTGAATATTGGTGCCGAGAAAACCTTCCCGGCCATTGAAATATTGCAAACCACAATCGTCGATAAAAAAACCAACGAACGCATCGACGGTATTGTCGGCAATAACTTCTCCTCTTACGTGCGCGATTACGATTTCAGCGTCCTGCTGCTGGAGCATAATAAAAACCAGCCACAATTCACCATTCCGGAGAAGTTTGGCGTCTTGCACGGCAATATCTTCCGCCATTTTGTTAATTCACCGGAATACCGTGAGAATTTCAAAAAAGCACCGGTGATTTGCCTGAGTGTGTCCAGCAAAGACACGTATCGTCGCACGGGTAACCAGCACCCGGTGCTGGGCATTGAGTACACACCGGATGGCGAGTCATTGACGGAGCAATACTTCGCGAAAATGGGCCTGAAGGTACGCTATTTCATGCCTGAAAACAGCGTGGCGCCGTTTGCCTTCTTCTTCACCGGCGATTTGCTCAGTGATTACACCAATCTTGAACTGATCGCCACCATCAGCACGATGGAGACGTTCCAGAAGATCTATCGCCCGGAAATTTATAACGCTAACTCGGCGGCAGGACACTGCTATCGCCCCGACCTGAATCAGCAGGATCACTCATTAACCAAAATTGTTTACGACCGTGTCGAACGCAGCCAGCTGGCCATTGAGCAGGGTAAATTCACGGAAGAACAGTTTATTAAGCCTTACAAACACGTACTCGAGCAGTGGTCTGATAACTACGCGCGTTAATTAATCGAATTTAAAAGGGTTATACATATGAAAACATTGCTCCCGACGTCAACGGCTGGCAGCCTGCCTAAGCCAACCTGGCTTGCACAACCTGAAACGCTGTGGTCACCGTGGAAATTACAGGATCAGGAGTTACTGGCGGGCAAACAGGATGCGCTGCGTTTATCGCTTGATGAGCAGATCCGTGCGGGGATTGATATCGTCAGCGATGGCGAACAGACGCGCCAGCACTTTGTGACCACCTTTATTGAACACCTCAGCGGCGTTGATTTTGAAAACCGTCAGACCGTGCGCATTCGTAACCGCTACGACGCGAGCGTGCCGACGGTGGTTAGCGCCGTGGCGCGTCAAAAACCGGTATTCGTGGACGACGCAAAATACTTACGCCAGCTCACGGATAAGCCAATCAAGTGGGCCCTGCCGGGGCCGATGACCATGATCGACACCCTTTACGACGCGCACTATAAAAGCCGCGAAAAGCTGGCCTGGGAGTTCGCCAAAATCCTCAATCAGGAAGCGAGAGAGTTAGAGGCCGCGGGTGTCGACATCATCCAGTTTGATGAACCGGCGTTTAACGTCTTTTTTGATGAGGTCAATGACTGGGGTATCGCCGCGCTGGAACGCGCCATTGAAGGGCTGAAATGCGAAACGGCGGTACACATCTGCTACGGATACGGCATCAAGGCCAATACCGACTGGAAAAAGACCCTTGGCTCAGAATGGCGTCAGTATGAAGAGGCGTTTCCTAAGCTTCAGACATCGAATATCGACATTATCTCGCTGGAGTGTCACAACTCCCGCGTGCCGATGGATCTGCTGGAGCTGATCCGTGGCAAAAAAGTGATGGTAGGCGCCATCGACGTGGCAACCAACACCATTGAAACCGCGGAAGAAGTGGCTGACACGCTGCGTAAAGCGCTGCAGTTTGTCGATGCCGACAAGCTTTACCCGTCAACCAACTGCGGTATGGCGCCGCTTTCCCGTCAGGTTGCCAACGGTAAGCTGCAGGCGCTGAGCGCCGGAGCCGCGATTATCCGCAACGAGCTGGGCGCGTAATCACCTGCCCTGCGTTTGCCAGTAGAGCGGCGTACCGAAACACCCGACGTAATGATCAATCACCGCCCTGACGTTAAGGGGCGGATGACGCGCGTTCGGGTAGATCGCCGCAATATTCAGGGGCTCCGTATGAATGGCGCACTCCAGCTGTGGCAGGAGTGCGACCAGTTCGCCCTGCTGCACGCGGTCCCCAATCAGCCAGTCCGGAAACAGCACAATCCCCATCCCGCCCAGCGCGGCAGCAAGCAGCGATTCCGCATTATTTGACGTCATTAATGGCACCACCGGATAGTGCACCCACGCCTCCCCCGCACCGCGCAACAGCCAGCGGTTAGGACCCGACGAACCCCGGTAGACCAGGCATTGATGATGAGCCAGATCGTCCGGCCCTTGCGGTGCGCCGTGCTGTCGCAGATAGTCCGGCGAAGCGGCCAGATGGTAGCGCTGCTGACCAAAGATACGCGCGTGAAAGGTCGAGTCCGTCAGCACGCCGATGCGAAAGATCACGTCGGCGGCATTCTTGTGCGGGTCGATAAAATCATCGGTCAGCGTCAGCTCGATATTCAGCCGCGGATAGCGCGCCGTCAGACCAGGCAGCCCTGGCGCAATATGCCGCTGGCCGAAAAAGACCGGAGCATTAATGCGAATCGTGCCGGAAGGCTCCGTTGAACGTGCATCCAGCTCCCGACGCGCATCCTCAAAACTCGTCATCATCTCCCTGGCATAGCGGATAAACAGATGACCACTTTCGGTGGGGATCACCGCCCGGGTATTACGGTAAAAAAGCTGCTGGCCGAGCGCGTCCTCAAGCTGGTGGATAATACGCGAAACCTGCGAGGCGGAAAGGCCCTCGCGGCGCGCAACCACGGAAAAATTTTCGGCTTCAAAAACCGCGATAAAAATCTTCAGCGAACGGAGGTTCATGCTCCCGGCGTCGTACATTCGTGCATATCCTGCAAAGGTGTTTCCTGCATTATGGCATTTTTCTCACCACCAGACCGACGTAATCTTCTCCGCCTGCAAAAGGAGGAATAACAATGCAGTTTGTTTTGATTTTACTGGTGATTGCCGGGGGTATGGGGCTTTCCGTGGAGGCTGGCCTGCTGGGGCCGCTGGGTGGAAAAGTCGGCGATTTATGGGCCACCTTCAGCATTTTTGGTGTCGGCGCCGCACTGACGTTTCTGCTGATGCTGTTCTTCAGCCCGCGCAACAGCCCGTCGTTTTTTGCCCAGCCCGGCTGGCAGTTGCTCGGCGGGGTTCTTGGCCCGGTTTACGTGGTGATCCTGACCCTCGCCACCCCGACCATCGGCATCGCCCTGACGATGATTGGCATTCTGGCGGGTCAGGTTTTTAAAAGCCTGCTGATCGATCATTACGGTCTGCTGGGCACACCCTACAGGAAGATCAACGCGAAACGGATCGTCGCGCTGGGTTTTATTATTGCGGCACTGATTCTGGTTGCACAGGGGTAAGACGATGACACTGATAATGATTATTCTGGCCGTGTGCGGCGGCGCGACGCTGAGCATTCAGGCGGCGATCAACGGACAACTTGGCAGCCGCGTGGGCGTATTCAAAAGCGCGTTCCTGACGTTCTCCGTTGGCGCGCTGGTCACCGCCCTGCTGATCTTCTTCTTTGAACCAAAACAGTCGGTCAGCCTGCTGGACGTGCCGAAATGGCAGCTTCTCGGGGCGATGTTTGGCGTGCCGTACATTGTGATCATGGTCGTGGCGGTACAGCGAATCGGCACCGCCGTCGCCACGGTCGCGGTGATCTTTGGTCAGCTCACCATGAGTATGCTGATTGATAACTTTGGCTGGCTGGGCAATGCGGCCATTCCGTTTTCGATGAGCCGACTGGCCGCCGTCCTCTGCCTGGGTATTGCGCTGTTTTTCATTTACTCAGGCAGTAGAACCGTCCCAACCCGCGAGTAACGTTACGTCTTGCGGGTAAAGAACAGCGTCACCGTGGCGACGGTGACGCCAAATTTCTTCATCTCGGTTTTATTAAACAGGTGTGTGCCATCCTGCAGGTACATCCAGTCGTCAAAGTGCAGCAGCCAGGTGCTGCCGTTGGCCTTCACGTTCATGCTGTACCGCCAGTTGAAGGCATTGCCCGCCGCCTGCCCCGTCGCCACGCCGTCAATGTCGCCCGCCGTGCCCTCATAACGATCGGTCGCCACGCGGCGGATATGCCATACCCGCTGCTGTTTTTCGCCATCGTCGTAGACAAAATGTTCATTCAGCGTCAGCGTGTCGCCAATCACGTCCCCGGCAATCTCCACGTGGAAGCGGCGGATCTGCTTCCCGCTGCGATCCTGCACCATCCCCCACGCTTCCGTTTTGCCCTGGAAATAGTGGAAGATATCAAGCCGCGGCTGCTGCTGGCGGTACTCCGTCACGTCCGTACTGCAGCCTGCCAGCAACATCGTCACACCCAGCGCCATGATCAAAAAACGTTTCATTGTTGTCCTCCGATTAACTGCTGACGCAGCTCAGGGTATTGCGTGCGGGGATCCAGCCAGATGCCCAGAAAACGGCTACTGAACGCTTGCGACTGAGGCGGACCCAGGGGTCTGAAAGTGCCCGATGCGGCAGGCGCGCGGTACCAGAACTGTCCCTGCTTGTCGTTGAGCACGAACGCCAGCTGCGCGCCCGGCCGGACATCCGGCCACAGCGAGGCAAGCATCCGCAGCCAGGCTTCGCTCTGCGGCTCCTGCTGCAAAACCCCCTGCGCTTGCCACTGGTCGCGGGTTGCCTCGACCAGATCGTCACTGTCGATGTCACGCGCGTAGGTAATGATGAGCGCCTGATCCTGCATCTTGCCGGTGTAGCGCCCTTCAGGGGTGCGCAACTGGGAGGTATAAACGGTGAAAGGACCCCAGGTCAGCGTGGCATCCCCCACCTTACGCCAGCCAAGCCAGTCGGCTGCCTGGGCCAAAGGCGTCAGGGTGATGAGCCAGAGGAACAGGAGTGCGGCTCTCATTGTTCTCTCCCCATCAGCAGGTGATAAAACAGCATGAGCACCAGCCAGCCCGGCGCCATCCAGCTGACGACGATAAAGGTCGGCACCAGAAACGTGATCGCCCCCAGTCGCTCACCTATCAGGTACGCCACCGGACCGCCCACGGAGGCCAGCAGCATCAGCAGCCAGCCGGGTAACGTTGTGGTGCGCGTCAGCTGCGTCCAGACCGAAGCAAACATCAACCACAGCGCAACCATCCACAGGGGCATCAGCGACTCGCCGCTAAAGGCGATCAACCCCGTCAGCGCCCAGAGCGCATCCAGCAGACTGCCCGCCGCGGCCAGCAGAATGGCATAAACACGGTGTGCAGGCGGCAACATCAGGCAGGCGAAGATCGCCAGCGCGCACCAGATAATCAGGCCACGTTCGCGAAACAGCACCACCAGCGTCCAGTAGAGATCGAACGCGATAGCCATGGCGAAAACCTGCACGTAACGTTTCATACGCGCTCGGCGGTCAGCTGCACCACGCTAATGGTGCGGGCGTTAAACCCGGCTTCGCAGTAGCCAAAGTAATAGAGCCACATCCGGCGAAACCGCTCATCAAATCCCAGTTTTTCAATCTCCTGCCAGGCATGGAGAAAGCGCTGACGCCAGTGCGCCAGCGTGCGCGCGTAGTCCGGCCCCATATCAAACAGGTTGCGCACCACAAAATCGGTATGGCGCGTCATCAGCGCATTCATCGCCGTAATGCTCGGTAAAAAGCCGCCGGGGAAGATATACCGCTGAATAAAATCCACGCTTTTGCTGTAGTCGTCATAGCGCTGATCCTGAATAGTGATGGCCTGAATCGCCATGCGCCCACCCGGACGCAGACGCGCCTGACAGGTGCGGAAGAACGTTGGCAGATAGCGTTGCCCGACGGCTTCAATCATCTCAATCGACACCAGCTTGTCGTACTCGCCGGTTAAATCGCGATAGTCGCAGAGCAGTACCTCAACGCGATCCTGCAGACCTGCGCGGACGATCCGCTCTGTCGCCCAGCGATACTGCTCCTGCGACAGCGTGGTAGTGGTCACCCGGCAGCCGTAGTGACGGGCCGCGTATTCCGCCATCGCCCCCCAGCCGGTGCCAATCTCCAACAGATGATCGCTGGGGTTCAGCGCCAGCTGTTCGCACAGACGCGCCATTTTCGCCCGCTGCGCGTCGCTAAGATCTTGCTCCTCCCCGCTAAACAGCGCGCTGGAATAGAGCAACTCCTTATCCAGAAATTGGGCATAAAACGCATTACCCAGATCATAATGCGCCGCAATGTTTTCCCGCGCCTGCGCCCGGGAGTTGCGCCGCGTCCAGTGACGAAGCCGCTCCAGCGGTCTGCCGAGCAGGCGGAACCCTTTTTCAAGCCGCCCCAGTACCTGGCTGTTTAGCGCAAGCAGTTGCAGAAGGGGCGTGAGCTGCGTGGTTTCCCACTCGCCGTCAATCCAGGCCTCTGCTGCGGCCAGACTGCCCCCGGTCAGGACGCGCCAGTAGACGCCCTGGCTGAGGATCTGCACGTCGGCATGCAGCGCGGCAGACAGCTCACCGAAATGAAAGGTCTGCGCCCCTTCACGTAGCGTGAGCGAGCCGCCACGAAGGCCGCTCAGCACGCGAAAGAGCAGCCAGCGCGCGACGCGAACGTTGCGCGGGATATCGGGTTCAAGCGCAAAGACGGGATCGGTCATGAGCGTTCACTCCTGCTGACAGGATGGTTATACAGAGGCACGCGCTTAAGCCACAGCCGCAGCGCCTGCCAGTAAATCGCGAAAACGGTTTTGAGCGTCATCAGCGGAATACGCAGCAGCAGTCCACGCAGCGCCGGACGGGTCAGCGGCGCGCGGCGAAGCGCCAGCGTGGCATCAAATACCTTTGACGCCTGATGATTTTCAATGTGCATATGCAGCGTGTTATCCGGGTTGTTGAAGCGCCAGTGGTAAATCATGTCCATGGGGTTAAACGGAGAAACGTGAAAGGCTTTCTTCGTGGGCTGCGCATCCTGACCATTGACGGCGTAATAATGACGTTCGTTCCAGGGGGTATTGCGCACTTCGGCCAGTACCCAGCGCAGCGTCTCTGCCGGGTCATAGCAGTAATAAAAATTGACGGGATTAAAATGAAAGCCGAAGTAGCGTAGCTGCGTCAGGAGCATCACCCGCCCCTGCGGACGTTCTCCGGTGAGGCTTTCCAGTCGATTCAGCACGTTCTCTTTAAGCGGCGAACCCAGCGGATAATCCGCATCATGGAACGATGCGGCGGCAAACCGGTTGCGCCGCACGCCAACGGTGGGCAACTTCTCCAGTTCATCGAGATCGAGCCAGGCCATAAAGACCCCGTAGCTGAACTCATGCGTTTTCGGCTGGAGACGGCGGTGGCGTAATACGCCGTGATAGAGGCAACTGTTCATCGGTTTCCCTCCCCGGCTGTTATCGCATTGACGACGTCCAGCGCGCTGCGCACGCCATCTTCATGAAAACCGTTGTACCAGTACGCGCCGCAGAACCAGCTCCGCCGGTGACCGTTGATTTCGCTGCGGCGCGCCTGTGCCCGCCAGCTTTGCGGGTTAAACAGTGGATGTTCATACACAAAGCGCCGCAGCACGAAGCGTTCGTCCACCGGCGTTTCCGGGTTTAAGGTCACGCAGAACAGCGGGCTACCGGCGGGCAGCCCCTGCAAAATATTCATGTTGTACGTTACGCAGGCGCTGGCCTGATCCTGGTCGCTCAGGCGGTAGTTCCAGCTGGCCCAGGCGCGCTGACGCACCGGCAGCCAGCGCGGATCGCTGTGCAGCACCACCTCGTTACGCTGCCAGCCAATCTCCCCCAGAACCTGCTGTTCAGCCGCGGTGGGTTCGTCGAGGATGGCCAGCGCCTGGGCTGAGTGACAGGCAAAAATCACCTGATCAAAACGGTGACTCGATTCTTCAAGATGGAGGGTGCCCCCCTGTGCATCACGGCTTACCCGTTGCACCGGCGCGTTGAGGCGCAGCGTTAACCGGTCGCCAAGCTGGTGCAGAATGGCGCGGATGTACTCCCGCGAGCCGCCGGGTACTACGTACCATTGCGGGCGTCGGGTGATATCCAGCAGACCGTGATTCTCAAAGAAGCGTAAAAAGAGCGGCAGCGGAAAACGTTTCATCTCCTGTAGCGACGACGACCAGATGGCCGCCCCCATCGGGAGAATGTAATGACGCGCAAAGAACGGCGTAAAGCGGTGCTGTTCCAGGAACGTTTGCAGCGTCGCGCCGGGCTCCACGTCCTCTTTCAGCGCCTGCTTCGCCAGGCGGTTAAAACGGACAATCTCCCCAAGCAGACGCCAGAACGCCGGGTTCACCAGGTTACGACGCTGTGCAAAGAGCGTCGTCAGGGTGTGGCCGTTGTACTCGAGCCCGCTCTGCGGGTTGTGTACCGAGAAGCTCATCTGCGTTTTTTGCCCGCTGATGCCCAGCTCACTGAGCAGCCCCATAAAGCGCGGATAGGTGCGGTCGTTGTAGACGATAAAACCGGTGTCGATGGCGTAGGTACCCTGTGGCGTCGGCACGTCAACCGTGGCGGTATGGCCGCCGGGGGTGGCACCGGCTTCAAACAGGGTAACCTCATGATGCCCGGCAAGCCGCCAGGCGCAGGTCAGCCCGGCAATGCCGCTGCCGATAATGGCGATATTCATGAGCGCACCATCCTGCGCAGCAGTGCGCGCTGTAGAAACGCAGGCATCCCGGAAAGCAGCCGCAGTGTCAGACCGAATCCCGCTGGAAACGCGATGTGGTTTTTCCCTTTTTCCAGTCCGCGACGAATGGCCTTTACCGCCTCATCGACGCTTACCCTGCCCGGCATGGCGAAATCATTTTTGCGGGTCAGCGGGGTATCGACAAAACCGGGCGACACCACCGTGACCGCAACCCCTTTCGGCTCCCAGTCGAGACGCAGACTGTCAGCAAACCAGGTAAGTGCGGCTTTCGACGCGCCGTACGCTTCAGCGCGTGGAAACGTCAGCCAGTGCGCCATAGAGCTCACCAGCACCACGCGGTTACCGGCCATAAGTTGCGGCTGCAGCGCGGCGAGGCAATTGACTGGCCCCTGAAAGTTAGTGGTCATCACCCGCTCTACCAGCGCGGCGTCTACCACGCCATGCTCAAGATATTCGCAGGTTCCGGCGCAGAGGATCACCAGGTCGGCCGCGCAGCCCGTCAGCGCCTGGCGACAGGCGTCCCTGTCTGTCATATCGAACAGGCGTACCGTAATGTTTGAGCTGTGCTGATGCAGGGCTTCCAGACGCGCCGGATCCCGCCCGCAGGCGATGACATGGTGACCGTCACGGGCAAAAGATTGCGCCAGCCCCGCCCCAATGCCTGAACTGGCGCCGGTGATCAAGACCGTCATCATGATTTCACCCTCCGCTTCACGCCGCGGACCGCCCAGCCGAGCAAGGGAAGATGTTCGTAGATCATCTCTCCGGCATCGTAGTAGTCCCGCTGGCGAATAATCCGAGCCTGTTCCACGTCCACCACAGAGCAGCCAGGCAGTTCGAGGGGCTCGCCACCGGCAATGCGCGGGTGCGACCAGTGCATGACCCAGGTGACAACAAAGCGTTGCTCGCCGATCAAAGGGGAATCAAGCGTGAAACGGCAGTGTTCGACATTCGCCAGCAGATGGGTGAAATAGCGTTGCAGGGCGAACAGGCCGTTGTGCTCGCCAAACGGATCGATAAGCGTGGCATCGGGATGGTAAAGCCCCGCCAGCGCCGAGGGCGGCTGCGAATCCAGCGCGGTGTAGTAATCAACAAACCGACTGATGACGTCAGGCAAAAGGTTCATGGGTCACATCCTGGCGGTAAACAACGTAGCGTAAGCACATATTTAAAACTTACACAATTCGTGTTATTTGTCCAAGTTTGTCCAGAAATATATTTTTATTTAGTTAATTATCATTAGGTTAGCGAGTCACTTTCTTGCAAGGATCTGAGGCGAAATAAGGTCTGACCGCCATCGGGCTTTTTTTTCAGGTTAACCTTAAGGTAAATTCCCCCGTTCTCTTCCAGGCTTATCCTTTTTATTCATAAGGATGCCATGCGATGAGACGTTTCTTTCTCTCCCTTTTCTCCAGCCCGGAATCGTTACTTCAGGTGATGAGTCAGCAGGAAATTATTGAAGCCGTTGAGGATGGCGACCGGATTATTATCGACCAGGATGGCAACGCCTCGGTGAACTACAAAAGCAACGAGGTTCGTCAGGATTTTCTGCGCCACGTCAACGCGTTAAAGAGGGCGTGATATGGGAACGGCGATATTTATGGTGTTGATGGTCTGCGGATACTGGTACACCAGCCGCGACCTCTCTACCCGCTTCAAAATCAAGCGATCTTTCGGCTGGGATGTCTATTTTCTGGTTGCCCTTTACGGCTCGATCTTCGTTCTGCAAGGCGTGATCGCCACCGGATTGCTCTGGCTGCTGCTGCTGGCACTGTCGGCGGCGGACAATACCTTCCATTTTACGTCAGAGCGTTATGCCGACTGGCAGATGGACTTTATGAACTGGAGTTTTTTGGGCATTCAGGCGCCCGTAGTGGTGATGCTGGCCTTCGCCATCCTGTTTTGTCTCTACCGCTCAAACTGGGCAGGCAGCGCCCGGCTGGACGGTGAAGGCAGGAAAAAACTCTATAAGCGCCTGGCACAGGCGAGCGGGATTGAACAGCTGCTTTATCAGTGCATGGAGCAAGGCGAGCTGGCGCAGGTGACGCTACGTTCGGGGCGTATCTATGTCGGTATGATCCATACAGCGACGCTGGAATACGAGAAAACGGCCAATATCGTGCTTATCCCCATGCTGAGTGGCTATCGCGATCGCCAGACGATGAATTTTCGCATCGAAAATAACTACAGCAAATGGTATGACGGACATGACATCACCCTCGACTCTGAGCCCAGAAGTGCGATGGATTTCAGAAAGGTGATTATGCTCAACCAGATTGAGAGCCTTGCGCTGTTCGACCCGGCAAGTGCCAGCGTGCTCGACATGGCTCAGCGGGAAAACGCCGCGCAATGAGCTTCTCATCCGTTCAGCAAGGCGTGTAAACTACCTTTAGTAGTTAACTGATTTGAGGAAAAGATGGTTGTTAAGCGCTTAAGAAAAGAAGAACGACGCGCACAGCTGCTGGAAGTCGCGCGCGGAATTGTGCGCCAGCAAGGCACTGAGGCCCTTACGCTGGGTTTCCTGGCCGAGCGCGCCAACGTCACCAAACCCATTCCTTACGATCATTTTGGCGATCGTGAAGGGCTGCTGATGGCGCTCTACCAGGACTTCAGCGACAGGCAGCTCAAGAAATTTCGCGAGACGTTGAGCAGAGACAATAAAACGCTGGCGCAGACTATCCGTTTTTTCAGCGCCGCGTACATCGACTGCGCAATCTCTGCGGGCCCCGAAACGGGCCCCATTGCGGCGGCCCTGTCCGGCTCGCGGGCGCTGCAGATTTTCCGCGAGGCCTGCGTGGCCGACTGCGCAGACTGCCTGCGGATGGCGCTTTCACCTTTTATTGTGCTGCAAGGGGTGACAGGTGAAGCGGCCCTGACGGCCATTATTGGGGCTGCGGATGCGCTCAGTACGTCCGCCGGCAATGGGATCCTCGCGCGTAACGTCGCCGAGGAGATGCTCAGCGGTGCGATGACTGGCGTGCTGAATACCTATATGGACAGCACAAAATGAGTGCCCTGCCAGATTGACACCTAAGTTACCAATAGTAACATAGAGACCTCTTCACTCACCTTGTTGAGGTCTCTATGTCTGCATCAAACGTCATCAATACTGCCCTGATCGTGACGGCTCACCCGATCGAAACGTCGTTATCCCATACCCTTGCACAGCGAATTGCCGGGAAGTTACAGGAACAGGGTACGCAGGTTGAAATAGCCGACCTTCATGCTGAAGGCTTCTCTCCCGCGATGATCCGAGCCGATCTTGATCTGTACCACGGTGATGCCAGCGCGTTGCCCGACGATGTTCTGCGCGAGCAGCAGCGCGTCGAACGGGCTGATATGCTGATATTCGTTTTCCCGTTCTACTGGTGGTCTGTTCCCGCCCTCCTGAAAGGCTGGTTTGATCGGGTACTGACGGTGAACTGGGCCTATAAAGTGGGAGAAGAGGGCCGCATTGTGGGTAATTTACGTGATGTGCCCGTGCGCCTGGTCGCAACGGCCGGCAGCGATATCGCCGGGTTTGATAAACACGGTTATTCAGCTGCCATTCAGAGCCAGATTGTTGAAGGGGTGTTTGGCTTCTGTGGTCTGAAGAACGTGACGCTCGATATCCTCTATGAGGCCGATTCTGCCTCCCCTCAGCAGGTGGACGATTTTCTGCAAAGCCTCAATAAGCTTGTCTGAGTCATCCGGCGCAGCCATTCCTGCGGGTTTGGCTGCGCACCACGTAAAACCGGGATTAGCGCGGCATCAGCGTCTCAAGCCCTCTTCTCAACTGGCTGACCACCTCCTCTGTCGCCATTCCCATTTGCGCATGTATGATGGCGCCGTCAATAAGCATCAGAATTTGCGTGTTAATAGCCTCATCGGCAATACCGGTGAGGGTGGCAATTTTTTCCCGGGTTTCAGATTTATGATTGCGACAAATGGCTTTTATTTCACTTTCATTGTCTTCTGATTTCGCTTCTGCGCTGGCGTTAATAAACGCACAGCCATGGAATAGCGGAGAAATAAACCACGCATTCAGCGTGGCAGCTAATGCATCCGATGCAGCCCGCCCCTCATCGAGATAGTGTCGAAGTGTGGTTTCAAACCAGTTAATCCACAGCTCGTGCCGATAGTGCAGATAGGCAAGAATAAGCAAACTCTTACTCGGGAAATGACGATAAAACGTCACTTTGGTCACCTTCGCCTGCCTGATAAGCGTATCAACGCCCGTTGCTCTGAAGCCGGTGGAATAAAAGAGTTCGTGCGCGGTAAGCAATATTTTATCTCTGACGCTGACTTTTTGATCGTTATTCATGATGAGCGTATTCACGTTTATCAGGCCTCAAACTGTGTGTTGACAGACGATTTTTACAGGCATAGATTAACGCAAGTAGACAGACCTGTCTACATACTATCAACCCGAGGTAGCCGAGATGAATACACGCCCCCCTTTACCGCCGTTCACCCGTGAAAGTGCCATTGAAAAAGTCAGGCTGGCAGAAGATGGCTGGAACAGCCGCGACCCGGCAAAAATCGCCCTGGCCTATTCGCTGGACACGCAGTGGCGCAACCGTGCGGAGTTCGCCACGAACCGCGCGGAGGCGCAGGCGTTCCTTGAGCGGAAATGGAAGAAAGAGCTGGATTATCGCCTGATAAAAGAGCTTTGGGCATTTACCGACAACCGCATCGCCGTGCGCTATGCCTATGAATGGCATGATGATTCAGGCAACTGGTTCCGCTCTTACGGCAATGAAAACTGGGAGTTCGAGCCGGACGGCCTCATGAAGCGGCGTTTTGCCTGTATCAACGATATGCCCATCAAGGAATCTGAACGGCTCTTTCACTGGCCGCTGGGCAGACGCCCGGACGATCACCCGTCTCTGAGCGATCTGGGGTTATAGGATCTTTCATCTCTCCGGGCTTCTGTCGGTTACCCGGAGAGATGAATTTATAACGCCCCCAACTGTTTCATCAGCGTCAGGTTATCTTCTATATGCCAGTTGGCGACTATTTTTCCTTCACGGATTTGATAAATATCCGTGGCGATAAAATCTATTTTTTGCCCCTGTCCTTTCAGTTTGCCAAATGTGCCTGTGAAGCTTCCGCGAAAATGCAGATGCGAAACGACGCGGTCGCCGGTAATAATCATCTGCTCCACTTCACAGCGTAAATCCGGTACCGCCGTGCGAAACACCCTGGAGGCCATAATCGCGCCATCGGGGCCCTGCTTTCGCCCTTCCGGAGGCGTTTTATCAGTAAAATCCTCCGCCAGTGCGTCCCGCGCTAAAGCCTCTTTTCCGGTGTCCCAGAATGTGGCGTATTTTCTGGCGACAGATTCATTAGCCGCTATTTGCTTCGCTGACAATGCCTTATCAAAAATAAGCTGATTCGGTTTGACCAGTCCGTTCTCTGCTGAAAAAGCGGTTCCCGTTATGCCAGCCAGTATTAACGCCATCACAGCCGGGCGCAGACAATGTGTATATTTCATAGAGTCCTCAAGGTGTTTAACTGTGCTGAACCTCACTGACGGGTTGCGCGATATTGCGGGTAATCGGTATATCCCACCCCGGTACCACCAAACAGCGTGCCAGGATCGCTCACCTCAGCCAGGGGTAACTGATGCGCAAGGCGGTGCGGCAAATCAGGGTTGGCGATAAACGGACGGCCGAATGCAACGAGATCGGCATAGCCTGCCGCAAGTATTTTCTCTGTTTTTTCAGGGGTGTAATTCCCCGCCACAATAATTGTTCCGCTGAATGCTTCACGCAGCGTTTGACGGAAAGGTTCCGGAACCTGTGGAGCGTCGTCCCAGTCGGCTTCTGCCAGGTGGATGAAGGCAATGCCTTTCTCTTCGCACCAGGCCGCCAGCATAAGTATGGCCTCAGTGACCTGCGGATCGTTCATCCCGCGCTGTGTGATAAACGGTGACAGACGAATCCCCGTGCGCTCACCGCCAATGGCATCAGCGATGGTCTCCAGCACCTCCTGCGCAAAACGAATGCGGTTGGCAAGCGTGCCACCATATTCATCCGTGCGAATATTCGAGGTGCTTCTCAGGAACTGGTCGATCAGATAACCATTCGCGCCGTGGACTTCCACGCCGTCAAACCCTGCCTGGATGGCATTCAACGCAGCCTGACGATACTGCAAAATAATGGTCTGAATATCTTTGCGCGACAGCGCGCGTGGCTGCGGACACTCCACCATCTGACCACGACCTGTCTCATCAACCACCCACACCTTCGCGTCCGGCGCCAGCGCTGACGGTGCAACAGGCTTACCATCCTGATGAAAACTGGCGTGCGACATGCGTCCTACATGCCAGAGCTGGGAAAAAATCACGCCTCCGGCCTGATGTACAGCACCCGTAGTGAGTTGCCATCCGGCAACCTGCTCGGGCGAATGGATCCCCGGTGTCCATGAATATCCCTGCCCCTGGGGAGAGATCTGCGTCGCTTCGGTGATGATTAATCCTGCGCTGGCTCGCTGTCGGTAATATTCAGCCATTAATGCGGAGGGAATATTTCCCGGTTGCAGGGAACGGGCGCGGGTCATCGGCGCCATAACAATTCTGTTCTTCAGATGCAGATGACCGATTTTATAGCCTGCAAAAAGTGAGGTATTACTCATGATGACGTCCCTTCTGGTGTTGGTGAAATCACTTTACAGGCGGCATCTGTCTTTGATAATTACACTGAAATCAGATTCACTTTTCGGAAAATATGAATAATGGGCAAGCTTGAAGACATGACATTGCTGGTTGAAGTGGCCGAAGCGGGCGGGCTTTCTGCTGCCGGACGTCGCTTGTCACTCTCACCCGCCACCATGACCGCCCGCCTGAAAGCCATCGAAGAACGTTATCAGACCCGCCTGTTTCATCGTTCCACACGCGCCATCACGCTGACTAAAGCTGGCGAGGCGTTCTACCACGCGGCACTGCGCGTGCTGGAGGAGATGCGCCACGCCGAGTCGTTACTGACGCAAAAAGAGGGTGTGCTCAGCGGTAACATTCGCCTTTCCGCGCCCTCAGACTTTGGCAGGCAGTACCTTAGCCCCGCCATTGTTGAGTTTTCCCGCCTTCATCCCGAGGTCAATTTCTTCGTTTACTTAAGAGAACATATTGAGGATCTGGTGGCTAACCGGCTGGATATGAGTATCCGCTTCGGCAATCTGCCGGACAGCAGCCTGGTCATCAAACATATCCGCCCGAATCACCGGGTGTTGGTGGCGTCGGAGACTTACCTTAACCAACATGGTACCCCCTCCTCGCTGGAGGCGCTGGCTGACCATAGATGCCTGGCGCTGGAGTCTTTAGGCGTGGTGATGAATGAATGGCGGTTTGAGGTTGAGGGTAAGGAACGCGTGATTCGCGTGGAGCCAGCTATGGTCTGTGACGACGGCGCGTTACTTCGCCAGTGGGCCCTCAACGGGGCAGGCATAGCGGGCAAATCATGGTGGGATGTCCAGGACGATGTCGGGAATGGAAGGTTAAAGGTGCTGTTTGCCGATAGCTTCACCGGCTTCAGTCGTTTTGACCGCAAAGATGTCGGACTTCAGTTTGTCTATCCCCAGCGAAAACTGCAGCCGCTACAGGTAACAGCATTTAGCCAGTTTTTTATCGACTGGCTTAAAATGCAATAAATCAACCGGTTGTCGCCTGCAATAACTCTTGGTAAAGAGTGATACACTCTGGCTCACAGCACTGAAAAATACATGATTAAAGGAGTGACCAAATCATACTATGGTCACCCGTTGTCAACTGATGCCCGTCGCGCTAAGCTGAAATAATGACGAAAAATATGAACACCCCATCAACGCGTGGTCCCCTTGATCACTCTGTCCGCGAGCAAATCGTCGAAGCGGCGTTTGAGCACTTCGGCCATTATGGCTATGAAAAAACCACCGTGGCAGAACTGGCTAAATCCATCGGTTTTTCAAAAGCCTATATCTATAAATTTTTCGATTCCAAACAGGCAATTGGCGAGGTTATCTGCGCTAACCGCCTGGCGCTGATCATGACGGCAGTGGAAACAGCTATCGCCGACGCGCCGTCGGCCAGTGAAAAAATGCGCCGTCTTTTCCGGGCGTTAACCGAGGCTGGTAGCGAACTCTTTTTCCACGATCGTAAACTTTATGATATCGCCGCCGTTGCCGCGCGGGATAAGTGGCCGTCTACCGAGCGGTATACCGAGAGCCTGATGAAACTGATTGAGAGCATCATTGTTGAAGGCCGCCAAAGCGGGGAGTTCGAAAGAAAAACGCCCCTGGATGAGGTGACCTACGCCATATACATGGTGATGTGCCCTTTCATCAACCCCGTGCAGTTGCAATATAACCTCGAAACCGCCCCGACCGCAGCACTCCTCCTCCCTTCCCTGATTTTACGAAGCCTGGCCCCCTGATTTGTGACCATTGACTTTATTGGTCACTAGTCTGAGAATGCGGAAACCGTCTCTGGATACGATAAGGTTTCCCCATGCTCAGGCTTCATTCCGCCCGTTTTGCCGTTTGTCTCCTCCCTTTCGCCCTGGTGGCATGCGGTGATAACCCCGCCACCGACGATCCGCGCACCCAGCCACCGCTTGTCAGATCCGCCTCCGTTGAACCGGCGAACGACGCGTCCCGCGCGTTTACGGGTGTGGTCGTTGCCTGAACGCAAAGCGATCTCGGTTTCCGGGTTCAGGGCAAAATCCTTGAACGCCTTGTTGATACGGGGCAGACCGTTAAGCAGGGCCAGCCGTTAATGCGCCTCGATCCCGTTGACCTGAAGTTACAGGCCCAAGCACAACAGCAGGCGGTGGATGCCGCCCAGGCCCGGGCGAGAAAAGCCACCAGCGATGAGGCGCGCTATCGCGGCCTGGTGGCAACAGGTGCTGTCTCTGCCTCGGAGTACGACCAGATAAAAGCGGCAGCGGATGCCGCCAGAGCTGAACTCAGTGCCGCCCGTGCGCAGGCCAGCGTGGCGCAAAACGCGACCGGCTATGCCGTGCTGCTGGCCGATTCCGACGGCGTGGTCATGGAGACGCTTGCTGAACCCGGTCAGGTGGTCAGTGCGGGTCAGGCGGTGATCAGACTGGCCAGCTCAGGGCAACGCGAGGCGCTCGTCCAGTTGCCAGAGACATTGCGCCCTGCCGTCGGTAGTGAAGCGCTGGCAACCCGCTATGGCAGCGAGGCACAGCCTGTTACCGCGACACTGCGCCTGCTCTCTGATGCAGCCGATACCGCCACCCGCACCTATGAAGCACGCTATGTACTGGAAGGCTCGCTGGCTAACGCGCCGCTGGGTGCGACCGTCACCCTGCATATCGAACAAAATGCTGAACGTCAGGTAATGCAGGTTCCTCTGGCATCTCTGTACGATGCAGGCAAAGGGCCCGGCGTGTGGCGGATCTCCGCGCAGCCCGCAAAAGTGATGTGGCAGCCCGTCAACGTGCTGAGCGTGAGCGATGATGCCGCGCAGGTGACGGGCGGCGTCAAGCCGGGCGAGAAAATTGTGGCGTTGGGCGCGCATCTTCTGCATGACGGTGAAGCTGTCCGTCTGGCTGAACAACGCGGTACGGCTCTGGCGGGGAGTCAGCCATGAGCGACGGACGCTTCAACCTATCAGCGCTTGCCGTGCGCGAGCGCTCAGTCACGTTGTTTCTGATTATTCTGGTGACGCTTGCCGGTATTTACGCCTTCTTTGGATTAGGACGGGCTGAAGATCCCCCGTTCACGGTAAAGCAAATGACGGTGATTACCGTCTGGCCCGGCGCAACCGCACAGGAAATGCAGGATCAGGTTGCTGAACCGCTGGAAAAACGGCTCCAGGAACTCAAGTGGTATGACCGCACTGAAACCTATACCCGCCCGGGCATGGCATTTATCACCCTCTCCTTACAGGACATGACGCCCCCCTCCGAGGTGCAGGAAGAGTTCTATCAGGCGCGCAAAAAGCTTGGCGATGAGAGCAAAAATCTCCCGGCAGGCGTGACGGGCCCGATGATCAATGACGAGTTTGCGGATGTCACCTTTGCCCTCTTTGCGCTGAAGGCAAAGGGCGAACCACAGCGTCTGCTGGTGCGTGATGCTGAAAGCCTGCGCCAGCAGCTTCTGCATGTGCCTGGCGTCAAAAAAGTGAACATCATCGGCGAACAGGCCGAGCGGATTTACATCGCCCTTTCTCATGACCGTCTGGCGACGATGGGGCTGGCGCCGCAGGATATTTTCAACGCGCTGAACAATCAGAACGTTCTCACGCCAGCAGGCTCCATAGAAACACAGGGTGCACAGATCTTTATTCGCCTTGATGGTGCTTTTGATACGTTGCAGAAAATCCGCGATACGCCACTGGTCGCTCAGGGTAAAACGCTCAGGCTGTCTGATGTGGCAACGGTTGAACGCGGTTATGAAGATCCTCCGACGCTGCAGATCCGTAACCAGCGTGAACCGGCGCTGCTGTTAGGTATTGTGATGCGGGAGGGCTGGAACGGTCTGGCGCTGGGGAAAGCGCTGGATGCCGAAACGGTTAAGATCAACGAAAATCTGCCGCTGGGAATGACCCTGACCAAAGTCACCGATCAGTCCGTGAATATCCGCTCGTCGGTGGATGAATTTATGATCAAATTCTTCGTCGCCCTGCTTGTGGTGATGGTGGTGTGCTTTGTCAGCATGGGCTGGCGCGTGGGCGTGGTGGTCGCGGCGGCGGTTCCCCTGACGCTGGCAGTCGTCTTCGTGGTGATGGAGGCGGCGGGGATAAACTTTGACCGCGTAACGCTGGGCTCGCTGATCCTTGCTCTGGGTTTGTTGGTTGACGATGCCATTATTGCCATTGAAATGATGGTGGTGAAAATGGAGGAAGGCTACGATCGCATCAAAGCCTCCGCTTACGCCTGGAGCCATACCGCCGCCCCCATGCTGGCCGGTACCCTCGTGACGGCGATTGGCTTTATGCCAAACGGGTTCGCCCAGTCGACCGCCGGAGAATACACCAGCAATATGTTCTGGATTGTCGGCATCGCCCTGATTGCCTCCTGGCTGGTTGCGGTGGTGTTCACGCCCTATCTTGGCGTTAAGATCCTGCCAGATATCGCCAAAGTCGAAGGGGGTCATGCCGCCATCTATAACACCCCGCGCTATAACCGTTTTCGCCAGCTGCTGGCCCGAGTGATTGCCAGAAAGTGGATCGTGGCCGGTTCCGTGGTCTTCATTTTTACCCTGGCCGTGTTGGGTATGGGACTGGTAAAAAAACAATTTTTCCCTACGTCCGACCGCCCGGAAGTGCTGGTGGAAGTGCAGATGCCTTATGGCACCTCCATTGAGCAGACCAGCGCCGCAACGGCGAAAATCGAAGCGTGGTTAAAACAGCAGCCGGAGGCCAGCATCGTGACCGCCTACGTCGGGCAGGGTTCACCACGTTTTTACCTGGCCATGGCACCTGAATTACCCGATCCCTCTTTTGCAAAAATCGTGGTGATGACGGACAGCCAGACGTCACGCGAGGCGCTCAAGTTCCGACTCCGGGAAGCGGTCGCCGGTGGACTTGCGCCGGAAGCGCGCGTGCGCGTAACGCAACTGGTGTTTGGCCCCTACTCCCCCTTCCCGGTTGCCTGGCGTGTGATGGGGCCCGATGTCGATAAGCTTCGCGACATCGCCGATAAGGTTAAAGGCGTTCTGCAGGCCAGCCCGATGATGAGAACCGTCAACACCGACTGGGGGTCACGGGTTCCCACACTCCATTTTACCCTCGATCAGAACCGTCTGCAGGCAACCGGCTTGACCTCAAATAGCGTGGCTCAGCAGCTCCAGTTCCTGTTATCGGGTGTACCGATTACCGCCGTGCGCGAAGATATTCGTGCAGTACAGGTTACAGGACGCGCTGCGGGTGATATTCGTCTGGATCCGGCGAAGATCGAAGGATTTACCCTGGTTGGCAGCACGGGACAGCGCGTTCCGCTGTCACAAATCGGTCAGATTGAGGTCAAAATGGAAGACCCGCTCCTGCGTCGTCGCGACCGCACGCCCACCATTACCGTGCGCGGAGATATCGCCGACAATCTTCAGCCACCGGATGTATCGGTGGCGATCATGAAACAGCTAAAACCGATCATTGATACGCTCCCGCCAGGATACCGCATTGAGATGGCAGGATCGATTGAGGAATCCGGTAAAGCCACACGGGCCATGGTGCCGTTGTTCCCGATAATGATTGCCCTGACGTTACTGATCATCATTGTGCAGGTGCGATCTCTCTCGGCGATGGTGATGGTCTTTCTGACTGCCCCGCTGGGCCTTGTCGGCGTGGTCCCCACACTGCTGCTGTTCAATCAGCCTTTTGGTATCAATGCGCTTGTCGGGTTGATTGCGCTTTCGGGCATTCTTATGCGAAATACGTTGATCCTTATCGGCCAGATTACGCATAACCAGAAGGCAGGTCTCGCCCCGTTCGATGCGGTGGTCGAAGCAACCGTCCAGCGGGCACGACCAGTGTTACTGACAGCCCTGGCCGCCGTGCTGGCATTCATACCGCTGACCCATTCCGTATTCTGGGGGACGCTGGCCTATACGCTGATTGGCGGGACGCTGGGCGGAACGATCATCACCCTGGTGTTCCTGCCGGCGATGTATGCGATCTGGTTCAGGATCCGTCCTGCGAGGTAACATATGCCTCGCGACTGGCGCCGGTTTGAATATCCGGCTTATCCGTCGCGCCTGCAGCCAGTATTCATTCAGCTCATAACTTATGTTGACGGTCATGTTGAGCCGGTGTTATTAAAGATGAGTCTTTTCTTACGAATACGCATAGGTCAAAATATGTTTATGTCAGCCCAGCCTACAACCACCCTCACCACCACCGGCATCTGCGGCGGCGTGAGCGTATCTGTAACCGGCATCTGACAAAACAGAACCTCATTCCCCGCCAAATCGGACGGGGAATAATTCTCCGTTCATAACATGCTGAATGGAGACTCATCATGGTTTTATCTGAGAATGCACTATTAATTATCGATATGCAGCAGGGTCTTTTCAGGGGCCCGGCCTCACCCTGTTCCGCAGACACCGTTCTGAGCAATATTTGTTTGTTGATAGCACGTGCTCGGCAGGCTCAGGCGCCCATCTTTTTTGCTCGCCATATCGGCCCTGACAACACCCCCTTCTCAGAGCAGAGCCCGTTAACGCAGCTGATACCTGAACTCGACGTCAATAACGAAGTGGATACCGTTTTCACCAAAAGATATCCCAGCTGTTTTCGCGATACAGGGCTGCAGGTTTTGCTCAATCAGCGAGGCGTTAAGCTGCTGGTGATTGCCGGAATGAAAACAGAGTTTTGTGTAGATACGACCTGCCGGGCAGCGCCGGAGTCAGGATTCGCAACGGTGCTAATTTCGGATGCACATACCACCATGGATAACGACGTTTTATCCGCAACTGACATTATTGCCCATCACAACAAAACCCTGGCTGGCCCGTTTGTTACGCTCTCAACCGCCAGTGACTATTATTTTTCATCGGGTCAGTAATTCTTTTTTTAAACCAATGGCCGCCTCCTTCAGGCGGCCCAAAGTTAAATATCACTCCCTAGGTCAAATAATAAAAAAAATACCAAAACTGGCAGTTGATTCTTATTTGCATGACTTTTAAGATTTGTCTGCAAGGCATTGATTAAATTTAATTTAGGGAAATAAAAATGACAAGAAATATTGTTGCGGGAATGATGATGGCCGCGTTTTCAGGGGCAGTATATGCAGGATCCGCACAAGGCATACCGGATTTTTCACCAGAAAGTTTATCGGTTTCAGCCTCTGCCGGGATGCTGAGCGGAAAATCCCATGAAATGGTTTATGACGAAGTCACAGGAAGAAAAATTAGCCAGCTCGACTGGAAAATAAAAAATGTCGCCATCCTTAAAGGCGATATTTCCTGGGATGCTTACTCGTTTTTGACACTGAACGCCCGCGGCTGGACGTCTCTGGCATCAGGCTCGGGTCATATGGATGACTATGACTGGATGAATGCAAAACAATCCTCCTGGACAGACCATTCATCCCATCCTTCGACCAACGTCAATTACGCCAATGAATACGATCTCAACGTTAAAGGCTGGATCTTCCAGGGCGATAACTATAAAGCTGGCGTAACCGCAGGTTATCAGGAAACGCGCTTCAGCTGGACGGCGACCGGTGGCTCTTACAATTACGACAACGGCACCTATCAGGGGAATTTCCCGGCGGGTGAACGCGGTATTGGTTACAGCCAGCGCTTCTCCATGCCGTACATTGGCCTGGCGGGTCAGTACCGTTTCAATGATTTTGAATTCAATGCCCTGTTTAAATTCAGTGACTGGGTACGCGCGCACGACAACGATGAGCACTATATGCGCGATCTGACCTTCCGTGAGAAGACCTCGGATTCCCGCTACTACGGTGCGTCCGTTGACGCAGGTTATTACGTCACGCCGAACGCCAAAGTGTTCGCAGAATTTACCTATAGCAGTTACGAAGAAGGTAAAGGCGGTACGCAGATTATTGATACCAATACTGGCGAATCGGGCTCTATTGGCGGAGACGCTGCCGGTATTTCAAACCGCAACTATACCATTACTGCGGGTCTGCAATACCGCTTCTGATCCTGTTGTGGTTAATTAAGATCGGGCCCCTGACGGGGCCTTTTTGTGATATTGAGTTAAACTCACATTGATTCTGACTATTTGTCGTTTTTCAAACGCGACGTCCCTGAAATATCATCCTTCAAAATTGATCAATGTTCAGGGAGCAAACATGACGCTTGACGTTATATTTCATTTAATGAAGCTGGTCTCACTAGATGAATATTCATCCGGCGCCAATTTATCGGCACTGCTGGAATCGCTGTCAGCAGAAAAAGAGAACGATGTTACCCTTGCGGCCTTTGTACATCGCCTTCACATTCTGTGTGCCGCTCACAGCGACCCCATGCAAGCTGAGGCGTTGCTCGCCGCTAATCTGCCAAAAGAAGGGGAACCCCTTCCCGTGCTGGATTTTTCAGGATGGCCGCTGGTGCGTTACGCCCTCTCAGGTGAATTACAAACGCCCGAGTCCGAGGCGTACTTTCAGAACGTCACGTCGGCTGCCACTATATTACGTGCGGCGATAATAGATTCAGAGCGTGCAAACAATAGGCCTGCAATCGCTATTCTCGATAAACTTCTCAACCTGAACGGTGCATTGCCGGAAAGGTATAAAAAAATGGCAAATATTCCATACGCCTGAAGTTTATAGAGCAGGATACGCCCGCGGCGTATCCTGCTTTTGATAACTACAGCCGATGTTCGTCGTATTCCAGACAGATGATATCGAGAGAAGGAATGACAGGGGCATGCAGGTCAAGCCAGTCCAGCAGACGTTCAATACTCTTTTTCCTGAGTGAATTTTTCGGCCAGACAATGTAATAACCGTCCCCGGTGGCGATGGCTTCTTTGAAAGGCAGCGCAAGCAGGCCGCTATTCAGCGCGTCAAGCGAAAGCAGCAGGTCGGCAATCGCGACGCCATGGCCGTTCATGGCAGCACTACTCCCCTGCTCAAGAGTGTCGAAAACCGCTCCGCGACTCATATCAAGCCCGGGGAATAACCCCGTCCTTCTCAGCCACCGTCGCCAGTCGCGTCTGTCCGGGGAAGGATGGATCAGATCGCACTGCGAAAGTTGCTCTCGGGCAGATTCCAGTAAAGCGGGGGTACAGACCGGAATAAGCCATTCACTGAAAAGCAATCGGCTCTCCGTTGACTCGCCAAAATGCCCGTTGCCCAGCAGGATCGCGCAATCATAAGGCTCTCGCGTGAAATCAACGGTATCAATGTCCATCCAGACGCTGGCTATTTCTACGTTGGGTTTTTCATGATGTTCACGAAACGATCGCAGGACGTTAAGCAACCATCTCATGGTGAGCGTACTCGGTGCCTTCAGCCGCAGCAGGTGGTTTTCACTTCTGAAAGCCCGACAGGCCCACTCGATGCTCCTGAACCCTTCGTGAAGCTGCCCGGCCAGAACACGCCCCGCCTCACTGATCTCCACTCTCGGCCCCTGCCGTTTGAACAACTCACAGTCGAACCACATTTCAAGGGTGCGGACATGTCTGCTGACCGCGCCCGGCGTAATATTGAGCACTTCAGCGGCTTTACTGAAGGAGTTTACTCGCGCAGCGACTTCAAAGGCGCGCAGGGCATAGAGTGGTGGTAAGGACATCGTTTCCCTTAACAAGGCGACGGTTAAACCCGTAATACACCGGGCTTACGTTAAATGACGATCGGGTCGGTTAATTGACCCTTTCACTTTCTTCTATCCAGCGTATCAGCGCCGGAAGCTGCGTTTCTGAGAATACCGCGATCCCATGTTCAGCGAGTAATGCTGCCGCGACACCCATCCCCGTGTTGCGCACGCCGGTAAAAGAACCATCGTAGATATGCTGGCTCCCGCAGGTTGGGCTGCCATCCGTGAGCAGCGCAGCGCGACAGCCATGCTCCTGTGCGGTACGTAGCGCCAGCCAGGCGGCAAGCTGATAGTGCTCTGTGACATCCTGGCCCGTATTCTCAATGATTCTGGCCTGCCCGCGCATGACATCCCGACCGTCGGCCGACAAAATCTCTGCTGGTGGTCGGGGCACCGGCAACCCGGCAGCCAGTTCAGGACAGTGGATCACTAACCGCTGCTCCGCTTGCCAGCGGGAGAGTTGCGCCATCGCCTTCGCTTTTTCGCTGCCGTTGTAACGAACCCTGAACCCCATCAGGCACGCACTGACCAGAATTTTATTTATCATCGCTTCCCTGTCGTGTAGATGATGGATGATGAAAGTGAGGCATTGTAACACGCTGCAGGTACGGGCGTGGGTGGTGAAGGTTGGCTGTGTGCGCGAAGTGCACGTACTTATCACATCAACGTCACCCGATTCAGCCCCTGCTAATCAGATCTTCGCGCGTTGGGCCTTGAAAATAGATGTGGCTGATATGGCAACTGCGAGGTTGCATAAGTACAAAACGAATGGTTTCCCAGACCGAGCGCCCGTTCAGCAGACCGTCACCCATTCTGGATTGATCATCGAAAGCTGGCTCTAATCCGGTATTTTCGAAATCGGGTGGATACAGTCCAGTAACACGTATGTTTTCTTCAGACATTTGCCGCGACAGTTTCGTTATAAACCCGCTCAGCCCATGTTTACTGGCGAAAAAAGCGGGATGCGCAATTGAATCGGTGAAATTCGGAATCCCACAGGAAGAGATAATCGAGATGATATCAGCGCTGGCTGAACGTCTTAATCCGGGTAGTAATGCCTGAGTCAAGAGAATCGAACCCGTCAGACCTGAACTGATGGTATTGATAATTTCTGTGTCTGGCTGATCGTCTAACCTTCCTGACAACCACTGAGCAGCATTGAGGATTAAAATGTCTACAGGCTTGTCTGACGTTAACAGCTGTGAAGAAAACTGAGAAATAGAATCAGGTTGGGTTAAATCACAGAGATACCCTTTTGCCATGCCGCCTTCAGCAGTGATGATGCTGCAGGTGTTTTGAATATCATCAGCGCGCCGCGCGCAAAAATCCACCTCGACGCCTTCTCGTGCCAACCACACGCACAACGCCTGTCCAAATCCCCCGCCGCCGCCAGTAATGACGGCTCTTTTACCTCTCAGCATCTTCATGTCTCCGTTTGTAGTGATTATGTGTTGGTGGAGATATAGCATGGGGAGGCGGAGCGACATCTTTCCGTTAGTGCCATTTACATGTAAGAAAGACTGGCAACATCGAATATTGTCTACTCAATATGTCGATGAAGGATGAAGATGATCATTCATAGCATCGTGATGACTTCATCTAACCAGTCAGGAAGATGTTCCCTGTACCAGTCGAGATATAAAGGAAAGTCTGCGTTTTGCCGCTCATTAAGTAGCACAATGACTTCGGTGACAATCCATGCTTTGGCAATGGCAATTTCTCTCGCTAACGCATTACGATCATGATGGAAAGAGAACTGGCAATAGCGTTCAGCAATATCAATAAACATTAGCTTCGAACCCATCCCTTTTATCATAGGGGCAAGATCGATCGCAGGACTCCCTTTTCCAAATCGTTCCCAGTCGAAAAGAACCAAATCACCATTTTCTCTTCTTCCCCAATTGCCAGCATTGCTATCGCCAGAGATCAGGCTTGGGTAAGCGAACAAAACATCACAACATTCCTGAAATAGCCGAAATTGCTGCGTACTTTTATCTGGTAACGCTAAAAGCATGAGGGACTTTTCGAGCGCCAGTTCTGACCATGAGTGGCTGTGGTAAATCCATTCAGATTTTGCGGGGAAACCATGCAAGCGTGCCAGCATAGCGATGGCGTCGTCACCTGCGACATCGTTCTGTTCAACCTTTTCAGGAAGATATTCCAGTATTATCTTGCGTAAAGTGGCATCAGCGGAAAAGAGCATTGGGGTAACAATGCCAGCCTGATTAAGCTCCGTTGCAGCGTACTGATAAAAGCTGTACTCCACCTCTCCTACAGGACATTTTTCAATCACTTTATGCCCGCAGTCACTCACACTCAGCATCACTTTCGCGGTGCCCATTTTGGATAAATCCGTAGCAGACATGCACTGTCTCTTATGAATGAGTTAGGACGGTGGCACTGACAATCCACCTGAAGCGAGACGCTAACGTTGTATGCTCAGTAAAACTGGCACGAAAACGTCCAGAGTCCCTCCGGTGATTTATGAAAATAGCCGATACCATTATCCGCCCACATCCAGTTGACCTTTTCCTCTGATCCCACCTGAAAGACAAAGTCTTCTATCCCCGCGCCATGTTGTATCTCCATCGGGTATCCTCCGACCTTGGTTCCCTTGTAGCGTTTAAAATCATCATGGAAGCGGTCACTTGCCTCCTGATCATCGTTTACGTCAGAAAGGTCAATAATATCCCAGGCATCCTCCCATCCCGGTGCATCATCATTGACGCCCAACCATCGAACCGGAAATGCGCGATAAGGCGTGTCTGTTGCAGGCAATAACTCAAGCCCTTCAAGGGTGGCATATTCGCGTATGAGCCAACCTTCACCATGAGGTTTATCAAATGGATGGCTTTCAATATTGTGAAAGAGCACCAGGAGTGCGACGTCCTTCAGTTGCTCAGGGATAACGGGAAGTTCATCTATACGAATCTGAAGAAGCGGAAACATCGGCTGCCCTTTCCAGAGTGGTAATCCTTCACCGGGAAGAGCGACACCGTTCAAAAACCAGGATGTAAGGGGGTCTGCCGGGGGACGAAAACCGCCCACTTGTGCCACCGATGCAGGACGTAATTTGGAGCTGAGTTCGTCTAAAACTAACGCACTCCTGGATTTCATATGTGTCGCCTTACGTATGGAGAGACTCTGTACAGTCTGAAATAAAAACGTTTTTATTATATCGTAATCATTATTCATCAGACCTGCATATAAAAAGGGCTTGTCATGTTTGCGGTTGAGAAATTAAAAGTGAAGTACCCAGGCGCCGGTGCCTGGCAAATGGGCGACAGCCCGGAACTGGCCAGCGAGCTTGCAGACCTGATTAAAAAAGGGATCAAAACCGCTTCCTGCGGATCTTTTGCCTCTTATCAGCAGGAAGACCCGGCCCCGAAGATTGGGAGCTATAACATTATTCTTGATGGTCAGAATGTTCCGGTCTGTGTAACCCGGCTGGTTTCAATGCGACTGGTGCGTTTTTGTGATGTGACTGAGGCGTTTGCCCGCAAAGAGGGTGAAGGCGATTTAAGCCTTGAATACTGGCAGAAAGAGCATCAGCGATTTTTCACCCGAGAAGGTCATTTTTCTGAAGATATGGAGTTAATCGCAGAAGAATTTGAAGTGGTTGAGGTGCTGTAAATGAGAGAAATTAGATAGCCCGCGCCAGCTCTACAGAACAATCCTGACTCAATCATAACAGGATTGAGTCAGGATTACCTCCGTAGCCCATCGACGCTAACCGATGGCAGATTCATCACTGTTTTAATGCTGGTTTCGATACAACGCACTATCTCTTCGCGTGGGCCGCTACGCCAGTCAGCGCTGGCATAAAAAGCATCAAGAACCGTCACCATGCTTTCAGCGCTGTCAAAGGCGCGAATCAGATAATAGCAATCAGGGTCATGCAGGGAGTTTCCAGACGAAACAACATCGATCCCGTGGCGTTGATGCAGGGGAACGCTGATGTCCTGCATGAGGGTGTGAAAGGCGACGCCAGTGCCTTTGCGTAAGGTGTATTGCAGTATCTCGACTGTTTTTTCCACCGTTATTGTCCCTGTCAGGCTGCTTTCACGGCTCTGATTTTTTTACTGCCCGCTTCATCAGATTCAGTTTTATCGGTTACATCGTTGAGATCGGGCAGTTTGCTGGTACGCAGAATATGCTGCACGGTCTCTTTCTGCTCGGCGAGATACAGCCCCAGATTTTCAGCCTGTGTTTCATCCATCTGCAGTCCGCTTTGCAGCAGCCAGTCGGTGAACGCGTCTGCCATGTCGAGCAGTTTGTCGTGCGCGTCAGCCTCTTTCTTACTGGCAAATGTCATTTTCTCTTCACCTTTTCTTACAACAACATATTTTGTTTCAACCGCCATGATGCGCCCCTCATACTGTAATTACATACAGTATATCAGTTCCGGATTTGTATTGCAGCCAAAATATGCTTACATGTCTTGCGGCCAGTTTTCTGGCAACCCGGTTTTAAACGTGCTGGCATGGATAACGTCATCAACCTGAGTAAACATCATGAAAAAATCGATCGTTCCTGCAGAATTTCAACACTACTTTAATGACTGGCACTTCTCACCGGTCATCGAAGCAGATGGCACAGTGTATCTTTCAGGCGTTACCGCCGCACGCAAGGACAAACCGATAAGTAAGGATCCTGAAGAACAGTTCCATGATGCGTTTTATAAGCTTGGCGTGTACTTAAAAGCCGCCGGTTTAAGCTATGAAAACATACTGGAGATGACCACTTTTCATATCGATCTTAAAAAACACATCGCCGCTTTTTCTAAAGTAAAAGATGAGTACATAAAGGCGCCCTATCCGGCATGGTCTGCCATCGGCGTAGCAGAATTTATTCCAGAAAATGCTCTTGTGGAAATGCGGATTGTGGCAAAAAGGTCAATTTAGGCATGTGCTCCAGGATGGGCGTTATCGGGATCATCCTCCCTTCTGGCTAAGTTGCATTTTTTCCTGCAGCAGCGGCGTCAGCCACTCCGTAAACGCCCGTACTGACCGGGAAAGATGTCGCCGGTGAGGATACAAAATATTCACCGGCAACGCCTGAGGTCGACACTCCGGCATCACTTCGTACAGAACGTCATTGGCCAGATAAGTATGAACATCATAGGCAGGGATCTGCAGGATACCCAATCCGGCAACGCAGGCAGCTATGCTGGCTTCTGCGCTGTTGACGGTAAGCATGCTGTTCACTTCTGTTCGTTTCACCTCCCCCTTGTCCACCCATTCCATCAGCTCTTTCCGGCCAGATGTCGGTGATGCATAGCCAATCAAATAATGTTGGTTCAGTTTTTCAGGGGATTGCGGCTGTCCGTAAGTGGCAAGGTAATCTGCTGACGCGACATTAATGATGCTGATATATCCCAGACACTTCGCCACCATGCCGGAGTTGTCCAGCGGCCCCACCCGCAGGGCACAGTCCACCCCTTCTTCGGCAAGGTTAACGTTGCGATCGGTTACGCCAAGTTCAATTCTGATGCCGGGATACTGCTGATAAAAGGCGGGCATAGCGGGAATAATAAGATGGCTACCGACGCGTCCGGGAACGTCAACCCGGATAGACCCCGTGACGTCGCGGCCGTTTTCCCTGAACAGATTCTCTGTTTCATCCATGTTCTGAACAGCAGCCTGACAGCGCGGGTAAAACGCATGACCGTCAATGGTCAGGGATACGCTGCGGGTCGTGCGGTGAAACAAGCGCGCACCTAACCGCGATTCAAGCGCCTGAATGGCGGCAGAAACGGTGGAGGCAGGACGATTGAGTGAGTCCGCCGCACGGACAAAGCTGCCGTTATCCGCCACCCTGAGAAAAATTCTGAACAAATCGACAGAGTCCATGCGCCCTCATTATTCGTTTTTTATGGATAGTTCATTCAGAATAGCAGGATTAATAATCAAAACCGAGGCAGTAAGATGGCTGTACGGGGTTTTCCCGGCTAATCCATGATAAGGAGCCTTCTTATGACCGACCATACTCTGACCGGTAAAACTGTGCTGATTGCCGGCGGTGCGAAGAATCTGGGGGGATTGATTGCCCGGGATTTCGCCCGGCATGGCGCGCGGGCCATCGCCATTCATTACAACAGTGCCGCCACGCAACAGGACGCTGAGGCGACCGTACAGGCCATCCGGGCGGCGGGCGCACAAGCGCATGCCTTTCAGGCTAATCTGACCTCAGCCGCCGCGATGGAAAAACTCTTCAGCGATGTGGTGGCCGCAGTCGGGAGGCCAGATATCGCCATTAATACCGTCGGCAAGGTACTGAAAAAACCCATGGCCGAGGTCACTGAGGAAGAGTTTGACGAAATGAGCAACGTGAATGCGAAAGCGGCATTTTTCTTCCTGAAAGAAGCCGGCAGGCACGTTAACGATAACGGCAAGATTTGCACCCTGGTCACCTCCCTGCTGGGCGCCTACACGCCGTTTTACGCCGCCTATGCTGGCATGAAGGCGCCCGTGGAACATTTCACCCGCGCTGCGTCCAAGGAACTTGGCGAAAGAGGGATCTCCGTGACTGCAATCGGGCCGGGCCCGATGGATACCCCCTTCTTTTATCCTGCCGAGGGTGAAGATGCAGTGGCGTATCACAAAACCGCCGCAGCGCTCTCCCCCTTCAGCAAAACCGGCCTGACTGATATTGACGATATCGTGCCATGGGTTCGCTTTCTGGTGAGCGAAGGATGGTGGATGACAGGCCAGACGATTCTGGTTAACGGGGGTTACACCACAAAATAAGGCTGACCCGGGCGCCTGTTCTGGCACAGGCGCCTGACCCCACCCACCGCATCATCCGTACATCGCTTTAGCCTTAACCCAGACGGCCAGCGTATGAACTACACTTCTTAGTTCACGGCGGAGTCAGGCCGTATACCGCATTTCATTTCTGCCTGTCATGCAATCTGTCTACCTGAGTGGAGAAAAAACATGGGTTATGTAACAACTCGCGATGGCGTCAATATCTACTACAAGGACTGGGGCCCAAAAGACGGAAAGGTGATCTTTTTCCATCACGGCTGGCCGCTAAGCAGTGATGACTGGGACGCCCAGATGCTGTTCTTCGTCAATAAAGGATTCCGCGTTGTGGCCCATGACCGTCGCGGTCATGGTCGTTCAGATCAGGTGTGGGACGGCCATGATATGGATCACTACGCTGACGATGTGGCCGCCGTCGTGGAACATCTTGGCGTAAAGGATGCGATGCATGTCGGGCATTCAACCGGCGGTGGTGAGGTGGTGCGTTATATCGCCCGGCACGGTGAAGACAAGGTTTCCAAAGCCGTGCTGATCAGTGCCGTACCGCCTTTAATGGTGAAGACGGAGAGTAATCCTCAGGGTACGCCAAAGTCAGTGTTTGATGATTTTCAGGCCCAGCTGGCGGCGAATCGCCCTCAGTTCTATTATGACGTGCCTGCGGGACCGTTCTATGGATTTAATCGTCCGGGGGCGAAGCCTTCCGAAGCGGTCATCTATAACTGGTACCGTCAGGGGATGATGGGAAGCGCCAAGGCGCATTACGATGGGATTGTGGCCTTCTCGCAGACGGACTTCACGGAAGATCTCAAAGGAATATCCATCCCCGTTCTGGTCATCCACGGGGATGACGATCAGGTGGTGCCGTATGCGGATTCCGGCGCGATGTCAGTCAAGCTGGTCCAAAACGGAACCCTGCATACGTATAAAGGCGCGCCTCACGGTATCCCAACGACACATGCCGATCAGGTCAATGCCGATCTTCTCGCCTTTATAAACAGTTAACCCCGCACCTTATCCCCTCAGGCGGGAGCGAAACGGTTCCCGCCCTGGCCAGGGTGATGTCTGGCCTAAATGCTGCGATTTCGGGCTGACAATGCTGCGACGCCATGCACCCGGAGCCTGACCATACTGACGCTTAAAGCTGCGGTTGAAAGACTGCTGGGAGTCAAAGCCCAACGCGATCGCCACGTTCAGGATCGGCTCATCGCTATGGGTTAACCGCTCCATCGATTTTTTAAGTTTCTGCGCACGGATATACTCGGCAATAGGGTAACCCGTGTGTTCTTTGAAGATCCGCTGAAGATGCCATTTTGAATAGCCTGCACGCTTTGATACGGTCTCAATGTCCAGACGACTATCCAGGTTGTTGTCGATCCAGTCGAGCAGATCGTGAATAAATGCGCCAGTGTCCATCTTCTCCCCCACACGCCACGTAGTAAAAAGCACCTTTGTTTGTTGCATTTAAAGATGGACCGTTTTGATGTTAAATGCAAGTTTTATTGTTGCATTTAAATCCCTGCCGGAAACGCGCCTTTTTCCCCGCCCTCAAATAGCACATAAAGTGCAACAATTATTCTTGCACTAAATTTAGCGCCTACCTACAATCGCCGCGATAGTGTATTCACAATTGTTACAGTTTTGTGGCGATGAACGACACAAATGGCCTTAAGCCAGCCCGGACAAAGGAAGTGGCGCGGCGTCCCCCGTTGCGTCTTGCCCGGCGGCTACAACTACCGGAATAAAAATAATGAGCCTGCAAAAAACCTGGGGTAATTTTCATCTGAACGCGTTGGGCGCGGTGTTACTCTCCGCCCTGCTCGTCGGGTGTGACGAGGGTGTCGCGCAAAATGCCGCGCCACAAGCGCCCACCGTCAGCGCCGCTGACGTGGTCGTCAAATCCATTAGCCAGTGGGATAGCTTTAATGGTCGGATCGAAGCGGTGGAAAGCGTCCAGCTCCGCCCTCGCGTCTCCGGCTACATTGATAAAGTGAATTACACCGACGGTCAGGAGGTCAAAAAAGGTCAGGTATTATTCACGATCGATGACAGAACCTATCGCGCCACGCTGGAACAGGCGCAGGCAGCGCTGGCAAGAGCCAAAACACAGGCCAGCCTGGCGCAAAGCGAGGCAAACCGTACCGATAAACTGGTCAATACCCATCTGGTTTCCCGTGAAGAGTGGGAGCAGCGCCGCGCTGCTGCCGTCCAGGCCCAGGCCGACATTCGCGCCGCACAGGCGGCGGTGGATGCCGCGCAGCTGAACCTGGATTTCACTAAAGTGACCGCCCCTATCGACGGGCGCGCCAGCCGGGCGTTGATCACCAGCGGGAACCTCGTTACCGCCGGAGACAGCGCCAGCGTGCTCACCACCCTGGTCTCGCAGAAGACGGTCTACGTCTACTTTGACGTGGATGAGTCAACCTACCTTCACTATCAAAATCTCGCCCGCAGCGGACAAGGCGCGGCCAGCGATCACCTGGCGCTGCCGGTTGAGATTGGGCTGGTTGGCGAGGATGGCTATCCCCATCAGGGCAAAGTCGATTTTCTTGATAATCAGTTAACGCCAAGTACCGGCACCATTCGCATGCGCGCGCTGCTGGATAATTCACAGCGTCAGTTCACGCCGGGGCTGTTTGCCCGCGTCCGCCTGCCGGGCAGCGCGGAGTTCCAGGCCACGCTTATCGACGACAAAGCGGTGCTGACCGATCAGGATCGCAAGTATGTTTATGTCGTCGATAAAGAGAGCAAAGCGCAGCGTCGTGATATTACCCCAGGGCGTCTGGCCGACGGTTTACGTATCGTCCAGCAGGGGCTGAAGCCTGGCGATAAAGTCATCGTCGACGGTTTACAAAAAGTGTTTATGCCGGGCATGCCGGTTAACGCGAAAACCGTTGCCATGACCACCCGCGCCGCCCTTAACTGATCCCTTATCTGAGAATCCGACCCATGGACTTTTCCCGCTTTTTTATCGACAGGCCGATCTTCGCCGCGGTCCTGTCGATACTGATTTTTATCACAGGATTGATCGCCATCCCGCTGTTACCGGTGAGCGAATATCCTGACGTCGTGCCGCCAAGCGTACAGGTGCGTGCGGAGTATCCCGGCGCCAACCCGAAAGTGATTGCAGAGACCGTGGCGACGCCGCTGGAAGAAGCAATCAACGGCGTTGAAAACATGATGTACATGAAGTCCGTCGCGGGCTCCGACGGCGTGCTGGTGACCACCGTCACGTTCCGCCCAGGAACCGACCCGGATCAGGCCCAGGTTCAGGTACAAAACCGCGTGTCACAGGCCGAAGCGCGTCTGCCGGAAGATGTACGCCGTCTGGGTATTACCACCCAGAAACAGTCGCCGACGCTGACGCTGGTGGTGCATCTGTTTTCGCCCGGCGGTAAGTACGATTCACTCTATATGCGTAACTACGCCACGCTGAAAGTGAAGGATGAACTGGCGCGTCTGCCCGGCGTTGGCCAAATCCAGATTTTTGGCTCGGGCGAATACGCGATGCGCGTCTGGCTGGATCCAAATAAGGTGGCGGCACGCGGCCTGACCGCCTCGGACGTGGTGACGGCGATGCAGGAGCAAAACGTGCAGGTGTCAGCCGGACAGTTGGGCGCCGAGCCGCTGCCGAAAGAGAGCGATTTCCTGATCTCCATTAACGCGCAGGGTCGTCTGCATACCGAAGAAGAATTTGGCAATATTATCCTGAAAACGGCGCAGGACGGCTCGCTGGTGCGCCTGCGCGATGTGGCGCGTATTGAAATGGGCTCCGGCAGCTATGCGCTGCGTTCCCAGCTCAACAATAAAGACGCGGTCGGGATTGGTATCTTCCAGTCGCCGGGGGCGAACGCCATCGATCTGTCGAACGCGGTGCGCGCTAAAATGGCGGAACTGTCCACCCGTTTCCCGGAAGACATGAAATGGGCGGCGCCTTACGATCCGACGGTGTTCGTGCGTGACTCCATTCGCGCGGTCGTGCAGACACTGCTGGAAGCGGTGGTGCTGGTTGTGCTGGTGGTCATTCTGTTCCTGCAAACCTGGCGGGCGTCGATCATTCCGCTGATCGCGGTGCCGGTCTCGGTGGTGGGCACGTTCAGCATCCTCTATCTGCTGGGCTTTTCGCTCAACACACTGAGTTTGTTCGGGCTGGTACTGGCAATCGGTATCGTCGTGGACGACGCCATTGTGGTGGTGGAAAACGTCGAGCGAAATATCGAGGAGGGACTGGCTCCGCTGGCGGCGGCACATCAGGCGATGCGTGAGGTCTCCGGGCCAATTATCGCGATTGCGCTGGTGCTGTGTGCGGTGTTCGTGCCGATGGCGTTTCTCTCGGGGGTTACCGGTCAGTTCTACAAACAGTTCGCGGTGACGATTGCGATATCAACGGTGATCTCCGCCATTAACTCGCTGACGCTTTCGCCGGCGCTGGCGGCGCTGCTCCTGAAACCGCACGGCGCGCCGAAGGACCTCCCAACCCGGCTTATCGATCGCCTGTTTGGCTGGATTTTCCGTCCGTTCAACCGCTTCTTCCACCGTAGCTCGAACGGTTATCAGGGGCTGGTGGGCAAAACGCTCGGACGACGCGGTGCGGTGTTTGTGGTCTATGTTCTGCTGCTCTGTGCCGCCGGCGTGATGTTTAAAGCCGTGCCGGGCGGGTTTATTCCTACCCAGGATAAGCTGTATTTGATTGGCGGCGTGAAAATGCCGGAAGGCTCCTCACTGGCTCGCACCGATGCGGTGATCCGCAAAATGAGCGAAATCGGTATGAACACCGAGGGCGTGGATTATGCGGTCGCCTTCCCGGGGCTGAATGCGCTGCAGTTCACCAATACGCCGAATACCGGGACGGTCTTCTTTGGCCTGAAACCGTTTGACCAGCGTAAACACACGGCGGCGGAAATTAACGCCGAGATCAACGCCAAAATCGCGCAAATCCAGCAGGGCTTTGGCTTCTCCATTCTGCCGCCGCCTATTCTGGGGCTAGGTCAGGGATCGGGTTACTCGCTGTACATCCAGGATCGCGCGGGTCTGGGCTACGGTGCGTTGCAAAACGCGGTGAACACCATGTCGGGTGCAATTATGCAGACGCCGGGTATGCACTTCCCTATTTCCACCTACCAGGCGAACGTTCCGCAGCTGGATGTGCAGGTCGACAGGGATAAGGCCAAAGCCCAGGGCGTGTCGCTGACCGATCTGTTCGGGACGCTGCAGACCTATCTGGGATCGTCCTATGTGAATGACTTTAACCAGTTCGGCCGCACCTGGCGCGTGATGGCGCAGGCCGACGGGCCATACCGCGACAGCGTGGAAGATATTGCGAATCTGCGCACCCGTAATAACCAGGGCGAGATGGTGCCGATTGGCAGTATGGTCAATATCAGTACCACTTACGGGCCCGATCCGGTGATTCGCTACAACGGCTATCCGGCGGCGGACCTGATTGGCGATGCCGATCCGCGCGTCCTCTCCTCTACCGAGGCGATGACGCAGCTGGAGGGGATGTCTAAGCAGATCCTGCCGAACGGGATGAATATCGAGTGGACGGATCTGAGCTTCCAGCAGGCCACTCAGGGGAACACGGCGCTAATCGTCTTCCCTGTCGCGGTTCTGCTGGCGTTCCTGGTCCTGGCGGCACTGTATGAAAGCTGGACGCTGCCGCTGGCGGTGATCCTTATCGTGCCGATGACGATGCTCTCCGCCCTGTTTGGCGTCTGGCTGACCGGCGGTGATAACAACGTGTTCGTGCAGGTGGGTCTGGTGGTATTGATGGGGCTGGCGTGTAAAAACGCGATTCTTATCGTGGAGTTTGCCCGCGAGCTGGAAATCCAGGGCAAAGGTATTATGGAAGCGGCGCTCGAAGCGTGCCGCCTGCGTTTACGCCCGATTGTGATGACCTCCATCGCCTTTATCGCCGGGACCATCCCGCTCATCCTCGGCCACGGTGCGGGTGCAGAAGTGCGCGGCGTCACCGGGATCACGGTATTCTCCGGTATGCTGGGCGTAACGCTGTTTGGTCTGTTCCTGACGCCGGTGTTTTACGTGACGCTGCGTAAATTTGTCACACGCGGCAAAGTGGAAAGAGAGGTCTTGCCCGCGTAATGCGCTGCAGATAAAAAAAACCGCCTTCACGATGAAGGCGGTTTTTTTATGCAGCCATTAATGGGCTTTCTTGTACTGGGCAATCAGTTCGGGCACCGGATCGCACCCGCTGGTATCGGCTTTCTTGAGCTCTTCCAGCGCGCTTGCAACGGTATGACCGGCTAAGACCGCGAGTGACGCCTGCTCGGCCTCTTCAGCGATGGATTTAAAGTACCAGCACGTATTCGCGCTCACCACGCAGCGCGCCGGTACGTCGGGGCGCGACGCCCACAGCTTTTTGTCTTCTATGACAGAAAGGTAGATATCACGCAGGGTGATCTGTTCCGTCGGGCGGCCAAGATGAATCGAGCCGTTGCGACCAAGCGTGGAGACGATAATACCGTCACGCGTGAGAGGAACCATCAGTTTGCGGATGAAGCTCGGATTCGCTTCCAGGCCGTAGGCCAGAATCGCACTCGTCGAACGTTCACCCAATTGCTCCGCCATCGCTACGCTGAGAACCATCTGCAAAGCTGTCGGGAAGCGATAATCTAACATTTACGTATCCTGGGTTGCGGTGAATCTTATTCTTTTTGGCACCGCAGAGGTGAATAATCAATAAGCAACAATATAACAAATACCGTAATTATTTTGAAGCTATCTACTTTGACCCGCCCCGTAAAAAAGAGTTTCCATCGCACACGAAATGGGATCACCCTCGCGTTTTCTTCAGGCGAACGCCGGGTTGGGGAAATCTACCGTCACCCTGAGCCCACCGTCAGCAGAGGTACTCAGGCTCACGCTGCTGTGGTGCTGCTGCGCTACCGCTTTAACGATGGCCAGCCCCAGCCCGCTCCCGCTCTGCACCTGATTCGGATCGCGGAAAAACCGGTCAAACACCCGTTCCCTCAACGCAACCGGAATACCCGGCCCGGCATCGGAGACGCTGAATTGCGTGGACGTCTCCGCCGAAAAGAGATCGACCTCCACACGCCCACCTTCCGGGCTGTATTTGATGGCATTTTCAATGACATTATCGATAAGCGACATCAGACGCTCCCTGACACCGCTCACCCAGTTTTCTTCCAGAGCGTAGAATTCAAGCTCAATATTCCGTTCCGCGGCGAGCGGTGCCAGCACCGCCATGCGCTCCTGGATGAGCGTCGTAAGCGGCACCGACTCCATCGCCGTGTCGACGCTCGCTTCGCTGTGCATCATCAGCAAAAGCTGATTAACCAGACGCGCCGCCCGGCTATTGCTGCGAATAATCCCTGCTAGCAGCGCCTGTTGGTTATCACTGCTGACGTAGGCCTGCAACGCCTCCACATTGATTCGCATCGCCGCCAGCGGCGTGCGCAGCTCGTGAGCGGCATCGGCAATAAAAACCCGCTCCCTTTCCGTGCTTTCTCGCACCCTGGCAAGGAACTGGTTAATCGCGTTCACCATCTGACTAAGCTCCCTGTGCGTTGGCACGGCGTTTAACGGAGAGAGATCTTCTGGGGCGCGTGCGGCAATTTCATTGACAACCCGGTTCCAGGGGCGCATAGCAATGCGGATTGACAGCCACGCGGGAAACAGCAGAAAAGGAATACACACCAGCAGCGGCATGATGTAGTAGCCACGCGAGTTGAGGTAGATAAAGAAATTCCACCCCGCAGCAGGCGTCACCAGCGTCACCTCCACGTCGGAATTCGCGGATTTTAGCGTACGGCTGGTCCAGCTACGCCCGTCGCTGTGAATTCGCTCTATCTTCCCCAACCGGGTATTTTTTACGCCCATCGGCGCGCCAGCAGAGGCATACAGTATTGCGTTATGTTTGCGAATAATCATGGTGATGGAGAGTCCCGCATCGTCCCCTCCGCCGTAATCTTCCCGCAACGCCTGGCTGAACTGCTCCAGCACTTCGCTTCGCTCCTGCGTATGCCCTTCCATGTGTTCAACAAGGGTAAATATGGTTTTATATGTCTTATCGCCGGTCAGGATCGGGGGGCTACGCAAGTCATCCCACAGCATCCAGGTTAAAAAAAGACACCACAGCAGTGTCAGCAGAAGCATCTGAGCGACCATGATTCGCCGCACCAGCGTGGGCACCCGCAGGAAACGCCACAGGTTTCGCATCAGTGTGCTTCCTTCTGAATCGCGACGGTATCAATGACATACCCAACGCCCCGCACCGTTCGTACATAGCCGTCGCCAATTTTTCGCCGCAAGTTCCCCATATGCACATCAAGCGCATTACTCATGTTTTCTTTCGCACCGAAGATCCTTTCTTCCAGAAAACGGCGCGTCAGCACGCGGTCAGCACGCAACATCAGGGTTTCAAGCAGCGCGTATTCGCTGGCCGTCAGCTCAATATGGCGGGAACTCACCGTGACGCGACGCGTCGGCACATGCAGGGATAATCCTCTGATTTCTACCGCCTCGTTCTGATAACCATAACTGCGGCGCGCAAGCGCCCTCACCCGGGCCAGCAGCTCAGCGAGAACAAACGGTTTGACGAGATAATCATCCGCCCCGGCATCCAGCCCGCTCAGGCGATCCTGCAGCGTGCCTCGCGCCGTCAGGATAATAACGGGGATGCCTTTTAGCTGCTGACGCACGTACGCCATCAGGCTCATGCCATCGCCGTCGGGCAGCCCCAGGTCGAGCAGAATAAGTTCAGGCGCGCAGACAGTAAGTTGATGCAGCGCATCCTCTTTGCGGCGAACCCATATGACATCTAATCCTTGATCTGCAAGGGCAATACGCACGCCATTGCCGAGATCCAGGTCGTCTTCAATAAGTAATATTTTCACAAGGACAACTTTATCAACCGTGAATGAAGAACGTCTTAAGAAAGAGACGGTAACAGGTAATTTAACAGTTTTGCAGCATCAGCATCTGCTTCAGTCTTTCTTCATTTTGAGCTCATAAGAACCTTAGGGTGGACATTCAAACTGGGCGCTCTGGCGATTAACACCGCTTGTAACGTAATCATTTGAATCCAAAAGGACTTCTTTAATGAGACATATCGAACTGCGTCACTCGTCCCCCCTTTCACTCCCGGGGCTCAGTCTGAAGAAAATCGTGCCAGGCGCGCTGCTGGTGTTACTGGCCACCCCGGTACTGGCCGTAGAACAACAGGGCAACGTGCTGACCTTAGGTGGAGGCGTGGATGTTGCACCCCGCTATTCGGGTTCGGATAAAAACCGCGCCACCACGGCGGTGGTGCTGGATTACGCGATGTATAACGGATTCTTCGTCAGTACCACGCGAGGGATCGGTTACGGCAACAACATCGGCAACCTGGATTACAGCGCGGCGCTGAGCTATCGCGCGGGCCGTAAGGATCGGGATGTGGACAGCGATTCGATCAGCGGCGGCAGCGATTATTTGCGCGGTATGGGCGACATCAAAGGTTCGGCTCTGGTGGTGCCAGGGCTGGGGTACAAAGTGACCGACTGGCTAAATCTGCAATTGCAGGCTGAGGTGCCGGTTTCGGAGCGAGACAACGGCGAAGCGCTGCATTTCGGCGTTTCCAGCCCGCTCTACACCTCACCGAACAACACGGTGACGCTGTCGCTGACCGGTAGCTGGGGCAGCAGCAAGTACATGCAGACTTACTATGGGGTGAATGCATCCCAGTCCGCCGCATCCGGGTTTACCCGATATGACGCTGGCGCGGGAATTTATGCCTGGTCAACGAATCTCGACTGGACACACAAGCTTACCCAACGCTGGAGCGTGGTTGCCGGCGCAGGCGTTACGCAGCTGATGGGGGATGCAGCCGACAGCCCGATTGTTCAACGAAAAACCTCGCCTACCGGGAGTTTGAAGGTTACATACAGTTTCTGATTTAGTTGGATGGAATGCCAACATCCGCCCCGTGTTAGATGACGGGGCGGAGCCTGTCAGGAATAAGGAACTATGGTATGGTTCTCTTTTTGCCACTAAAGAGAAAAAGCTAATGATTGTAAGAACCTGGCACGGATGTGTCCCGCTTGAACATGCAGAAGGATTTGCCAAACACCTGGAAAAGACCGGTGTGGAGCACTCAAGGAGCATACCGGGAAATAAAGGCGCATTCGTGCGCAGGGAAAGTCAGGGTAACTGGGAGCATTTCTTTCTGGCTACCTACTGGCAGGACCTGGATGCAGTGAAGGCATTTGCCGGAGAAAACTATCACGTTGCAGTCACTTACCCGGACGACGAAGAGTTCGAGTTGCTTTCTGATCCTTACGTATTCCAGCATGTCGTGGATGCCGTTTCACCGCTTTAGACTTATTTGCGGCATCATAAGCGCTGTTATCTACCTCACTATGGTTTTTTTCTGGAGCGGAATGCGGCGACTTTCATGCGGTTGCCGCAGGTTGCCATGCTGCACCAGCGTCGGCGATGCGATTTACTCAGATCGTGGAACAGCAGAATGCAGTCATGAGCCTCACACTGACGCACGTATTCAAACTTATCGCTGCTAACCAGATTGACCAGGGCATCGGCAATCGGCCAGAGCAGGCCTGATGGGCTTTCAGTGTTTTGATAAACCGCAACCCGGTATTGTTGCATGTTGCCATCCCATTCAAGCTTGCTGATTGGGCGACCAACTTCCAGTACCCGGTTGATTACAGCCAGATCGACCGGAACGCTGTTCATGGCTGAGTTCACAACATTCCTTGCAGTATCGCGAAGTTCACGAGCCTCAATAAGCAGTCCATCAGGGATCTGCTGATCCTTAATGTCAGGCAATAACCCGACTTTTATCAGCCAGCCAGCAACACGTTGATCATCGATAAAACAGTCATGACGTTTTCCATCCACGACATACTCAGTGTTGATGAAATCGAGGGCCAGGTTATCACCCAGTAACGGGGCAGCAGAATTTGTGTTTTCAGAACTCATGATTATATGTAACCCCTAAATTTTATTTGTCAGGTTACCAAAATATCATGTAACCTTCAAATTCAAATTATAACGGTTACACGAGGTTTTCATGACTACTTCTCAATCAATCTCCAACATGGCACTTGCCGACTCTGCGTATGATGGCACTGTCGCCAGTCCGGTTTATTACCGCCACGAACAGGTGGATAACGTCAAAATTTTCTACCGCGAGGCGGGACATCCAGAGGCGCCGACGATCTTGCTGCTTCACGGCTTTGCAGCCTCATCATTCATGTTCCGCGACCTGATACCTGCCCTTGCCGGGAGCTACCACGTCATTGCGCCCGATCTGCCAGCGTTCGGTTTTACTGAAGCACCAGCAAGAGGTGAGTATTCCTATTCTTTCAATCAGCTGGCGAAAACCATTGAGCAGTTCACCGAACAGCTCAAGCTCAGCACTTATGCGCTTATGGTGCACGACTACGGTGCCCCGGTAGGCTGGCGTCTCGCTGTCTCGCATCCGGAGCGTGTGACCGCGATTATTTCCCAGAACGGTAACGCTTATGAGGAAGGTCTGGGGGAAGGCTGGGCGCCTATTCAACGATACTGGCACGAACCCACAGAGCAGAACCGGCTTGCCCTGCATGACTTCCCGACACCAGCTTCAATTAAATGGCAATACCTTGAAGGCGTTGCCGACACGAGTTCAGTTTCACCCGATGGGTACACCCTGGAAGGGCTACACATCTCGCGGCCGGGCAATGCGGATATTCAACTCGATTTGGTGCTGGATTACGCCTCAAATGTGGCCATGTATCCTGTGTTCCAGGAATACTTCCGTGAGTATCAGCCACCTCTGCTGGCGGTTTGGGGTAAGAACGATCCGTTTTTCCTTCCAGCAGGCGCGCTGGCATGGAAACGCGACCTTCCTGATGCGGACATTCGCTTCTATGACACTGGGCACTTCGCGCTGGAAACCCATGGCTGGGAAATCGTTCCTGTTATCCGTGAGTTTCTGAAAAAAAATATTGTGTAAAGAGGACGTTCACCACACGACTCTCTCAGATGAGTTCATCTATCCAGTCAGCAAAGGCGCGTACGGCGGGAGAAAGAAAGCGCTGGTGAGGATACAGTAACGTGACCGGGACTGGCGGTGGCTGCCAGTCGGCCATGATCTCCACCAGCGTGCCCTGCGCAAGGTGCTCAGCTATAACATTCTCAGCAAGCTGCGCCAGCCCGTAACCCTCAAGGCACATTTTGATATAGAGCCCCGTTTCGTTAACGGCCGTCTGGCCGTTAACAGAGACATACCGCAACGCAGAACCCTGCTGGAAACGCAGTTCGTCTGCACGCCGGGTTTGACCCGAAAAATAGTGGATCGCCCGATGCCGGGATAACTCGTCTGGTGACTGTGGCACACCATACTCCCTGAGATAGTCCGGAGAGGCACAGGTGACCCAACGAAACCTGCCCAGCGGACGCGCAACCAGCGTGGAATTGGTCAACTCCCCTGTCCTGATCACGCAATCGACACCCTCCTGAACGAGGTCAACCTGCCGGTCGCTTACGCCAGTCATCAGATAGATATCCGGGTAACGCCGATAAAAGTCTTGCAGATTGGGCATGACGATGAAGTGGGCAATCCCGGCAGGCATATCTACCCGCAATCGGCCCTGTGGCCGTCTCACGGAATCCGTCAGGCTGGATTCCGCATGCTCGATCAACGACAGTATGTCCCGGCACTGCGCAAGATACTGCACCCCTTCAGGGGTGAGACTCACCCGCCTTGTCGTGCGGTTAAGCAGGCGCACCTGCAGATACTTTTCAAGGTTTTTAATGGTGCTGGTTACCGTGGATGAAGGCAACGAAAGCGTTTCTGCCGCGCGCACAAAGCTCCCGGCTTCCGCCACCCGCGTAAAAATCTGCATTGCCTGAAGACGATCCATACTCTTTTTCCCTCACCCGATTATTCGCAGATTATGAATAATAAAAACAGTTTGAGCATCTTTTTCGCGTTAATAGAGTTGACGTATTTTTTTCCTGTTTATCAGGAAAGAGATATCGAATATGACCGATTACATGAGAAATATTGTTAGTAATGCAACGTTCACACCGCCAGCAACACTGATCCGTGGTGCAACAATCCTCAGCATGGACGAGACCGTGGGGAATATTGAACACGGGGACATTCTTATTACAGATTCAACCATTACCGCTGTAGGGAAGAACCTGGACGCACGGGGCGCCCGTATCATAGATGCCACAAACATGATTGCGATACCGGGGATGGTGGATTCTCACCGTCACGCGTGGGAAGGACAGCTGCGTCGCATCAACCCTAATGCCACTTGTCTGGACGACTACAGCAACGCCACACACTTCTCTTTTGCCAGATATTATCGCCCTTCAGATATCTACACAGGTAACCTGTTGACAGCCCTGGGCGCGATTGACGCGGGCATCACGACAATCATTGATAACTCGCATAACAGCCGCACCGCTGCGCATTCCGACGCCGCCGTTGAGGCGCTGCTTGATTCAGGTATTCGTGCCATCCATGCCTCCGGTGCGCCAGTATCAGGCGACTGGGACAGAGCCCACTGGCCGGGTAACTGGCAGCGCCTGCAGGAGAAGTATTTTCAGAACAACCCAGACAGTCTTGTATCTCTGGGGGTTATGGCCCAACTGGAACCCGCCCTGTGGGCCAAAGCCCGCAGGCTGGGACTGCCTATCGTCACGGAATTCTTTGGTGCAGAGATGGCCTCACAGCTTGCGTCGCTGCATCAACAGGGCCTGCTTGGCCCGGACAATATTTTTAATCACTGCACGGCGCTGCCTGACGAGGGATGGAAGATCCTGCGTGAAGCCGGTGTGCGGGTGAACGTCTGCCCACGCTCTGATGCGCACTATGGCATCGAAGACGGGATGTTTGCCATCCAGTCAGCCCTGCGCCATGGTATCAATCCTGGCCTTAGCGTTGATAACGAAACGTCTTACAGTACAGACATGTTTATGGAAATGCGTGTGGCCTTTTACCTGCAACGGGTGATAGGGATGCATCAGCAGCAGTGCTGCGATACCCCTCATTCGCTAACAACGCTCCCGGCAGCGCAACTCCTTAAAGCGGCGACGGTCAATGGTGCAGCCTGCGCAGGGTTGCAGGACAAAATTGGCAGCCTGACGCCTGGCAAACAGGCCGACCTGATCCTGATTAACACCAGCGACATCAATCTCTACCCATCCGGGAATGCCTTTGGCACGGTGGTACATGCGACAGAGCGCAGCAATATCGATACCGTCCTGATCGGTGGGCGTATCGTCAAGCAGAACGGCAAAGTCCTTGGCGTAGACAGCGCGCGCCTGCGTGCAGTGGTTGATGAATCGCGAGAGTACCTGTTTGCCGCCGCCGGATATGAACCAGACATGTTTGCCGAAACCTTTCTGCCGCTGGTGCAGGCACACTGACAGGGATGAAACAGATGATCTATTACCTCATCGCGTTTGCCGCCGGTCTTGGGATCACCCTGCAAACGACGCTGAATAGCCAACTCGCACGAGGACTCGGCGGTGATCCGGTGACGGCCGCGCTGTTTTCTTTTGCTGCCGGTGCATTCAGTCTTGGAATTTACTCGCTGCTGCGCGGGGGATTATTCACCACACTTGCGGCCATTCCGTCTCAACCACTGTGGAGTCTGACGGGCGGCCTGATTGGGGCATGTGCCCTCTTCAGCTACGTAGTGCTTGCACCGAAGATCGGCTTTTCAGCCCTGCTCGGGCTGGCGATTGTCGGGCAATTACTCTCATCGCAGGTGATTGACCATTTTGGTCTGCTGGGCGCAATGAGGCGGCCAGTCTCGATACTGAAGCTAAGCGGAATGCTGGTTATGCTGATCGGGCTCGCCATTATGCTGTTCGGGGATCGGCTTTCTGAGCGGTTTATGCACTGAAAAGGGGGATTTGATTGTTTTACGGAAGTCTGCGAAGGTGTGATGTCCGTGACATAAACGTTTTCACTTTGCATATTCGAGACCATTTCAGAGGATCTACGCTGTCGGTGGGTGTCCGCTTTGAGCGAGGAGCGGACGTTAAGTCATAGTTTAAAAGGTGATTTAATGTCAACAGCGAGACTTTCTGGGATACTTATCGTGTTGCTGACAAAGCCTCTACATCTAAGAAATGTCATACACATTTGGTGATCTTAATGGAAATATTCTTCAAATCGTATCAGACAGAAGGCTGTTGCTTATGCGGATCTAGTGGTTCTCTCACCGGAGAGCACAAAATAAAAGCTTCGGCGTTGAGAAAAATTTTTGGAAGTAATGCAATGGTCATTGGAGATTTTGATGATGGCGGCAATCTTCGTACAGCACAAGGGCCTAAGTCTAAGGCTTTCCATTTTTCGGCACGAATGTGCTCTTCATGCAATGGCTCTCGCACACAGCCTGCAGATCAGGAGTTTGATCATTTTCATACTTTAGTATCATCGCTTATATCAGAAGGTAGGGACCCTTCCGAGGTGTTTAATATGCCACAGTATAATTTGGAATCAGAAGCTTACCTCAATGTGTTTAGATACTTTTCAAAAATTTTATGCTGCCAAATTGCAGAAGCAGGTGGCCCTCGCCCAATAGAAGCTTGCGAATTTGCTATAGGAAAAACGAGTAGGAACATAATCTTTCTACACATTGATGTTGATCCAATCTACTTAGCTTATCGAGAGACATACGGAAGACATAGTTATGCAAGACATGGAGGACTTATTGTCCCTTATGATTCAAAAACACACAATCCAACATGTTTCCAAAGCTTGTTAAGTTTGGGTGCTGTGAGATATCGTTTTTGGGTTAGATTTAATGCACTTGTTGGAGCTGAGTTACGTACATCCCATCATGAATTTTGGCTCAAATGTGAGGCAGCGTATCAAGAGGCTATAAAAAATCCTCTATCGGATGAACAGCGATATCGCTTAGGTATTTAATTAATCTATATGAAAGAAACTACTGTTTTGATTTGAAGGTCTGGAGATATCCGGCCCTGCCCCTTACGGAGCAACGTCTGCTTCTGGCACCAAACAGACAGAAGAATGGATCACCTCACAGACTATTCACCGTAATTTTGCAATCATTCTCATCGCGAACGGAACACTACACCTGTAGCGCAACAGTCCCATATTTCACTCCTCCCTCCAGGGCACAGGCTCACCAATAAAGGTGTGCGTACAGCAGCGGCAAGTCACCTTTACGTCCCTGGCACTAATCGATGGGTTAACCTGTTGTAAAATGCCATTCTCGTCAACAAACAGGCCCGGATAAAAGCTGCTATCGCCAATACAGACTAAATCCCTTTGCTGATGCTCATGCAACGCGACTAACCAGAACACAGGCTCGGTAGTATCAAGACGTCCACAAACTTCGCTGAAAACGCCATCCCACGGCTTGCCAATCTGTTTGAGCAAAAAGTAAAACAATGGCGTGTAGTCACGCCCTCGCTTTTGTCCACTGTGCATGGTTTCACGTGTTACCAGCAACTCATCCCCGGATTTTTTACGATTACGTTCCCAGCGATACTCAGCGCCAGGGTTGTTAGAATAGTGTCGTGTCGTCGTGTTGACGCTACGATACAATTTACGTGACTTGTGCTGTTGATGAGCCCGCATAGCCAGATCTCCCCCATCCCTCTTTCTAAGCCAATATTCCCTGTCTGACGAAGACGAAACGCCCCCTATAAGCAAAGGAAAGCTATAACCCCATCCCCATGATCTTCAATACACTCCGCTGCGACGCTGTTTCGAAAACCGTATCCTTGATAAACCGCATCCCCTGCTTTTCATAAAATCGCCGGGCACGTTCATTCTGTTCAAGCACCTCGAGCCACAGAAATTTTTTGCCATGACTGCGGGTAAGTTCGATGACGCTGCTAAACATGGTCTGACCGTAGTGATTACTCGTCTTGGTCGGATCAAGATAGAGTTTGTTAAGAAGCACACCGCTGATGTCGGTATCAGGGATTGTGGCTTCCCATGTCAGTTTCATAAAGCCAATCGGTTGATCAAGGTCCGCCACATACCAGCTTGTTCCGCTGTCTCTCAGACTCTGTTCTATCGCTGCAACGGAATATTCGGATTCCAGAAAATCGCTCAGCTCTGATTCCGACTTCCACAGATGCTTAAAGTGCGCGGGATAGATGCGATAGCCCAGTTCCTTGAGTAATACTGAATCTGCTGATGTTGCTTGTCGTAAAAGTAACGTCATAAGATAACTTCTTGCATCCAGGTAAAAACTGTTATGTGAAAACAGAATACCTGATATCGCTCATCAGGAGGACAACGATGAAAGTTAAAACGAAACGTTTACATCTTCGCCCTGTAAGAGAGTCAGATGTCGTTGCACTTTTCAAAATTTATGGCGATCCAGCGACTAATACCTTTAACCCTGCTGGTCCCTACCCGGACATTGACTACGCGCAATCGGTCATGAATCGCTGGATCGGTCACTGGAATACCCATGGTTTTGGAAACTGGACTATCTCACTTCACAATAATATAGATAGCATCATCGGTTTTGGCGGGCTGGGAATTCGTGACTTTGCAGATAGCCGTCTTAATAATCTGGGTTATCGATTTTGCACTGAGGCATGGGGAAAAGGTTTCGCGACAGAATTTGCAACCTCTGCGATCAAATACGGTTTTGAAGTAATCAACTTAACGGAAATATCAGCGGTCGTGAGAAGGAACCATCACGCATCGCAAAACGTTCTTGAAAAAGCGGGATTAAAATATATCAAAGAGATTCTGGATGTTGAGAATGCCCCGCCGAGTCTACTCTATTCGCTGACCAAAAGTGAGTGGCTACGAAAAACAGAGTAGCCCCCAAAAGTCTTTCAATCATCAGCATGCAGTATGTTAAAGGTTGAGTTCATACACCACACAAGGCACATCATAATGCTCTTCTATCGCCTTGAACGTCATACCTAACCGTTGCATCACACGCTGCGAGGGGACATTGTCCGGATCGGCAACCGCAACCAGATAAGTGGCACCCACCTGTTCTGCCGCGAACGCAATAATCGCTTTTGCGGCTTCCGTTGCGTAACCTTTGCCATTGTGTTCCGGGATAAGTCGCCAACCAATCTCCAGCGGGGCGCCCTCCACGTTAGCCAGATGCTGGAGACATGCTGCGCCAACGACCTCACCAGACGCCTTCTCTTTAATCGCCCACCACGAAAAGCCGTATTTTGCCCAACGGGCCTGAACGCGTCGGATCCCTTCCCGGGTCTCTTCCGGCGTTTTAGCGATCCCCTGGCTGATATACCGCATCACGCCGGGATCGCCATCCATCACCCGCAAGCCTTCATAATGATCGTCATGATAGGGTTCAAGCTTTAAACGCGCTGTTTCTAAGTCCAACTGAATTCCCCCCGCTCACACCGCCGATTTCGGCCGTAAATTCTCATCAAACGTCAGTCGTTTGCGTCCCGGCTCTTCTTCGCGCAGCGGCTCCACCTGATGCATCGTCAGCTTACAGCGCTCCACCAGCACCTGATACTCGCGCGTGCCCTGCTGCTTCCAGGCCAGTTCCTGTTCGCTCAGCTCACGAATCGCTTTCGCCGGACTGCCGATAATCAAATGGTTAGCGGGCATCTCGGCTTTCGCCTTCACAAAGGCCGCCGCGCCGACGATGCTGTTTTCGCCAATCACCGCCCCGTCCATCACCACTGCGTTCATCCCTATCAGGGCGTTGCGGCGGACAATACAGCCGTGCAGAATGGCGCTGTGGCCAATATGGCCGTCCTCTTCCACCACCGTATCCTGCTCCGGGAAGCCGTGCATGACGCAGTTATCCTGAATGTTCGCGCCATCTTTCACCACAATACGGCCAAAATCACCACGCAGGCTGGCATTGGGGCCGACATACACACCTTTGCCCAGGATCACATCGCCAATGAGCACCGCTGTCGGGTGGACATAGCTCTCGTCTGGCACCACCGGCGTCAGACCGTCAATTTGATAAACAGGCATCCTCACTCCTTATGCGGTCGCAAGACCACCAAAGCGTTGATAATAAAGCGTGCCGGGCACGGGCAGTTCACCCACCGAGGTTTCGCCTTTCTCGCTGACAAACGCCAGCGCTCCCGGTGCCACACGCTGATAGATGTTGATGCAAAGCTGTCGCGCGCTTTGACCCGCCCAGTGCGCAGGCAGTAGCTCCTCTGGCAGCAGCGGGTCTTTCAGCACCACGCGACGATAAAAGTGGATCAGTAACAGCTGGATGTGGAAGCAACGCTCCGGCGTAAGCTCTTCCGGCGTAGCCTCTTTCAGCAGCGGCAGTAGCGGACGGAACGACTGAATAAACGTCTCGTACATCGCGTTCTGTTCGGTCAGCTGCCAGCACTCCTCAACGCGGGAACGCAGCGCCGCGCGAGAAAGTGCCAGCGGTGAATGGGCTTCGAAGAAGATGACATTTTCCGCCACGCCCGCGTCATGAAGCAGCGACTGCACATCCGCCAGATGCTGCGAGGGCGAAGCCATCAGGCTGGGCGCCAGCGTGCCAAACCCTTGCCAGATAAGCTGTTTTTTCACGTCGGCAAGCGTGGTTTTATCGAGACCTTCGGAGAGCAGCAGCAGCCATTTGCCATCCCAGGCAGGCAGCTCCGCGCGGTAGATCTTATTCTCCGCCCGGCGGGTTAAACGCAGCCCTTTGTCGCTCAGGCGGTAATAGCTGCGACGCCCGATGCGGGAGACATCCAGCCAGCCCTCTTTATTGAGGCGAAACAGCGCGGTTCGCACGAAGCGCTCGCCAAAGCCCATCCCTTCGAGCAACGCGGCCAGGCTGCCAAGCCAGATCTCGCCGCCGCGATGGGAAAGCGCATCACCGTATAACGAGGAGATTAGCGACGTCCCGCTGATCGGAACCGAACTGACCGCATGCTGAATAAAGGCGTCGAGTTTCATGTGATTCATTCTGTTGGTGTTTTTGTCCTGGATGAATCATAGCATACGAATCCTGGATAGACCCTCACACTAACTCTCTCCCAAAGGGTTGAGGGATCCCCAGTAATTTTTTTACCGAAAGCGACGAAAGTTGTTTTAGGAAAATAAATGACTTACAGCGACGCCCTGGTCCGGCTGTAAATCGCTGAGGCGTTTCCTGT